>BQIZ01000230.1 GCA_021604365.1 Nitrospirales bacterium
CTTTGTGACCCAGACCCCGACATGAAGCGTTGAGCCTGGGGGCCCAACGAACGATCCCTCGATGGGCGGTACGGATTCGGGCAATCTTGCGACGGCCACGGCAATATGATCGGTTCCGGCCATGGTTCCACCAGTGGGATCAAACCCCTTCCACCCGGCCCCTGGCAGGTAGACTTCGGCCCAGGCATGTGTGGCACCATAATCGGTGGCTGATGGTGGGGCGTGAAGATACCCGCTGACAAAGCGCGAAGCAAGACCTAAACACCGTGCGGCTTCCATAAACAGCAAGGCAAAATCACGACATGAGCCGGTGCCGTATTCCAGTGTTTGCCCCACCGTTTGAACGCCAGGTTCTTCCCGCACGCGATAGGACAGGGTTTGGTTGATGTTGGTGCCAAGCCGCTGTAAGAGTGTGTAGGTCTGAATCGGTTCATGGGATTGCCAGAAACCGGCGATCCATTCGGTCAGTTGAGTTTTGGTCTTTGGTTCAGGATATGCCATGTAGGGTAGCAGCATGATCCGGTCATCGGGTTGATAGGTAAACGGATACGCGACAGCATAGTCGGCGACGAGAAAGTCGAGTGGCGCCTCATTGAATTGCTGGATAATGACTTCGCTCTCAACCACAAGCTGGTTGGCGGGCACATCGAAGGTGGCGGTGGCTACCGAATTGCCTTCTACATCCCGGTGCCACAGCAGGGTCGCCGGCGGTGTGAGCTTCAGATTTAACGACTCAATGTGCAGGTCATAGTCTTCCCTCGGACGCAGACGTAAATGATGCGGTCCGAGTGTCACCGCACCCGAAAAATTATAATACGTCCGATGAAGAATTTTATAACGCTGCATACTTCATTCTATTTCTATGATTTCAAAGGCTAGTGAATATTCTTAACCAATGAAGCCACACCTGATATAAGCTCTACGACCTCCTGCTCCGTAGGTTCGCGGCTTTTTTTGTGATCACAAAGGTTTCTCAAGTCTGCAAGGTGTTGAATTTTCCTCCACGTAGGAAGATCATAAATGCCTTTATGTTTGAGTGGGTCGTTTAAGTCTGCAATCGTCGGGTCTTTCTTTGAGACCTTTAAGCTATGGTTTACTGCAATACGCTGCAAGTGACTTTCTATGACAACACCTGCGACTGCCCCAGCTGCACGCAGATTCACCTTCAGGAGCTTCCTGGCTGCATCAAGTTCCTCGTCCTCGATTTCGGCAAGGAGGTGCCCGCGAACATCGGCAAGCACGCTGCCGAGACGTGACTTTAATGAGGCAAGAATTTGCACCTGATTATAAACTCGAATGGTAACGATTTGATGAATATCCCAAAGAGGTTTGTCGTTATCCCTATATGCACCAATGCCAGCAATATAGTCTTGAATCACGTAGTTCAAAGCATCAATATTTTTTCGCTTGGTATCTCTGCGATAGTAGGTGCGAAATTCATCAACACGGTCTGATCCCAGAAGCTCTATCAACTTAGTTGCACGTGTGTACCAATTTTGGTACTTGGTGCCGAATGCGAGAATGTCATCGACCTTCGTGCATAGTTTAAAAAGTTCGGGCGTCTCTTCAAGAAGGGCATCTAGTTCCTTCTTAACTTCGGATTCAGTGTTCACGTGTCTCCTTTAAGTACCTAACAATAATTAGACTAATCCGCATAGGATCCGACCTTCTGCATTCCAGTCCGAATGGCAGGCTGTGGGACTTCTGGCCAAGGGGTGTTTCTTAAGCTCTTCTGATGTTCTCGTTGCAAGAATCGGAGTGCTTTAGGAATTGTGGGCTTCGCGTAGGCGAAGCCCACCACTTCCATCGAAGAACGCGTCTCGCCTATTTCTTCTTATCTTTTTTCTTCTGTTGATCGGCTTTCTGCTTTTGAGCTTTATCCTTGTCTTTTTTCCCGCCTTTGTCTCCCATGGTGTACCTCCTTTCTCTTTAAAATTGACCGTCTTTCCGTAAAGTGTACGCCGAATTGTTTGGATTCTGTGGACCTATTTTCGTTATCCTTAGAATCAGCGATTTAGCTTACCATGATTCAGGGATAAGAGAACCGTTTAGACGCCCTTTCAATCCATAGACTGGCTTGCCGATTTTTAGACCATCCTTTCTTCCGTCATGCCTCTCATCTTTTTTCATGGGGGCGTATCCGGGTTTTGAGCGCAGCGGAAACCAAGTCCTACATCCGTGTGGGTTAGTGAAGCAGAAGAGCGCAGTGCCGTTCGCAAATATTCGTCCGTCGCATTCCATGCTCCACCTCGTATAACTTTGGGGGAACCCGCGACGGTCTCTGCCGCATCACCGTCTGGATGCCGCGATTCATTCCAGCTATCTGCCGTCCACTCACTCACATTTCCGGCAAAGTCGTACCCTCCATTGGGACTTCTATCCTTTTCGAATGTCCCGACCGGAAATAGTTTTGATAATTCAAAGTCACCAAATGTTGCAAAATTCGAGAATTGGCTCGTCGGTGGCTCATTGCCCCATGGATAAATGCGTCCGTCTGTTCCTCGCGCGCTTTTCTCCCATTCATTTTCGGTCGGCAATCTCTTCTTGGCCCAATGGCAGTAAGCTTTGGCCTCCTGCCATGTCACCGCGACGACGGGGCGAGTGGCATCCTGGGGCATCTTGATGTGATCCCAATATTCCGGCGCTGTCCGACCGGTGCCTTGTAGAAATTTCCCATACCGTTCAATGGTGACTTCATATTTGTCGATGAAGAATTCTTCGACATAGACGGTATATCGATTCCCTTCAGTCATGTCCCCGGTTCCTGAGCGTGATTCTAGATTCGTTTCAAACTGCCCTGCAGGGATCCGAACCATCGGCGCACCGTCTGCGCCTGAAATCTCCAGTGATAACGAGTCGCTCCCAGAGGGTTCCACATGCCATCCTTTCAATGCGATGGCCAAAACCGGTGTAGGTACGGCATACCCCAGGCGTCTCTGAGCGTCTGTCACGACTCCGATCACCTTGCCATCAAGCAGAAGGGGGCCTCCCGAATGACCTTCCTCTACTAACGCCTGAAACATCAGGTGTGGGCCTTTCCTCCCGCTGATACTTCCGGTTGAGACGGTCCAGGGGGCGAGATTAGGTGGAAATCCGATGAAGGTAATGGTTTCTCCCCCGGATGCTTGAGTGGTCTGATCGAGCGGAAGCGCCACGAGTCCATCAGGAAGGGTATCTGAAACACGCAATGTGGCCAACCCATTCTCATTGGTTCCATCTATCCCTAATACCTGAGAGGCAAACGCTTGATGAGGATGAGGGAAGAACCACACCTGTGGCTTGCTATCTCCGGAAATCACATGTGCGGCGGTCACAATATAGGCGGCGTCCTCGTCGAGCCTCACGATAAATCCCGTCCCGACATTGGGTTGCCCATTCACTTGTGCAGTAATTTTGACGACGCCCTTTTTGAACTCTTCAATCTCCGTGGCACAAACAAGACCGGGAAAGGGGAGGAATATACCGAGTTCAAGGGACATGATGCAGCCGATAAAAGGCATCCATATCCATGAATGTCTCCGCACCCTATTGGAGGATGTCAATGTTCGGTAGTTCTTGTCTGTTCTGATTGTTTGAACAACTTTCGGGTTCACCGTATTTTTCTCTGCAACCGGAAGAGCCTCATTTATTTGCTCAATTTTTTATTTGGCCGCGACTCAGTTTATCATTATCCAAAAATAATAGAATCATTTTGGTACCCGTCTGTATTGTGAACCGTTCAGACTTGTTCATGCTCTATCGACTGGCTTGGGGATGTTGAGCCCCTGTCCTGGTTGAATGAAGAGCCAACAGAGTCCACCGAGTAAGGCGATGCCGGCGGCGATGCCAAGAGAGACCGACCAGTTGACAGAAAAGATCTACAATTGAATTGTTGTTGGAGGATAGGGATGGGTTGAATCGCAAGGGTTAGACTGGATGTTTGGCAGGTCGTGCGGGAAGGCCTTCGAGCATTCCGATAGCGCTAATGTCTTCATCAACGTCGGGCCAGTGTACTCCATGGCCATTTCCAATAATTTGGAAGTTCTTGCGTTGTTCCGGAGTGGCATTGGTTAACCGCCATGACCATACCAAGGGCACACTGATCATTCGTCCGTCGGTTAACTGCGCGGTGATGGTCTCGTCCGAGACCTCTATCGTGGATATTCTGGGTTCATTTGTGACCACAATGTTCCTCCCAGCTTCGATCATTTTGTCTTTCTGGTCGAGCAGGACTTTTCGGATTCGATTTAACTCATGTGGCGCAAATCCATCATTACCTGCCAAGGAAATTGGTTCTAAAAAAAATGCAGGTATGGCGCTCTCGTTGAACGTGAACATGTTTGGGTTCATTGCAGTCAAAACTATAAAAAAAATCGGTAAGGTCCTTCAATCCCTCGAACAGTTGGCACAATACTTTTCCAATTTTTCTTGTTTAACTGTTGCTGACCGATATTATACGAAAAAACGCAATGAGACTCCAGGTGGCGAGAGAGGTGCTAAGTGCTTATAGCATGGCACCTGACGTCTGGCTTGCATTAAGATCTTATTCCCATTCCAGGACGAATGCGGATCCAGCACAATCCGCCAATAAACGCAACGCCGGCGGCGATGCCAAGAGAGACCGACCAGCCGAACGTGTCCGCCAGCCACGGCGTCAATGTTGGCGAGAGAGTCCCACCCAGGTTGGCCCCCGTGTTCATGAGGCCCGAGAGCGTACCGGCGTAGGGTTTGGATAAGTCCGTGGTTGAAGACCAGAAGGGGCCTACGGTGAAGTAGAGCCACCCCGCGCCGAGTGAGAGGAAACCGATCGCGACATAGGGCGCTTCGATGTTGGCGCCGATGATGATGGAGAGCGCGGCCAGAATCATTCCTGCTCCCCCCACCCACGCGCGACCACGATTGATCCCGTAATGTTCGGTGAGACGATCGGTCACCCATCCTCCCAATGGGCAGAAGATGGCCATCGCGATAAACGGCGCCGAGGCGAAGAAGGCGCCTTGGAGGATGGCAAAGCCTCTCACGTTGACGAGGTAGAGATAGAACCAGGACATATAGACATAGGCGACATAGCCGAGACAGGTATAGCTGAGCGTGAGCCACCAGACGGTGGGTGTGGTGAGGATGGCTTTCCATGGAACGGTGGTCGTCTTTGACTTCTGAATGGGCAATGGTTCGCTTGTTTTTCCTGTTCGTAGTGGGGTGGTGGAGTTGGGGTTGCCCTTCTTCCCACCGGTCCCGTTGCGTTTTGCCTGTGAAGTTGGAGGTCGTCCTTCACGTGTTTCGAATTCGGTGAACACATCATGGACCGTTCCCCAGGCTTTGCCGGATCGTCCTTCCAAGGGAGGAGGTGGGGCGGGAAGAGATTCCGAACCTTCGATCAGTTCGGCCTCGGCGGTGTTGACATGGGCATGTTGTCGGGGGTGATCGGTTGCATACCAGTACCACAAAAGCGCGATGCCAATACCCAATCCGCCTGCGACATAGAACGCCGTTTGCCAGCCAAAATTGAC
>BQIZ01000231.1 GCA_021604365.1 Nitrospirales bacterium
GAAGGCGCTCATGAGGGGAAAGGGTTAGGAATTAAATTCCTGCGACATATCCAGCGAACCGCCTTTTTGTTATATCTGGTCGATATCACCGAATGGATTTCAGAAGATCCCATTGTGATCGTGGAAACGCTACAAAGAGAACTCAAGGCCTTTGACCCCGAACTCCTTGAACGGCCGTTTGCCATCGTGGCCACAAAAATTGATTCACAGGGAAACGGGCAGCACTTGGAAGCTCTCAGTGAGTATTGCGCCACACACTACTATCCGTTCTTTCCCATTTCGGCCGTGACCAGGGAAGGCCTCCCATCACTCGTGACCTATTTAGGGAACGCCGTTCTGGAAGCAAAGACTTCATGCGCGAGCAAGTGCTAGCGGCGTGCAAGAAGATCGTCGTCAAAGTGGGAAGCAGCCTGGTGGCTTCTTCACAGGGCGGTTTACGTCTCGATCGTATTAGCCGTTTAGCCCAGGAATTGGGTACCCTGCAGGCTCAGAATCGACAAATTGTGGTGGTTTCCTCCGGGGCTATCGTTGCCGGAATTGCACACCTCGGCATTTCGTCCTATCCCACTGAATTGCCCCTTCAGCAAGCCGCCGCTGCCGTCGGACAAAGCCGACTCATGCGAGCCTATGAGGTGGCGTTTGAAGACACGAAAAACAAGATTGCCCAAGTTCTCTTAACTCACCAGGATTTATCCAACCGTCGACGATTTTTGAATGCGCGTCATACCTTGAATACCCTTATTCACCTAGGAGTCATTCCAATTATCAATGAAAATGACACCGTGGCGATCGACGAAATCAGATTTGGTGACAACGATACCCTCGCTGGAGAAGTGGCCCACCTAGTCGACGCAGACCTCCTGGTGATTTTATCCGATGTCGATGGGCTGTATAGCCAGGATCCTCACCTCAATCCTTCGGCGGAATTAATTCCTCTGGTAGCCAACGTCACCAAGGACATTGAAGACCTTGCCGGATCTTCTCGAACTCAAGCCAGCCGTGGAGGCATGGTCACCAAGATCAGAGCCGCCAAACAGGCAGGACGGTTTGGGGTCCCTACCCTCTTATTAAATGGAGAAACTCCCAATGCCTTAGGAGAGGCCCTGAACGGAAAGCCCGGAGGAACTTTTTTTGCGTCAGACCAATCACCTCTGACCAGTCGAAAGCAGTGGATTGCCTATACGCTTCGACCAAAAGGGGAGCTTCGTTTGGACGAAGGAGCCGTGGCCGCACTCACCCTTCGAGGAAAAAGTTTATTGCCCTCAGGCATTCTGGACATCACAGGCATCTTTCTGACAGGAGACCCAATCACATGCGCCACCAGGGAGGGAATGGCCTTCGCGCAGGGACTCACAAATTATTCTGCCGAAACCCTCCACCGCATGAAGGGGAAAAAAACGTCAGACATCAGGCAAATCCTGGGCACATTGGAGTATGAGGAAGTCATTCACCGGGACAATCTGGTCCTGACTGAACCGCAGGCTTCATAAGCGACGTGACTCCAGCTATACACAAATCTTCCCTGGCCTAGAGATAGATCTCCGTTTTTTTAAATGACACATGAGAACATTCTAGACTGATGTTTATCGGCCTCCTAGGCGGTTCATTCAATCCCATCCATAATGGGCATTTGCATATTGCCAAGTATGTCTACAACAGAATCCACCTTGATCGGATCATTTTTGTCCCGACGGGAGATCCTCCACACAAACCATCAGCCTCACTTGCGCCGGCCCACCATCGGTTAGAAATGGTGAAGCAAGCGATTGCCCCGTTTCCCTACTGCACGATCTCCGATCACGAAATCCAATCAACGGCAGTGTCCTACAGTGTCGACACGGTGACACATTTCAAAAAAGAATGCCCAGAAGGAACGGAATTGGGGTTTATTCTGGGGCTGGATGCTTTTCTCGATTTCTGCAGTTGGAGGAAGGTGGACCATCTGCTCACCCTTTGTCATTTTATCGTCTGCTCAAGACCAGGGGTTTCCTTCACACAACTTCAATCCCTGCCGTTCCTTCCTGTGATAACGCCTCAAGCATTTCAAAACCTTGACGAACAGAACACAACGCGTCTGGACATCATTCTTCCTTCCGGCAAGACCATATATCTCCTATCCATCCCGCCATGTGAGATATCGGCCTCGACGATTAGGGAGCGCCTGGCCCTTGGTTCTTCCGTCAGCCATTGGTTGCCGCCCACAGTGGAGTCCTATATAATTCAGCAACAATTGTACCAATGGCCCGTCTAACACCACCGAAATCATCTCCTACCCTCGAACAAGCGGTCTTCATCGCTCAAGCGGCTCAAGAAAAGCAAGCAGGAGAGGTGTTGGTGCTTGATGTGGGATCGATGACGTCAATAGCAGACTATTTCGTCTTTGCATCTGGCGATTCAGTACCTCAAGTACGAGGGATTACCTCATTCATTGAAAAAGTCATGTCCACACGCTATGAAATAAGCCCCGAGATCGAGGGAAAAGAAACGGCCAATTGGATATTACTCGACTATGGAGACATCATCGTCCATATATTTAAATCAGATATCCGGAAGTATTATGCCTTAGAAAGCATGTGGTCGGACGCTCCACAAATTTCTATTCCTGAAAGCCACACACCCTTTCCGCAGGTAGCAGGAGCGCCAAAAGCACCCGCCAAAGTCGCCAGGCTTTCGTAAGTTATATAGATTTCACTCTTGGATCCCCAGGTTCGTAATCGAAAATATTTAGAAAAAGTAAGGGAGAACAACCCATGACCCCATATTATGATTTGGCAGACCGAGTGCTGGAGGGAACCATCCCAAGTCGACAGGAAGGCTTGGCCATTCTGGACACCCCGCAGGACAAGCTTCTCGACCTGGTGAATGCGGCCTATCGGATTCGGTCACGATATTTTGGCAACACCGTCCGCCTGCAAATGTTGCTCAATGCCAAAAGTGGGGCCTGCCAGGAGGATTGTCACTATTGCTCCCAATCAACCATTTCCACAGCACCTATCGAGCGGTACTCTCTCCTCTCTCCCGAAAAAATGCTGGAAGGTGCCAGGCGCGCCGCGCAGGCCAAAGCCCAACGGTATTGCATCGTGATCAGCGGCCGTTCCCCTTTACAATCTGAAATCACACACATCACCAGCGCCGTCAAACAGATTAAAGAAGAGCTGCCGATTCAAATTTGCTGTTCGTTGGGATTATTGAATGGCAAGCAAGCCAGCCAGTTAAAGGAGGCGGGGGTCGATCGGATCAACCATAATCTCAACACCAGTGAAGCCTACCATTCATCTATTTGCACCACACACACCTATCAAGATCGAATCGATACATTAAAACATGCCCGCGCAGCCGGATTGGAACTCTGCAGCGGCGGTATCGTCGGCATGGGCGAACGGGACGAAGATCTGGTGGATCTGGTCCTGGCTTTACAGGAGATTCAGCCCGATTCCATTCCGTTAAACATGTTGTACCCGGTGGAAGGGACGCCCTTTAACGAAATGAAGAATCTCACACCTTCGCGCTGCTTAAAAATTCTCTGCCTCTTCCGGTTCTTCCACCCCAAAACAGAAATCCGTGCGGCCGGAGGACGTGAAAAGAACCTCCGCTCGCTCCAACCCTTGGCGCTCTATGTCGCCGATTCCCTCTTCGTTGATGGTTATTTGACGACCCCGGGACTTGCCCACCAGGAAGTCTGGAAGATGATCGAAGACCTGGGCTTTACGGTGGAAGTGAAATACGAAGGAGCCAAAACGGAAAAAGCCGAAATCTGCTCACACTGAACCTCTTGTCATATTGGCTTAAGACTTTTTTCAGCACTACCATTCACACATTTCATTCATACCGTAAATCTTCGGCGATCGATTGCCGGTTGGCCCATCTGGCCGGGCCCCATGCGCCTAGAAACGCAGCCAACAATGCCACAAGTACGGCCATCCCCAAGGTTTCAAAAGGCAGGGTGAATTGAATGGTCCAGCCAAATGATTGCTTATTGATTACGTTGATCAGTAGCACCGACAGCGCCAACCCCACCAGAATGCCTAAGCCGGCACCCAATCCTGACACATAGCAGGATTCCCAAAAAATCAGGCCTTGGATTTGTGGGCGACTCACCCCCAAGGCTCGTAGCGTGGCCAGCTCTCGCCTGCGTTCGGTAATAGCAGTCATAAGGGTATTGATAATCCCCAGCACCGCTACGCTCAGGGCAATTAACTCCAACACATAGGTGACGCGAAACGTCCGGTCAAAAATTTCCAGAATCTCGGACTTCAGCTCCCCGTTACTGATCGTGACGATGGGAATGTCATTTTTTAACACCTGTTCGATTTCACGTCGCACAGCCGGGAGCGCCTGACCGGCCTTGAGATAGACCGCAAAGATCGTCGCGTCAGCCTCTCCCCAATGCCGACGAAAGAGTTGGTTGTCAATAACCACTTTTCCCCCATCGGTGGCATAATCATAAAAAATGCCCTTCACGGGAAAGGCCTGTTGTCCTGAAGGCATCTTCACGTCTATATGGTTTCCTACCGCCAGTCCCAGCCGCCCGGCTAACACCTCAGACACAATCACGCCTTCATCTTCGATCGTTTCTTGTAAAATGGAAGTGGAATCACCTGTCACAAACAGATATCGGCTGCGCCCGGCATGAAGGGCCATGTCACGTGCGACCAGCGACACCGTCCGGCCTGAAACCTCACCCACGGTTTCCAGGTAGGGATCAACCGCCCCAATTCCTGGTATCGACATGACCGTCTTGACTAGAGTCAATGGCAGACCCGACTTATCATTCTCGACCTCTTGTTCCCCCAACCATGACACCGGAGCCACGATGATATCCGCAAGCATCGTTTGCTCAATCCAGATGTCTACCGTATGCCGGAAACTTTGAATCATGATGCCCACCCCAACCATAATGGACAGCCCGACCACAATCGCCGCCATAGTCACACTGGTCCGACCGGGATTACGGCTGATCTGTTCTGCCGCGAGGGACGGCAGGAGGCCCCATTGCCCGCTTTGCCATGTTCTCCTCCACTCATGAATCAACCCGCAGAGCACAGGCCCCAGGGCGGTTCCGCCCACCAGAAGACAAAACGCCGCGGCATACCCACCGACCGGAATACCCTCTATGGGAGCAAGGGTACTCAGGAAAGCGCTTCCACCAAATGCGATCATCGCAATCCACCCTGACGACCTGTACGAACCGGTTTCTTTATCTTCGGATTGACCTACCGATAAGGCTTGAACCGGAGCTATCGTGCTGGCATCCCAGGAAGGGCGGAGCGCTCCGAGGAGGGAAACCCCAGACCCAATCGCTATCGCTTCTGCTAACAGCCAGGGATGAATCTGCGACACCGCCAAAGACGTCACGCCATATAACTCGCCGACACTCTGCCCGATGAGCGTCGTCAACCCGCTAGAC
>BQIZ01000232.1 GCA_021604365.1 Nitrospirales bacterium
GAAATAATGTTTTCATGGCTTGCTCTCCTTTGTGAATGAATAAATGTGATTGTCTTGTCGTTGTGTGTTCTCACCAAAGCTTTGTTGAACTCTTACCTCTTACATATGGCAAGAGCCGTTCCAACTTGCCGGATGGAAAAACACTCACATAACTCATTGAGTGAATGAGTTTTTTAAAGGAGGCTCTGGTAACTCAGCAGATGTGTGTCGAAACAATAAATGACGATATATCGACTCGTGACGAGGGAACGTCAATACGGCAAGGACAAAATGGCGAAGGTTTACTATTCAAAAATTGGGTTCGTACAGCACTTATGGTTTACCCCATACAAGAAGTTCACAGAATAGGATGAATACCAACGGCATCAATGCTGCAAATTCGGTTGGTCTTTATTCGGTCCTCTTAGGATTATCGAGAGTGGTCAGTTCTTGATCAGGATGTCGTCAACCGCCGCCGGCGCAGACACGCTGCCACGCCGTTGCAGATGTTCTTCAACGATGTGAGTGATAAGACGATCGCTCCGCCGAAGGTTGTGCCCCTGGGCGAATGTCGTATAGCGGTGAATGCCGGCCAGCATGCCGCTGTGCGTCGCTACCCGATAGAGAGCTTCCGGTGCGAGAGGCTTTCCGTGGACCGTCACATTCGTAATCCGGCTGCCTGAGAGACGCTGGTAATCCACCGTCCACCCCATCCCCGATGTTTGGATTAAGCCACCGACCATGGCTAATGGGTCAGCGGGTTTCTGGTTCGCCGCGCTCTGTTCAAGAATCTTGAGGATCTTCGCACCACTCAGCTCTAAGGTCACCAGTTTTGATGAGTGCGGCAGAAGGGTGTAGAGGGTTTCGCGGGTGATCGGCCCCAAACGGAGAGTCACCCCGTACCCGACACCCGGCAGCAACGCCACATCGGCGCCGGTCTCCTGACGCAGCATCTCGCCAACTAGTTGGTCGAACGGACTGGCTGCCTTGTACTGCCGGCCAATATTCTCCCCAGCCGTGCCCACAACCGCTTCAAGTTGTTGGCGATGCGGTTCGCGCAGCTTATCAATCAGCGCGGATACATCCGGAGCGGGCTGACATTGATCATTCCACAGCACATGCAGGGTTTGTTCGACACCGTCAACCCGTTTGTCATTCATCCGGACCCGTAATTCATCGACCAGCACCCCATTCGAAAATGCCTCCACCAACCAGGTGCCGCCTATTTTTTCCGGCGGTTCGGTCCAATTGTGCGAATGACCACTGAGAATAATGTCGATACCTGTGACCTCTCGCGCCAGTTTCCTGTCAACGGCCATTCCCTGGTGTGACACCACCACCACGACATCACTCTGTTCACGCAATTCGGGCAGATACCGGCGAGTCGCATCAATGCCACTGGAAAAAGACAGCGACTTAATATTTTCGGAGTTGGTGGTATGGCCGGTATTGTGGTAGCCGAGGGCCAGAAAGCCGACTTTGATGCCTCCAAGGGTCACCACCCGCCAGGGTTGTCCAAATATCGGCTCGCCGGTCTCACGAAACGTGACATTGGCCGCCAGCATAGGGAAATCGGCCAGACCAGCCAGTTCTCGTGTTCGATCCCACCCATAGTCAAAATCATGATTGCCGAGTGCGAGGAAATCGTAACCCAACACATTCATCAGCCGGATCACCGCCTCACCCTTTGTGAGATTTCCAAGCAGATCGTCAGAAAACGTATCACCGGCGTGAACCGCAAATACATTCTCATCACCGCGAGCTTCACGAAGTTGCCGAAGTACCGTGGCCTGACAAGCAAAACCACCCGCCCGCCCGCTTCGTGTAATGCCGGGTGCCCCTTCGCCGGGTCCACGGGTCTGCGCCGTCACATTGTCAGATGCTACTTCGATGGGATAATAGCGACCGTGAAAATCGTTCGTATGAACGAGGGTAAATTCTTTCGAAAGGGCCACTCCATCATGTACCCCCGGCACGACCATTGCCACCATTGAAATAAGAAATAAACAAGCCCAGCCGCTATACCCCGATGAGGATTTATCCGCTGCTTGCCATGACGGTCTTCCGTGAAGGGCGGGTACGATTCCGGAGTTCATTTCTTGAATGAAATGTATGCGTAATTGTCCATTTGCAAATTGATGTTCACGGTTGCGGCAGACACCGCAATCTTTACATCCGGAGCGATGTCGCTCGTGGCATACCCGTGGTGGGCCGCGGCTTGTCCGCACACGTAAATATCAATCCCTGCTTTTTTCAACTCTCGAATTAATGCCAAATCCGGATTCTGTGTCTTCCCCAAATCTTTTACATAAGAATTGGCATGTTTGGCATAGGCTTCGTGCGTCAGAGCCGCCTTGGTAGCTGCCCCGTGCAGGATGACAGACATTTTGAACCCATGTTCGATCCCTGCAGATGCTTGGGTATATTGATTGAGGATCAATGCGGCCCGGTCGAATCCCTTGAGCACACCACCCGATCTTTCATCGGAAGTAATGTCAACGATCACTTTTGAGTTCTTCTGTGGAGGAAGTGAGGCGTCGGGTAGTGCCACGATTCCCCCATGGTCTTTGATGACAGGATGTTTATATTCGGGCTTTCCGATCGGATCGGCAAAAACGGGGGTGGCCACCACCAAGGCTAACATGCTCATGAGAATAATTTTCATGGAACATTTCCTTTGTGAATGAAATGTTTGTATTCGTCGGGGAATTTTCACATTGAACACTCACACCATACCACTTCATGCCGTCGTCAAAACTATCTAAAACCCTTGAGTGATGGGCGAAGGTCGGATTAAAGGAGAAGACACGCGGCAGGTTCAAACCAAAGCCCTGCTACACACGAAATGAGGAAATGGTTCAGACGATCAAAACCCGATTGACGAAATTTCGAATCGTTACTGAGAAAAAAGCAAATAACGAGAAGCGCTGGATTGTGAAAAAGGCCGGTCTGGCCGAACCGGCAAGGCGTGAATGTGAGGAACGACCATGCAGGATTATGACACCAACAGCATCATCATGAACCCAATAAACATTTTTTGTCATGATCATCCATGGAATAAAATCTGGCCTCGATGGTGTTTCCCTCAGGATCGGCAAAATAGATCGAGGTTCCTGTTCCCCGCGCCCCCCAGCGTTGGACAGGCCCTTCACTGATTGAAATATTATGGTCACGAAGTCGACCGCATAAGTCTTCCCAATCCGTTTTGGTGAGTGAAAGACAAAAGTGGTTCAGATTGCTGAAGCCTGTCCGTGCTGAAATATTTTGCTCCCATAACTTCTTGGGAAATAAATCGATCACGGTATCATGATTGATCCGCACAGAAGGAAACGGCGCGTTCCCGGCACGATAGTCTTCGAGTCGCTCTGCCGGCAACATCAAAATTCTTGTGTAGAAATCAATTATGGTTTCATCATGTTCAATATTCAGGACAATATGATCGAGAAATCCTTGCATTTGCGAATGCTCCATCTTTAAAAGCTGTTGGTACGTACAACACGTTTCCGGATCTGCCCAGGTCAAGGACCTTATTCTGAGGCGGGAGTGTAAAGGGTATCACCTGCGTGAATGCGCCCCTGGTCTTTAGAACGCGGCGTCATTGTGGAAATTCTGTTGGCGCGGTCATCTGCCATCCTTCACCATTGAGAGCCCGCATGTATTCCACCAGATCCTTCTTTTCCTGGTCAGTTAATCCCAAGGGAATAATCAGATTAGACAGATGTGGGTTCTGGATTCCCCCTTGATCGTAAAAATCGACGACGTCTTCAAGGGTGGCGAAGCGCCCGTCATGCATGTACGGAGCGGTCCTGGCAATCTCCCGTAGGGTTGGTGTTTTGAATCCGCCAACGGTCCCCGGATGCTTCTCCACGGAATAACGTCCCAGATCGGCTTTCGCCGTATCCCAATCGATGCCGAGATTGTGAAATTCTTCGTCGGCGAAATTGAATCCCGAATGGCAGCGTGTACAGCGGCCCTTGCCCTGAAACACTTGGAGCCCTCGTTTGGCGGACTCGGAGATCGCGTCCTCTTCTCCGCCCATGTCGAATCGATCTGCCGGACTGTTGCCGGACAAAAGAGTCCGTTCAAACGCCGCAATCGCTTTGGCCACCCCATCAATGGTGACATCCGTGCAGAAAACCTGCTGAAATCGCTCCCGGTATCCCTTGATGGCATTGAGCTTCGCCACCTCGGCATCCGTGGACGGCATTCCCATCCGTACCGCCTTGGTGAGGGGATTGACCGCCTGCGCTTCCAACGTGGTCATTTTCCCATGCCAGAGCTGGGCGTGGCCGTACAGACGGTTGACGACGGTCATGCCGTTCCGGGTGGCCACCTGATTATCGATGCCCATAGAGAGCTTGGTGCCGTCAGTCCAGGCCAGCTCCGGTTTGTGGCAGCTCGCGCAGGACATCGTATTGTCACGTGACAGGCGTGGATCGAAGAATAACAGCTTGCCGAGTTCGACCTTTTCGACCGTCAGCGGATTGTCTGCCGGAATAAATGGCTTGATCTCATCCTCCAGACCAAACGGAATTTTCAACTGATACGGGGTACTGATAGCTTTGCACGACTCACGAGATTGTGCATTAGCAGCGAGAGCCCCTGGCGCTCCAGGAAGAAACAGGATCGTGATGAGGAGAAGACCCAAGCCCCTGCTCCATGAGAGATGATTGATTGAGAATCGCTGAAACATGATGAACCTCCAGGCTTAATGAAACATCTATGGCCAGAGCCTTTTTCTTCGAGCAGGAGACCGGGGATAGTCACTCACATGAAAAGTTGAGCAGAATTTTGCAGAAAACACACCATATTAGGTCGGGCGGGAGATTCCGAGTTTTTTCATCTTCGAGATCAACGTGGTGCGTTTCATCCCGAGCCGGGCCGCAGTGCCTGTAGAGCCGCCGATTACCCATTTGGTGTCTTGCAGGGCACGGAGAATATGGTCCCGTTCCGCACCTTCTAAGGTCGCGCCAGACTGAGTCCCTCGCTGAAGACCGGCTTTGAGGTCTAATAACGGCACAGCCAGTTCGGAACCCTGGGTAAGAATAACCGCGCGCTCAATCAGGTTTTCCAGTTCGCGAATATTCCCCGGCCAGGGATAGCCTGCCAGACGTTCCATCGTCTTGGAGGGAATGGTCTCGACGGGTTTTTTCATCCTGGTGGCATAACGTTGGGCAAAATACCGAACAAGAATCGGGATATCCTCCTGCCGTTCGCGAAGGGGCGGAACCGTAATGGGAAAGACATTCAACCGGTAATATAGGTCACTGCGAAACTCTCCGGTTTCCACCATCTGCATTAAATCGCGGTTGGTGGCCGCGACCAGTCGAACATCCACGCGGATCGTGCGCGTCCCGCCTAATCGTTCAAACTCCTGTTCCTGAAGCACCCGAAGCATCTTGGATTGCAACTCTAATGGCACTTC
>BQIZ01000233.1 GCA_021604365.1 Nitrospirales bacterium
CTACGAGATGCTGGGAAAGATAGTAGGACGGGCGCCCTACGCCAATATTCTGAGGGATTAGCGTTGGGTGTACCAGCGGAAGCCGCCGGATTCTTTGAAGGCCGGTTGTTGTCCGATGCTCATACCGCCGGGCTTTTCGACCAGCAGAACTTTAAAATCCCACAAACCGAACCAGGCGGGGTCCAGGACGTTATGGTAGTGCAGGCCGGTGAGTTTAGGAAGAAGAGTGCCGAGCGCCGTGCCCAGTTCTTTTTCGGTATAGGCCCGCACGGAGAAGGGCTTTTCCAATTCACGGCAAAATCGCCTCAGGGTATAGGCTGCGCCGGTACATAAGACGTTAATGTCCCGTTTCATGCCCAGCAATTGTGGCAATGTGCAATATTGTTCTCGAAAACCCAGCCATTTAGCCACATGGCGAAGATGACTGAATTGCACTTCATATTCAGTATGACCGGGCAATCTGACGGGAGAACGCCTATCATGATCAATGCTGAATTCGACTAGAACCTAGGAGGGTGGGCATCTTCCGCCATTTTGTTCAGAAGTAAGGTATGGTGCCCATCCAATAAGTCAGGAATCTCGTATGCTGTATAGGATCGATTTGTAGTGGTATCATCTGATTTATGAAATTCATGAAAACTGATCGATCCTGGTACCGGACCCGGAAAATAACGCTGTCTGAGGAGGGCCGTGAGTCTGATCTGGTTCACCTGACCCCTAGTGATCGGGTCGCGATGGTTTGGCCTTTAACGGTTCAAGCCTGGACTTTTAAGGATGGGAAGTGGGATGAATCGCGACTTCGTCGAGATGTTGTTCGCATTGAGCGAAACCGGGGCTGATTCTTTGATTGTGGGTGCCTATGCGGTCGCCGCTCATGGGCATCCTCGATCAACAGGTGATTTGGATATTTGGATTCGTCCCAGCACTGAAAATGCTGAACGGGTCTTTCAAGCCTTACAAGTCTTTGGTGCCCCCCTTTCAAAGCTCTCTCTGGAAGATCTTTCTCACCCAGATACGGTTTTTCAAATCGGTGTCTCACCGTTTCGAATCGATATTCTCACCTCCATCACTGGCGTGGCTTTCGAGCAAGCCTGGCAGAATAAAATAAACATTACGATTGAAGGCCGGCCAGTTTTCTGCATTGGTCTTGATGATCTAATTCTGAATAAGAAAGCGACGGGAAGACCCAAGGACCTTGCAGATATCGATGCTTTAGAGAGGCTGTAGTGATAGTAGATGCTCTGTCCAGGGATTGTCTAGGTTGGAATGCTGCTTATCGTTGGGTGTACCAGCGGAAGCCGCCGGATTCTTTGAAGGCCGGTTGTTGTCCGATGCTCATACCGCCGGGCTTTTCGACCAACAGGACTTTGAAATCCCAGAGACCGAACCAGGCCGGGTCCAAGACGTTATGGTAATGCAGGCCGGTGAGTTTAGGAAGAAGAGTGCCGAGCGCCGTGCCCAGTTCTTTTTCGGTATAGGCCCGAACGGAGAAAGGCTTCTCCAATTCACGACAAAATCGCCGCAGGGTATAGGCTGCGCCGGTACATAAGACGTTGATGTCCCGTTTCATGCCGAGCAATTGTGGCAATGTGCAATATTGTTCCCGGAAACCCAGCCATTTCGCAACATGACGAAGATGACTGAATTGCACTTCATATTCAGTATGACCGGGCAATCTGACGGGTGACGGCCAATCATCTTCAATCCCGAATTCGACCAGGATGGCCCGTCCGCCCGGCTTCAGCACGCGCCAGACCTCCTGTAAAAATTGAATGGCGCCATAATTGAAAATGACTTCGTCCGGAAAGGGGGGCCGGAGCGGCAGACGCATGCGCCGGATAAGGTCCAGGGCTTCATCATGGAGCGGATTTTCGCCTTTAAACGTGAGGAGTTCCTCCCCGGTAAATTGGATTGGCGTCATGTCGGCGAGGTTTTCATTGTCGATCAACAAATCAACGGAACGATCCGCCAACGGCATTCGTTCGGCATTGGCTTGAATGGCCGTCGCCGTCCACCCTGCTTCTCGCGCCAGCGACGTTTGGGAACCCAGGAACGGGCCCGTCAGATCGAGAAAGGTGTACTGGATGTCTTTCCGCTCTTCGGCCGAGAGTTCCCTCGCTAGTTCCTTCGAGACATACCCGAGGCCGGCGCCTACCTCCACGATGCGTTTGGGCTTGGGAGAGAGCCAGCCCATTTGCCGAAGGGTTTTGCCGAGTAGCCGCCCATAGGTAAGCCCGTTCATGGCTTCGCAGGGTTCACGAAATAAATGCGAGACGGTGGTTTCGATTATTTCAAAATGCCCATGGGGTCCTTGAATACCCTGAACGTGAAATTTGGACAGATGATCTTCGGTTTCAGCCTGGACGTTTTGATGCCACCCTTCCCGCACCTTTTGCAGCAATAAATCCCATTTCGCTTCCGCACTGTGTCCGCTAGGCGGTTCGGTTCCGTAGTAGGCTAAGGAAAACCGTGGTTGGGCCCACCGTTCTAAGTGCCAGCGACCATTGTGTTGGGTCGGGCTGCAGACCCATTTGCCATACTGATTGAGGAGTGCGCCAATGGTCATCCGTCCATCCATCGCGCCTAGCAGGGCTGCGCCCATGCGATTGAGCCGAATCAGGGGTAACTCTTCATCGAGGGGGGCCA
This sequence comes from Nitrospirales bacterium, assembly GCA_021604365.1. Taxonomy (GTDB): domain Bacteria; phylum Nitrospirota; class Nitrospiria; order Nitrospirales; family UBA8639; genus Nitrospira_E. Next base: position 2,647 of record BQIZ01000233.1, read on the forward strand.
CCCACCATTCCTCGTTGGCATGCTGGTAAATCACAATGTCCGGCATCCGCCAGGCACGTTGATTGAGGATGTCTCCCTCCAAAATTTGGGGGTTAACGCCGGCCCAGGTTTCGGCAGTCGGTTGAACTGCGGTGGTTTGGTTCATGAGGGTTTGGTGACGGTTCTATTCAGGGAGTGTTGAATGAAAATAATTTCCAAGAGCATATTTACCCACAGGTACGTTGCCTATCAGCGGCCTCGGGGCGGTTCAAAAAAGTTCGTCCAGCAAGGCCGCAGTCATTTTTGCGCGCAGAGCGTACTTTCAGTACGTGAGCACGGAAAAATGGTGAGAACGCCGCTGGCGGCTTTTTTCAACAGCCCCATTCATCATGTACAGGCCAAAACGAAGGTGCCAGAGTACCCCATTGATCTAAAAGGCCGCAACCTATAGGAAAATAGTCAGGAGGAAGGTGTAAGGAAAGTTAGATACGCATGGAATTTCCCTCCTTTGTCAGGAGGGACTAAGGGAGGTAGAGGGCTGGAAAGCGCCTCAGAGCCATTTTTGCCCCGCAATTCTCAATGCTGCACTAACTCAACGTCTCTACCTCACCTTTCCTCCCCTTACAAAGGGGAGGGAGAAAGCCAAAGATTCAGGAATTATCTTGGAGCTTATGTAGGTTTTTGTGCCAGGATGCTGGCAAAGGCTGCATCTCCAGTATCGACTTCTTGGTAACGCAACACCCGCAAGCCAGGGAGCAACGTCAATAATTCATTCCGCTCCAAGAGGAAGGTTCTGTTAAATTTTGGCCGGTATTGCACATGATCAACCGTATAGGTTTCGATTAGGACCATCCCGCCCGGTTTCAGCGCCAGGGCAATTTTTGGAAAGAGGTCCCGTTGCAAATAATAGGTGCAGATAATGAGATCAAACGTATTGGGAGGAAGGATGTATTGTTCCAGGTCGGCGACCAGGGTGGTTATGGTCACGCCTTTTTCGGAAGCCAGGGCATGAGCTTTTTTGAAGCCCGCCTCCGAAATATCGACCCCGGTGACCTGAAAGCCTTTCGTGGCTAAAAAGACGCCGTTGCGTCCTTCACCCATAGCCAGGTCCAGGGCAGCCCCTTTGGGTAAAAGGTCGACATGGTCCGTTAAAAACTGAATGGGGTCACGTCCGAATAGATAGTTTCCGGTTTCATATTTTTTATTCCATCGCTCCTTGTCTGATCCAGCTCCCCACGAGGAGTCAATGGCCATGAACCCAACAAGGACGAACGGAGTCAGAAGACCCAGGACAAATATTTTGGAAAAATTTGGGAATGGGGAAACGCGAATCATCATCATTTGACCTCCATATCTGTTGAGAGAACCATATCTTTTTCCTGTCAGGGGTTGAAAGAATATGACCATTTCTTCAGTGGTCTTTCTCCGGTCCAGTGGGTATCATGACAAGGTTTGGGCCATGAATCAAAAATTGTAGGAGAGAATATATGCCGGCTTATATCGTCACGTGGATTCATTTGTTAGCGGCTATTACCTTCATTGGCGGATGGATGTTCGTTCAGCTCGTGGTTAGGCCAAGTTTGACCGAAGGCAAAGCCAGACTACCGTCGTTGGAAGCTCTTGAGATGGTCAAAAAAGTTGGGCAACGGTTTAAAATGGTGGGGTGGGTGAGCTTGATGGCGTTGGTCTTTACCGGAGCGTCCCAGTTGCTGGATGAAAGCGGATCGGCTCGTATTGAAACCAGTTGGGGCTTGATCATGATGCTCAAGCTCTTTGTCTTTGCCATCGTGGGAGGGCTCATCTTTGTCCATGATCTGATTGTCGATCCCTATGGTGCTTCGGTGAAAGGCAAACAGCAGGGGGCGCAGCCACTCATGTTTTCCGGCAAAGTGGTCTGGATGCAACGAACCATTTTAGTTCTGAGCCTGGCCGTTTTGTTTATTGCGGCGTATTTAACTTCCCTTTGAGTTGAGAAACGTTTTCTTTGTTGCGAGCCGATTGCGGCCAATAAATCCCTCTACTGAACAACCCGACCTTTCTTTTTTAGGGAGCGTGGGAGAGGTTGCCCCCTACATCGATCTTTCTCTTTTTCCCAACCTATGATACAACCTGGCGAAACGTGGGGATGTCATGATCTTTCACACGTCACCGAGGAGGGGATGATGGCCAAAGCATTTTCTGTTGCGTCCTGGAATGTGGAGCATTTCGGAGCGATGCCCAAAAATACGGCGAAGCCGAAAAAACCTGTTGAACCCATTATCGAATATCTGGCTCAACAAAATGCCGATGTGGTTGCGGTGTATGAAGTCGTGGGTTCTACGGTATATGACACCATCGTGACCGTGATGCCGAACTACCAGTTTCATATTACGGAAGGGCCTCAAACACAGGAAATTTTGATAGGCGTGAAGAAAACATTCTCGAGTTTTTATACTCAACGGCTGGAATTTAAATCAGGGATATCTGTTCTGCGTCCCGGGTCCTTGCTGACGATTCAAGTGGATGGGAAAGCCTATCCCCTGTTGTTTTTGCATTTAAAAAGTCTAACGGAACCTCGCGGATTCGGCTTGCGGGACGATCAGACCGAACGGGCGCTCAAATTGCGAAAAGTCCTGGATAAAGCATCGTGCAGTGAGGGCCAAGCGAATTATATTTTTCTGGGGGATCTCAACACGATGGGGATGAATCTGACGTTTAGTACGAAGGATGTCAGTGCAGACGAGGAAGTCCAACGTCTCCAGAAACGGGTGAAAAACCGGAAGATGCAGGTGCTCGA
>BQIZ01000234.1 GCA_021604365.1 Nitrospirales bacterium
GTGATTGTTGGCATCCAACACATACACCTGGTGTTGTGAGTTGATTGCCAGAGATGTTGGATTATTAAATTTTCCATGTTCCGGTGTCTGTGGTGTAATTTTGTCACTTTCCTGGCCAAAACTCGTGAGAAAAATGCCCTCCGTATTAAAAATTTGTATTCGATGGTTTTCCGTATCAGCCACATAGATTAAATTTTTCTTGCTGATGGCAATGCCGGCCGGTTCATCGAATTGTCCTGTTTTTTCTCCGGATTTGCCAAATTGGTTGAAAGAGGCCCCTTCTGGATCGAGTAGTTGCACACGATCATTGCCGGTATCCGCTACCGCCAGTATTCCATCTGCAGAGGCTGTCAAAGCCATGGGAGCATCAAATTCCCCTGGTTTACTTCCTTCCCTTCCGTATACCTGATTTGGGGAGCCGATTCGCAGAATATGATCCCGCTCCTGAGAGAGAACATGCAGCCCTTTTGTTGGGACATAAAAGAGGTCTGTGATGGCCTCCTCAGCCTTGAGTAGGGAATGGAATTGGATAATCGGCGGAGATTGGGTTTGAACCATCATGGGGTGCTTTTGACTTCCTGCCACATGAAACACTTGCACCCGATGGTTGTCGGAATCGGCGATATAGATATTCCCTTGTTCATCAGCAGCCAACCCGCTGGGGTCCTCGAATTGGCCCCGTCCATCACCCTCCGAACCAAAGGTCACCAGGAGGCTACCTTTTGTATCCACTTTTTTGATGCTGTGATCGGAACGTTCACTGATATAGACATCTCCTTTAATGTCTACGGCCATGCCTCTCCCCGAACTGAGGAAGTCAGGCTTCTGGACGGATTGAAAGACCCATTCCCGTTTTTGCGTATGGGGATAAATTTTGACAATTTCCGGTTTGTCTGGCATCAAGGCAAATACATTACCTTCCGGATCGATGGCCATATCTGATGGCGCATTGTCTAGAGGAAAGGCCTGCAAAAATATGCCGCGATAGCTGAACTTTTGAATCCGTTTGTTTTTTCGGTCGGCTACGAAGATCATTCCAAATTGATCGATGGCCAATCCAGATGGATTTTCCAATTGGCCGGGTTGATTCCCGGAGGATCCGAAATGAAATAAAAGTTTCCCGGAAGCATCGAAGGCCTGAATTCGGTCATTTTCTGTGTCCGCCACAAACACCTGGCCTTTTGGAGAAATGGCAAGTGATTCCGGCTCGTCAAGCTGGCCGGGGCCGGAACCTGGTCTCCCAAAGTCGAATTTAGGTTTCCCGGAAGCATCAAAGACAAAGATCTTAGAAGCTTCTTTGTCTAACACATACACATCGCCATTTACCGCAAGGGCGACGTCGACGGGTTCTTGAAGTCCCGCGCGAAACTCTTGGACGTACTCCACTTTTTCAAATCCTAAAGATTGGGAGGGAGAGAGAAGGACCCCAGTTAACAGAAAAACGCTGATGGTGCTTGGAAGAAAGAAGCTGGAAAGTGGGAGAAAGATATTTTTCAAAGGAGTCCTCTTTGCGATTTCTTCAACGGAATACTGACAATTTGGAGAAGCTCGCTAAGAGGGAACGCCGGACTCACATGCCGGAGAGACTTAAGGAGACCATCTTATGATTAATGCCCAAAAAACTCTTAATGTCTCTATCCAGGAAAATTCCCTCACAAAGGTGAATTTTTCGTTTCCTCTGGATTTTACGAATTGAAGGCTGGAATCACAAGGGAAAATGCGGATTTTTTGAACACAATATAATTTTTGCTCGTGGCGTGTGAAGCCGGGACACATAGATTCCCTCCGCATACAGAGTGGGAAACTCGTTCAATCAGTAAATGTCTGCTCACTCCCATTTCAAATAATTTGCGATCTTTTGTCCATTATTCTCCGATTGTCGGGATAGGTGGGGTGATTTAGATTTGCGAGGGCAGCCCGTGTCTTGATTAGACAGAATTCCTCTGAAAGAAGGGCTAAACCTCTTCAAAAAGAGATCGAACTTTATTGCCACTGACCGGGCTACGACTACATCTCGATAATGATCTCCGGTTCGGCCGCCCGGCTCCGCTGTTCCGGCAGTGCCCAGTCCGTCCTTACTTTCTTTCGGATTTTGGTCTCGTCGAAAGTTTTGATTTTGAGTGGCGCAGTAGGAAATCGAAGCCCTCGTTATTCATAACCCGGTTTTCCAATAGGCGGTCATCAGAAAATCAGGGTCACTGAAAACTGTAAAATGCGCCCGGTATCCAGCTTCTCTTTATCCTGAACCGTGAGTGACCATTTTCCCTTTGGATTTTTGCCTGCTAATGCCAGGAGGTCCGGTGTCGTGGTGACATCGTAGGTAGTGTGGATATTGTCTGTACCGCCTCCAATGCGATTGTGGAGCAGAATGGGCGAGACTCCTGTTAAATTGGGCGGGACCACCTTAATGATTAAATCACCGATATAGGAATGTTCAATGTCCACTCCGATCTTGACGGAACTCAGCAAAGTGGTTTCGGCCACTTGAACAGAGAGTCGCGACGTTTGAAGATCGCGAATGGGAACGATGGCGGTGGAGCTATGAACGGTCGTGGGAGTCGGAATAGCCGGTGCAGCCAATTCCACGGCGCGTTTGGCATTGATCCGTCCATACCCATATAAGGTGCTATGGCCGTTGGTGTCATATTTTCCAGCCATTGGATCGATTCGGTCACACGAGTGCTTGAGCAGATCTTTGACTTCATCCCATCGCAGTGAGGGGTTGCGAGCGAGAATGAGGGCGGCCACTCCTGCGACACCGGGACAGGCGCTTGATGTGCCGCCAAAATCGTTGACATAATTGCCTGCCGCATCGCCTCGACTGACTTGTCCGGGATTGTATCCTGCTGACGCCGAGCGATCGGTGGTCCAGATTCCCGGGAGGGGGAGAACGGTATCGTTGCTGGGAAAGGTACACCAAATGGCCTTTCCGAAATCGCTATAGGCACTCTTTTTCCCTTTGGCGTGGCAGGCGGCCACGGCAATCACTTTTTCATAGCTGGCGTATCCATCGTTATCGACACTTTCGTTCCCGTTTCCGGCGGCCCAGGTGATCACACAGCCTTTTCCGTTGCGTCCATTGGCGACGGCCCAATCTATGGCAAGTCGGGTGGAATCCGGCAGGGGAACCACGGTGTGATGAAGGGGATCGCGGGGGTCCCACCAGGCGCCATCCTCCGGCCCCCAGCTACAGGAAATGACATCCGCGCCATGTTGCGCCGCCCAAATAAATGCATCAGCCTCGGCTTGTGAGCCTAACGGGGAAACGTAACGGATGGCCATTAATTGGGCTTTGGGAGCGACCCCGGCGGCACCATGAAAACCGTTGCCGGTGGCGACGCCTGCACAGGCGGTTCCATGATTATCCCGGCTGCCGGGTCGAGGATCGTCAGTGGCGCCTGTCACATCGCGAGGAGCAAGAAGTTTTCCCGAACTGGCAAACTCTTCATGATCAAGATCCATCCCGTCATCGATGATCGCGACAGTGGTATTTTCTCCTTCACTGAGTGCCCAGGCCGCCTCCACGTTGGCATGGGCATCATAAACCGTTCCATTAATCGTGGTCTTTTTCAGGTGCCACTGTTGTGGAAAGGCGGTGCGCCATCCCATTTGTCTGACAAGTTCAGGATGGCAGAGCTCCACATGTTTATGCCGTAAGAGACTTTCCGCTATGGCAAATACCTCTTGTCCTGTGCCCTCAGGCGCTTCGACAAAGAAGGTATTGCGAGCATATTCCAGCACCCGTTTGATTCCCAGTCCGGAGGATTTCAAGATTTTCCGACAAGTGGATTCGGCCAGGTCATCATCAAATTTAGCAAAAAGGTTTTCGGTGTATAGCACCGGTTTCTTTGATTGGGGATCGACCAGGACCCGACCGGCAAATTGCACGTCTTTTACGGATTTTATGGTGGCGCGGATGGCTCCTCGCGCACTCGCGCGTCGAACGTTTTGGGGATAGCGAAAGATTTCCACGCCGGCATTGGGAAACCGGTGCACCGGAGCAAGATCGTCCAGAGCTTGCCGGGCTCGAGGCGACTGCGCTGCAGCTTCCAACGGTCGACGACTCTGAGTTCGCACGACAACGAGGTCTTCATCGGTTTTCAGCCTGAACGATTTTCCGTTTTGTCCTCCATAACGAAATGACAACATGGGTGGTCTCCTTCTGTGTGAATTGGCAATGATGCTTGGACTTGCTCCGCATTCCTTCGTAGAATGACTAATGGCTTTGAACGATGCGTTTTCTCACTTTCCTCTAAGGATAACCGTGGAAGCCCAAGCGGTACCCCGTGTCTATGTTCGTGAGTCCGACTGCTTTGCGGTTCATGGGCCGGTCCCTCCCGCTTTGACTATGTCGGTGTTGTACTCTTTTGACGATCCGGTTATCAATGTGTGCCGGGGTGAGGCCTTTGTTATGTCGACCCTTCCGGTCAACCTCATACTGACACCCGTCTATCGTCTTGAGCCCAATGGTCCGCAAGGAGTGCCGTCCGGCAGGGTGTTTATTCGTTTCCAGTCCCACGTCTCCGTCGAGGGTCGGCGGGAAGAATTAGAGGCGTGCGGCTTCTTAATTCGTGAATCACTTTCCTATGCGCCTCACGCCGCATGGCTTCAGAGTCAGGATGGCAATATTGCCACGGCGCTTCATGGTATGGCAAAGCTGCGTGATCTCAACGACATCGAGTTGGTGGAACCGCAAATGTTGATGCGGCGGATGCAGCGGTCACCAGATGATTCCCTACCGAATCCATCACCTCAAGGGATTTCCCCCGAATGATTTTATCGGTTTCGGACTGTCAGGGAATCTAAAGGGGGAGCGATGCGTTGGCGGGTATGGTCGGTGGTGTCGTCTAGGGCTTTCATCACCCAAATGCCTGGTTGTATGGCTCCGACGACGGTCACCGGAATCGCTTCTATAACCAGATGATAGACGGCATCCATGTCTGTACTGGATAAGGCAATGCAGCCATTCGTCGTACTGTTGTTGTCCGTGAAATTTTATTAGACCTCCGATGTCGCGGTGGGCTGTCAGGCGTCCCTTGAGGTTGGCTTTCTGGAAACGTCGACGATGTTCGTGGTTTGGATAATTGAGTAAGAGGGCTTTATGGAATTTGGTGGATCCCGGTCCTTTCTTCTGCTGGATGTGAAACTGCCCCTCCGGTGTTGCGCCATCGCCTTCCTGTAACTTGTCCCGAAATCCTTAAAACCCAAGATCAATGGAAAAACGGTGGATGTGTTTGTGGAATCCGGACCGGTTGTTCCGTGTACAAGCTGAATTGTAGGCAGTCGATAGGTTGTGGAAACTAAAGACGGTGCTTTGAAAAAGAAGAAACGGTCGAAAAATTCTGGAATGCATTGCGAACGATGAATACGCCATCTGCTTCACACAATGCGTGATCCC
>BQIZ01000235.1 GCA_021604365.1 Nitrospirales bacterium
TCTGCTACCGGCTCAACTTAGAAAGTCGCATTGCCAGCCGTATTTTGTGGCGAGTCGGGCAGGGGTGGTACCGGGATGAGGAGGATCTCTATCGCCTTGCCTCAAGTCTTCCCTGGCCCGAATATTTCTCCGTGGACTGTCACATCAAAGTTCGCATCATTGCTCAACATTCTCCACTGAAAAGCCTGGATTTTGCGACGTTGCGAGTGAAAGATGCCATTTGTGACCGATTTATCCGGGCGACACATGCACGCCCCGAAGTGAGTAAACGCCAACCCGATATTCAAATTGTGGTCTTTGTCGATGAAGAGCATGTGGTGTGGTATATCGACACCTCGGGAGATCCGCTGTTTAAACGTGGATGGCGTAAAGTGGCCGGAGAAGCGCCGATACGCGAAAATTTGGCCGCCGGCATTCTCAGGCTTTCGGGTTGGACCGGCGAGCAGGTCTTGCTTGATCCGATGTGTGGCGCGGGCACATTTTTAATTGAGGCGGCGTTGATGGCCAAAGGGATTGCCCCAGGTCGTGGGCGGGAATTTGCATTTCGGCACCTGCAGAAATTTGATCACACGATCTGGGATCACCTACGGCAAGAGTCGATCAAACCGGTCACTCCCGGTCCCGGTCTCTCAATTATTGGGTATGATGAGGATGCGAATGCCTTGACCATGGCAAGAAGAAATCTGGAAGGTCTGGGGCTTGGGGATATTCAACTAAGCCAGGTTGATGTATTGGATGTGACGCCTCCTGGGCTAAAAGGTTTTCTGGTTACCAATCCTCCCTATGGAGTGAGAATGGGAGACCGTTCGGAGCTGGAGGAGTGGTATCCAAAGTTTGGAAATCTCTTGAAGCAGCGGTTTGCTGGGTGGGATGTCTATGTCCTCACGGCCGATTCGCGTCTTCCTAAACTCATTCATTTAGCGCCGTCCCGCAAAATCCCCTTGTTCAATGGTCCGTTGGAATCAAGACTGTATGAATTTCAGATGGTGGCCGGAGGAAACCGGAAATCGGCCAGGCAGGCCAGGCAACAGGCGGTGAATAAACCCGGACTTAAATGAGAGGTTTTCCGGCCATGTTTAAAAGCGAAACCCAGACATCTTCAATGCATCGCAGCACATAGATCCATTCGTCGCAGGTCTTCGGTCGTTTGAAAAGATGGCAATTGGGAGGGAAAGGAAAATCTTTCGATTGACGTGGAGCCTCTTCCGAAAACAACGCCACCGGAATGGACTGTAAGCGGCGGTCGCGTTGAAGTCCCTTAATAATCTCTTCTCCCGACACATCGGGGAGATGATTGGAGAGAAAAATCAGGTCGGGTTGTGGGGCATCCATAAAGGGATATTCCTGATTTAAAAAGGACATGGCTTGTTCGCCGTCTTCGGCCTCAAGAATTTCCACACAGATGATTTGGGCCACCGTCAGCGCTTCTTTGAGGGCTTCTATCTGGGCGCTATCATCCTCAATTGTCAGGATCTTAATCGTGTTTTTGACGGCTCCGCGCATGATCCGATGCCCATCTTCCTGGTTAGAAAAGACTGCCCACCCTTCAGTCTGGTGAAGGATGGTTGCCTGATGACGACAGAGATTACGTGTAGTGGCCCATCTGTTTTTTCGGTTGAATCCTCGTTGAGTTTAAGGAAAAGCCGGCTGGGAAGGATTTTTAATAAAGAAGGATGAGGATGAGAGCGTCGAGGCCTGAAATATATTCTGATGAACGCACATTGGGTCGAAGCTCATTACGCTGAAAAGTGGTACAGCAAAGAGCGAGAATCTCCTCCAGTTTGAATAATCATGAAGCAATCAGGCGAATAGGGTTTTTACCTAGATAGCTGGATAAAGAAACTCCCGTGGCCTGATGGAAAAGATGTTAGGTAGGGAATCGCGGGCGAAAAAGCGGATGGGCGAGGCCAGATTTTGACGATTTCGTTGGCCCATAGTGGGACTCTGGTTTAAGAAAGCGGCGAAATTTGGACCGCTTAAACACTTTTGTAGCCGATTCATCCTAGGTCCGAGATACTCCTAGGCAGGGAGGCTCGCAAGAAATTGTTGGATCAGGGGCATGGCATCAGGGCGAGCGGCGATGATGCCGTTGACGGTGGGATGAGGTTGGTTGCATTGAATGGGTTTCATATCTCTGTCCACGACGACCCCTCCTGCCGTTTGAACCAGAAGGAGGGCCGCAGCAATATCCCATTCGTTTTGTGTGCCAATATTGATCACTCCGTCAATCTGTCCGGCAGCTACCAGTGCCAATGAATAGGCGATGGAACCCATCAAAGTTCGGCAATTGGCGGTTTCTCGCCATGTGTGAATGGTGGAGCGGGCAATAGGTCCTGTGTTCACCAGAAACGAGAAGCGGTGTCCTGGGGCCTGGGGGACATGAATGGGGCAGCCATTCACGGTTGCCGGTTCCCCTCGCACGGCACAAAAATATTCCCGGGTGGCCGGGTTGAAGATAATCCCGATCGAGGCTTGTCCATGGTCGATGAGCGCGAGAGAGATGGCGAATTGTGGCAGGCTTTTAATAAAGGGTTTGGTCCCATCGATGGGATCCAGGATCCACACACGGTTTTTTTTCAGTCTGAGAGTGTTGTCGGGTGATTCTTCCGAAAGCCAGCCATCATCGGGGTAGGCGGCGAATAAAGCTTCCTGAATGATACGATTGACCTCCAGATCGGCATTGGTCACTGGCGATCCGTCCGGCTTGATCTGGACGGCCAAGCCTTCATATTGGATTCTGTGAAGACGATCACTTGCAAGGAGCATGGCTTGTCGAATAATGAAAAGTTCTTGGCGATAATCTATCATGATGTCAATGGTTCTGGAGTAGTAGTCCTGGGGAGTAAATGCTTATTCTTAATATTATATCCTGGAGCATCGGTTAAGTGTGGAACGTGCCCGACGCATCGGGCGTAACAGTTCATAGCATGAGAGACGCGTCCGAGGCTAGATTGTCTGCATGGTGATGACGGAATGAAAGGGTTCGGGTTCATGGGATGAGATCTGAGGAGAGTTCCTGGAGTAGCGTATTATGCAAACCGTGACCGTGAGACTGAACATTTCTCCCGAACGCTTTCAGGCCTATTACCAGGGTGCGGTGGAATATGTGGTAGCACCGTCAATCGATGGTCGAACTATCCAATTTCCCGCAAGAGTCCTTCGTCCTTTTGTCTCCCATCAGGGTATCCAGGGGACATTTGAGATCACCTTCGATGCCAATTTGAAGTTTGATTCGATCCGCCTGTCACAGGATGACAGGTGAGCGCGATCGCCATGATTGGGGATGAATATTCTCTTGTCGGATTATTTCTAAGCGCGTTTCTTTCCTCAACCGTATTACCGGGAAGCTCCGAGGTTGTGTTTGTCTTTTTGGCATCACAGGGACAGTTCCCTGCCTGGAGTCTTCTCGCCACGGCTACAGCAGGCAATACCCTTGGTGGAATGAGTTCCTGGGCTTTGGGATGGCTCATCGGGTGGTGGTATCCATTCAATGAGTTGACCAAACCGGCTCAGCATCTGGCAGTGGAACGGGTTCGCAAGTGGGGCAGTTCGGTGCTGTTATTGTCCTGGGTGCCGTTTATTGGAGATCCGCTCTGCATCGCCGCTGGGTGGTTGCGGGTGGGCTGGGTCAGGGCACTCGTGTGCATGGGGATTGGCAAAGGGTGCCGGTATGCGGTCTTGTTCGCGCTGTTGCCCACCAGTGGAGGGTGAACGGCGAAGGTGTCTGACTATAGCATTCAGAAAACGTTGTTGGTATTGTTGCCCTTCCGTCTTGCCACATAAGTGCCAATATCCTTTTTTGTGAATTTCTGTCCATACGACTATTTCTTTTACGTCCAAGCCCAATACGGAGTCGTCATATTGTGAACGTTCCTCTTCTTGATTTGAAAACCCAATACGCCAGCATCAAACAGGACATTCAGGTGGTGTTGGACAAGGTGTGTGCGGAGCAAAGTTTTATTCTGGGCACCCATGTTCAGAACCTCGAACAGACCCTGGCGTCATTTATCGGCACGGATCATGCGATTGGTGTGGCGTCCGGAAGCGATGCGTTGCTGTTGTCGTTGATGGAAGTGGGGATAGAACCGGGCGATCGGGTCGTGACGGTCCCCTTTACCTTTTTCGCGTCTGCAGGAGTGATTTCCCGGCTTCACGCACGTCCGGTGTTTGTCGATGTGATGCCTGATACGTTTAATCTCGATCCCAGCCGGTTAGCGGATAGCCTCACTTCCGAGGTTAAAGCCATTCTTCCGGTCCATCTTTTTGGACAATGTGCGGACATGGAATCCATTGTTCAGATTGCGGACAAAAAGGGAATCCCGGTCATTGAGGACGCCTGTCAGGCCATCGGTGCCGTTCGAAACGGTGTTCAGGCTGGAGCATTCGGCCGTACAGGGTGCTTCAGCTTTTTCCCGTCAAAAAATTTAGGGGGATTTGGTGACGGCGGGCTTATTGCTACGCGGGATCCTCTGGTTGCGGAGCGTTTGCAACTCTTGCGTGTTCACGGGAGCCGGTCAGAGTATCACCACCATTTCATCGGGATGAACAGCCGGTTGGATGCGTTGCAAGCCGCCATCCTCCAGGTGAAATTTCAACATTTGGTTGAGTGGACTGCCAAGCGTCAAGCACATGCGACGAGTTACCAGAAATTATTTCAGACATGCGGTCTTGATGAGCAGGTGACCGCGCCGATCGTGTTATCCGGCAATAGTCATGTCTACAACCAGTTCACCATTCGCACCCCACAACGTGATGAACTTAGTGCCTATCTGACCCAACATGGAATAGGCAACCGGATTTATTATCCCGTCCCCCTCCACCTTCAGGAATGTTACCAGACTCTCGGGTACCATAAGGGCGATTTTCCGGTCTCGGAACAGCTCTCCCAAGAGGTGCTTTCTCTCCCCATTTATCCGGAACTTACACCGGATCAACTTCAGTATGTGGTTGACACGATCAAATCCTTCTTTGATTGTCGTTAAAGGATATAACCCCATAATTGGGGTATAGGCCTATTGAGAAACGAGATAATTTATTGGGGGTATCGGGCTTGGATCACGCTACGGAGCCCGCCTCTGGCGGTAAACTCCCCGGTGACGCTGGCTGACACCGGGCGGCAGGCTTTGACGAAATCGGCCAGAATTTTGTTGACCGCATTTTCATAAAAGATGCCCAGGTTTCGATAGGCGTGGATATAGGTTTTGAGGGATTTTAACTCAAGACAGGATTTGTCAGGCACATAGGTCAACCGGATTGTGCCAAAATCAGGGAGTCCTGTTTTGGGACAAATAGCTGTATATTCAGGAATTTCAATGGTAATTTCGTAGCCTGGATATTGGTTCGGCCAGGTTTCGATTTTTGGCAATTTATCGGCAATCCC
>BQIZ01000236.1 GCA_021604365.1 Nitrospirales bacterium
GTGCCTAGAGGAACCGATTGGTCCGGAACACACAACGCCACCTCCCCGTTCTCAGTATAAAATCCCGTGACCAGGCATTCCGACATCAACGGACCGATTTGCTTGCCTGGAAAGTTTACAACAGCGACAACCAGCTTTCCCATTAACTCTTCCGGTTTGTAAAGATCCGTGACCTGAGAGCTCGATTTCTTCATGCCGATGTCCTTCCCGAAATCAACTTGCAGAATGTAGGCAGGTTTTTTGGCTTCCGGGAACCGCACCGCACTCACAATGCGCCCGACGCGAAGTTCAATTTTTGCAAAATCTTCCCACGATATGGTCTCCACCACAGCCTCCTTTAATAGCTCACCACAGTTTTTCGTAATAGTAGTAGAACCCATCGCCGGAAATCTGGTTTCATTTTGGAGCAATCTGGCGCTCAGTGGCCGCATCCAATATGGGTCTTAGGTCTTTCCCATCTTGGCTAACAAGTTGGGCCCCGGCAACGGCGGACGATCAGATGATCAGTCACTGCTTTTTCGGATGATACAGAATATAGGGTTCTCCGGCCTACAGCCCTTATTAATCTGAACAGATGGACCTTGATGAGATCCATTGAATGTCCGTGGATGACACGGAGAGGCACTGAGCCTTCTAGAACCGGTCCTGAAAACAACTTGAAAGGGGCTGAACCATAATTTCCGTATAATCCGTTTATTCAAACGATCCATCCCTATTTCCTCAAGTAGCCTCTTTCTGAAAATCATCCGAGGATTAGTCAGACTTTCTCCCTTGGTCCTTCCTTCTTTGCCAGAAACGAATCATACTCCTTCCTATACAACCCGAACCGCCTTCGCCCCTACCCCTTGCTGGAAAGAAGAGATTCTTCATTCTTCGTATTTCTTGGATGCGATTTCCCATGACACTTTGTTATCGTTTCAGGTGTTCATCCGGGGAGAACCCCGCAGCCGAAATTGAACTTCTCAAGAAAACCCTCTTTCTGCGATAAACCAAAGGAGTGTGCAGGGATGTCTGATTTTGAAAAACTCGGGGTGTTTTATTTAGGGCGTCCGTACGACCTCGCGACTAAATCGGCCAAACCCGGCCTACTCCTTTATGACTCGAAAGATCTCGTGACCCATGCGGTCTGTGTCGGCATGACGGGTAGCGGCAAAACCGGCTTGTGTATTGGCCTGTTGGAAGAAGCCGCGATCGACAATGTCCCTGCCATCATCATTGACCCCAAAGGCGATATCGCCAACCTCCTACTAACCTTTCCAGATCTGCGCGGCAGTGAATTTCTTCCTTGGATTAACCCTGATGATGCCAAGAAAAAAGAACTCACTCCGGAAGCCTTCGCCGACAAGGAAGCGGCAAAATGGAAAGCGGGCTTAGAGTCCTGGGGCCAGGATGGAGCCAGAATCGCTAAACTCCGGGAAGCAGCAGACTTTTTGGTCTATACTCCTGGCAGCACCGCAGGGCTTCCTGTATCCATTCTCCAATCGTTTTCAGTACCTTCTCCCAAAATCCTTGAAGACGCAGAACTCTTAGGGGACCGGGTGGGCACCACGGCGACCAGCTTACTCAACCTGGTTGGTCTGGACGCCGACCCCCTGCAAAGCTCCGAACATATTCTGCTGGCCAATATCTTGAAAACCTCATGGGAAGCCGGCAAGGACCTGACGATTTCCTCGCTCATCCAACAGATTCAAACCCCGCCGTTTTCCAAGTTGGGCGTGATGGACTTGGAATCAGTTTTCTCGTCGAAGGATCGCTTTGCATTGGCCATGCGTTTTAATAATTTATTGGGAGCACCAGGATTTTCCGCATGGCTGGAGGGCCAGCCGATGGATATCGATCAGATTTTGCATTCGCCAACCGGCAAACCCCGTATCGCCATTTTTTCCATCGCGCATCTGAATGACACCGAGCGAATGTTTTTTGTCAGTCTTCTGCTCACTCAAATGGTCAGTTGGATGCGAAGTCAATCCGGCACCACCAGTCTGCGCGCGCTGCTCTATATGGATGAAGTCTTTGGCTTTTTTCCTCCCATCAAAAATCCGCCATCCAAAGCCCCGATGCTGACCATGCTGAAACAAGCTCGAGCCTATGGCCTTGGCGTCGTGCTCGCGACTCAAAATCCGGTTGACCTGGATTACAAAGGATTGGGCAATACGGGCACGTGGTTTATCGGGCGTCTCCAAACCGAAAGGGACATGGCGCGCGTGTTGGATGGATTGGAGGGGGCTGCTGCCAATAGTGCAGGAAACTTCAATCGTCAGAAGATGGAGCAGATCATCTCCGGCCTCGGGAACCGGGTGTTTCTCATGAACAACGTCCATGACGATGGACCGGAAATTTTTGAGACCCGCTGGGCGTTGTCCTATCTTCGGGGACCATTAACCCGGACGCAGATCAAAACTTTGATGGATCCGGTGAAAGCTTTGCTTCCCGACTCTGCAGCCTCACCCGCCTCACCTGCCTCAACCAACACCCAAGCTGCCGCCTCTCCCTCTCATACCGGACCATCTTTCACCAACAGCGCCACACATCCACCGGTTCTTCCTCCGGAAATCCGCCAACATTTCGTGCCCATTCGGGGTGCCCGACCCGCAAACGCTTCACTCCTCTATCACCCTCGCCTGTATGGCGCCGCATCGGTTCATTACCAGGATGCCAAAACACAATTGGATGAAGTCCGTGAGGTCCAGGCTTTTGCGTCCATGATGGCCGGTCCGGTCCCGGTCCAGTGGGATCAAGCGGAATCGGTCGATATTCCACCCACTGATTTAAATACTCATCCTGCTGACGGGACACAGTTCGGGGATCTGCCGGGCGCCGCCAGCCAGCCAAAATCCTACAAAGGCTGGGAAAAGGATTTCGAGGATTGGATCTACCGGACACAAACCTTGGACCTATTCCGGAATACCTCGTTAGGAGTGACATCCGACCCACATGAATCGGAACGTGATTTCCGCCTTCGATTACAACAGCTCGTCCGCGAACGTCGGGATGAAGAGACCGACACCCTCAGGAAAAAATATGCCGGGAAAATGTCGACTCTAGAAGATCGGATCCGGCGGGCCGAGCAGACCGTCCAACGGGAATCCGAGCAAGCCAAACAACAAAAACTCCAAACGGTGATTTCCATCGGCGCGACCCTCCTGTCGG
The DNA here is from genome assembly GCA_021604365.1 of Nitrospirales bacterium. Taxonomy (GTDB): domain Bacteria; phylum Nitrospirota; class Nitrospiria; order Nitrospirales; family UBA8639; genus Nitrospira_E. Next base: position 3,151 of record BQIZ01000236.1, read on the forward strand.
TATTCATGGGACGTAAAACCGTCAGCCGGGCTTCGATGGGTCGGGCCACCTTCGCCGTTCGTGGCATGAGCCGAACCATGAAAGAAGGCAAGGATGTGGATCGTGCCGAGGAAAACGTGGATGCCCTTCAAGAACAATTGGCGACTTTAGATGCGGAGTTACAACAAGAGATTCAATCACTGACCACTCAGTGGGATGTCCAAACCATCCCCCTGGAGACACTCACTGTGCGCCCCAAAAAGACCAACATTTCGACGCAATTGGTGTCTTTAGCGTGGGTCCCGTATTGGGCAGAAACCAGCGGGCAACAGACTTCTGCGTGGCTCTAACCCTCTGATTGTCCAGCCAACCATTTCCCGATTCGGGTTTCCTTTTGTGGGACACATCCCGTATCCTATCTGGTAAGACTGATGCTTCAACATCAATGATCAACTAAAGTGGTAGTGATCGGCCTACCCCCTCACTGATTTTTTCACCCGCGTGTCCAGATATGCGATTGTTCACCAGGAGGTCTATGCCATGGAATTGATTCAACAACTTGTCAGCAATCTGGGCGTCAATGAAGGCCAAGCCAAAGGCGGCGCCGGGCTTTTGTTCAATCTCGCAAAAGACAAATTAGGAGCAGGCGAATTTCAACAACTCGCGGAAAATGTTCCGGGGGTGAAGGAACTCTTGGGCGCAGCGCCGGCTCCCTCCGCAGCGGCCTCTGCAGGGGGCGGCATGATGGGAGCGTTAGGAGGAATCGCCTCTTCACTCGGAGCCGGGGGATTAGGTGACAAGATGGGAGGATTGGGAAATCTCGCCAATTTGGCAAGTGGATTTTCACAACTCGGGTTAAGCACCGACATGATTGGAAAGTTTGTCCCGATCGTCCTTTCCTTCGTCCAGAATCAAGGCGGTGATTCCATGAAGGGGCTTCTGGAAAAAGTGTTGAAACCCGGGCCTTCGACAACCTGACGATTGACCCAAAGAATATGAACCAATTATTTGCACAAGGATGACATGATGTACCCTCAATATTCTCCAGTAGTTTCTCGCAGACTCTTTCCTTACCTGACATGGGGAATTATCCTCTTGAGTTTGAGCGCGTTTGGTTGCCAGAGCATCTATTATGATGCCATGGAAAAAATCGGCTATCACAAACGTGACCTGATGGTGAGTGATGTGGAAAAAGCCCGGGACGCCCAACAGGAAGCCAAAGAACAATTCAAATCCGCACTTGACCGGTTTACCAAAACCCTCAATATCGAGGGGGGTGAATTACAGGACAAATACGACGTGCTGAATTCGGTATACGAACAGAGCGAGGCCAAAGCCCAAGCGGTTCGAGATCGCATCGCGTCGGTTGAGGATGTCTCAGAGGCCCTATTTGAAGAATGGGAAGCGGAACTCAAAGAATATTCCAGCGCCGCCTTGCGCAAAAACAGCCAAAAGCAACTTACACAAACACGTACCCAATATGCTCAATTGATCAAAGCCATGAAACGGGCGGAGACGAAAATGGATCCGGTGTTGGCGAAATTCAAAGACCAGGTCCTCTTCCTCAAACACAACCTGAACGCCCAAGCCATCGCGTCGTTGAAAAGTGAGCTAGTCTCGGTGGAAGGCAACATCGCCGCTCTCATTAAAGAAATGGAAGCCTCTATCAAAGAAGCTGATTCCTTCATTGCCTCAATGGAAAAAGATAAGGCATAACCATTCGGGCCATTGCCCGTCCCAGGGCGTCACTCGTTCTGTCAGCAATAGGCAGGCGAGTGACACCTATCATCCTTAATTCTGACTCACAAGGAGGGTCTCCGTTGGGCATCATATCCTGGATCGTGTTCGGCCTCATTGCAGGAATCCTCGCCAAGCTCCTCATGCCGGGGAAAGATCCCGGTGGAATGATTATTACCATCTTGATTGGGATTTTCGGCGCCATGGTGGGCGGATTCATCAGCACCTACTTTGGCTATGGCGAGGTCACCGGTTTTAATCTGCCAAGTTTCGGCATTGCCGTTGGCGGGGCCTTTCTCCTCCTTTTTGGCTATCGCCTTATCAAAGGAAGTTAAGACCCACACCACTAATCTTCAATTACCATTCCTCCCTGTATTTCCCTCGCCTCGCCCGCTCCCGATCGTTTCAAACAGACCCGCATGGTGACTGCGGTCATTCCGAAAAGGATTCCCGTTTCCCTCGCATTCAAAAATTCCCAATCAGGT
>BQIZ01000237.1 GCA_021604365.1 Nitrospirales bacterium
ATTCCTTGCCAATACCAGGAATGGTTTGGAGTTCGCCACGATTCGCCACCTCCGTCACATCCTCTTGGAGGCTCTTCAGCGAATCAGCAGCCCGGCGATAGGCTTTGACCTTGTAGGGATTTTCACCTCTCGACGCCAACAAACCTGCCATCGACAAGAACAAAGCCATGAGATCCTGGTTGATGTTTTTTTCCATAGACGATCGACTCAGTTGTACCAAGCTATCCCTTCACCAATCTATCCAATGAATATGGTTCTCATTTTATGTCAGATGTGATCTATAAAACCAGGTCACGTAGATAAGTCTTCGTTGGCTCCCACGAACCACTTCCTACCTTCTTCACTCTCGTTCATTTCATTGACAAGAATTTCTCAAGTCCCGTAGGATGGATCCCTGCATGGCCGGAATACACTGGACATTGCGTTCTTATCTATACGCATGAACATAGTCGTGAATGGAGAGCAGCGCGAGGCCGCCGAACCTTTGACGGTCGCAGAACTTCTCTCAACGCTTGGTCTCCGTTCCGAACAAGTCGCAGTAGAAATCAACCTAAAAATATTGGACCGTGGAGACTTTCTCACCTGGAATCTTCACGATGGAGACAAGGTTGAAATTTTAAGCTTTATTGGCGGCGGCTGCCCCACATAAGGCGATTGAAGGGGAAGAGATGAATCAGGATCCGTTAATCATTGCCGGTCGAACATTCCGCTCTCGGCTCTGGGTCGGAACGGGAAAATATCAAAACTTTGAGGAAACCCGAAAAGCCATTGAAGCTTCCGGGGCTGATGTGGTGACGGTTGCCGTTCGCCGCGTCAACATAACCGATCATAAGTCAGAAAATTTACTAGATTACCTTGATCCGAAAAAATATACCATTTTACCCAACACGGCAGGGTGTTATACCGTTGAGGATGCCGTTCGTTATTCACGACTGGCCCGCGCCGCAGGAGTTTCAGATTTAGTAAAATTAGAGGTGATTGGAGATGAACGTACACTATTTCCTGATACGGCCGGACTCATTGAAGCCGCAAAAATTTTGATCGCCGAAGGCTTTGTGGTATTACCGTATACCAATGACGACCCCATTGTCGCTAAAAAGTTAGCCGATATTGGTTGTCCTGCCGTGATGCCACTCGCCGCACCGATCGGTTCAGGTCTCGGTATTCGCAATCCGTATAATCTCAAAATCATCATGGAAACAGTCAATGTACCGGTCATCGTTGACGCTGGCGTTGGAACCGCTTCTGACGCAGCCCTGGCCATGGAATACGGAGCCGATGCCGTATTAATGAACACAGCTATTGCCGGAGCCAAAGATCCGTTGATGATGGCCACGGCCATGCGGTACGCCGTTGACGCCGGGCGATTAGCTTACAGGGCAGGAAGAATTCCCAGGAAGTTATATGCGACAGCCAGCAGCCCTATCGAGGGAATGCTGTAACCCATAATTAGGAATGTCCTCGCGCATTCTTCCCAAACTTTATCTTCTGACCGATCGGCATCAAACTCTCAATCGTCCCCTCTCCTCCGTGATAACCGAAGCGGTAGACGCCGGGGTCCGGATGGTGCAAGTCCGCGAAAAAGATCTGAAGACTCGAGATCTGACTTCTCTTTGTCGGCAGCTCTTCCCCCTCGTCAAACGCCAACATGGAACCATCTTATTGAATGATCGTATCGACCTGGTTCTTGCCATGGGAGCCGACGGCGTACATCTTCGGACAAATAGTCTTCCGGTTTCCGTTGCTCGTCGCCTCTTAGGAACCGGACACCTTATCGGCGTCTCGACGCATTCCATTGAAGAAGCCCGAGTGGCAGAAGCGGAAGGGGCTGACTTCATGGTGCTTGGTCCCATTTTTGATACGCCTTCAAAGCGAGCCTATGGACCACCTTTAGGAATCCAGATTCTTCAGAAAACGAGCCGAACTATCCACGTGCCCATCTTTGCCATCGGAGGTATCACCCCGATCAGAATTCCTGAGGTCTTATCATCCGGGGCTTACGGAGTCGCCGTCATTTCTTCCATTCTTCAATCGCCCTCAATTCCAGACATCACAGGGGAACTGCTTGCACGATTATCCTGAATTGTCAAATTATTTCAGTCAGTCATAACGCCCGTATTCGGTTGACCCTAAAAATTTTTGGGTGGTAAGATCTTCACAGAGAAGGATGGTGCGGACATCCTCTTCCCCCAGCATTCAAACAAGGCAGGGGTTCCTCTCAGCAACATGTGTCTTCCGGTTTCTTTGAAACCTCGAACCAGATAGGATCCGACAATGGGAATCCGAAAATCAGACGACCATATCCGTGAAATTGAAAAGTTACGAACCGAGATTGAGTCCATGGAACTCGAAATGCGGCAACTGCATGAATCTCGACAGAAGCTGCACCTGTCTCAGCAAAAAAACGAACAGTTGGTTTCTACTCTGCACGAAGCCAAAGCTCAAATCGAAGCGCTTCGAAAAGAGGTCGACAAACTCACGGCGCCTCCTTCAACGTTTGCGGTCTTTTATAACACCAATGCCGACGGGACCGTGAATGTCTCCCTTGGCGGCAGAAAGCTACGAGTCAACCTTCATCCATCTATCCCGGCAGCATCAATGAAAAAAGGCCAAGAGGTCATTTTGAACGAAGGCCTGAACGTGATTGAAGCGCGCGGGTATGATCCACAGGGTGAAATCGCCCATCTCAAGCACCTCCTGGACGATGGGCGGGCGGTCGTCAGCCTTCGCCTCGACGACGAGCGAGTGGTTGAAATCTCTGATTCGCTAAAACACCAGGACCTGAGTGTCGGCGACCATCTCCTCTTTGAACCACGATCCGGATACCTCATCGAAAAACTTCCCAAAGGTGAAATGGAGGAACTCGTCATCGAGGAAGTTCCGGATATTCAGTATGACCAAATCGGTGGGTTAACCAAAGAACTGGAGCAGGTGAAGGATGCCGTTGAATTGCCGTTTCTGTACCCTGAGCTATTTGCTGAACACCGCTTGTCACCCCCAAAAGGTCTTCTTTTGTATGGACCGCCCGGGTGTGGAAAAACCTTAATTGCCAAAGCAGTCGCAAACTCCATCGCGAAAAAACTTGGTCACCTCAAAGGCAAAGACATTCGCAGTTACTTCCTCCACATCAAGGGACCGGAGTTATTGAACAAATATGTCGGTGAATCCGAACGTCAAATTCGAGAAGTGTTTGCGAAAGCAAAGGAGAAGGCGTCACATGGCAATCCGGTCATTGTCTTCTTTGATGAAATGGATGCGTTATTCCGAACAAGAGGGACAGGTATTTCCTCGGATATGGAATCGACCATCGTTCCCCAATTCTTATCCGAAATTGATGGAGTAGAAAGCCTTCGAGATGTCATCGTCATCGGTGCCAGTAACCGGCAAGATCTCATTGATCCGGCGGTTTTGAGACCGGGGCGTCTGGATATCAAAATTAAAATTCCCAGGCCCGACAAGCAGAGTGCAAAGGATATTCTTGGGAAATACCTGACCTCGGACTTACCTCTTGCGGAAGCTGAATTGACCCAACATGGCTCGGATCCATCGACGTTTATCAATCATCTTATTGAAACCACCGTGGAGGCCATGTATGCCTTGACGGAAGAAAATCAATTTCTAGAAGTCACCTATGCCAATGGGGAAAAGGAAACGGTGTATTTCAAAGATTTTTCCAGTGGGGCATTGATCGAAAGTGTGGTCTCCCGTGCCAAAAAACTGGCCATCAAACGGGCGATTTCCGGCGAAGCCAAAGGCCTGAAACCCGAGGACTTTCTGCGGGGCATTCGGGAAGAATTTAAAGAACAGGAAGATTTACCAAACACCACACACCCTGATGACTGGGCAAAAATAGCAGGCAAAAAAGGCGAAAAAATCGTTCATGTGCGCACCTTAACCACCGACGAGGATTCAGAGCCTCGAGAAATTGAAACCATCAGCGTTGGGCATTACTTTTAGCCATATCTAGCTGCTCTCCATGAGGCCTCCTTGCTGCGAATTCTTGGAACGGAAACTGAATTCGGAATTATTTCTCGCTCCACAGGCCACCCTGATCCCGTAGCGAATTCCCTTCGGTTAATCAGTCACTGTCCCCATCTCCCAACTCCCACTGCTCTCTGGGATTATGAGAATGAAAATCCCTTCTTGGATGCTCGAGGCTTTCCGGTCGAAGGCGAACCCGAAAGACCAAGCGCGACCTATAATCGTCAACTCAATAAAGTCCTGCCGAATGCCGGTCGTCTCTACGTCGATGGCGCTCATCCGGAATATTCCACCCCCGAATGCAGCAATCCCCGTGAGGTGGTGGCCTATGAACGTGCCGGGGACCACATTGTGGCTGAATGTCTGGCCCGCCTGAACCACAGTAGCGGGGAGGAAAACTTTCTGGTCTACCGCAACAACTCAGACGGAAAAGGCAACAGTTTCGGATACCACGAAAATTATATTTTATCCCGCCGGATACCGTTCGAGCAGGTAGCCAACGTGCTACTCCCCTTCTTTGTTTCCCGCCCCATCTTTTGTGGAGCAGGGAAAGTCGGATCAGAAAATGGTTCAGATCCTATTCCCTATCAAATTTCACAGCGGGCAGATTTTTTTGAATGCTTGTTTGATCTCAATACGATGGTTCACCGTCCTATCATAAATACCCGTGATGAACCCCATGCCCATCAAGCCGACTACCGACGCCTTCACGTCATCGTGGGTGATGCCAATATGTCCGAAGTGTCCACCTTCTTAAAAATTGGCACCACAGCCATTATCATGGAAATGCTGGAACAACAAGGAGCCCTCCCTCATATTGAATTGACCGATCCCGTCAAGTCCATCAAGGCGGTATCACGAGATCTGACCGTGAAAACGTCCCTTCCCTTACACAACGGGCAACACACCACCGCCATCGCCATTCAGCGGGCCTTTCTGCAATCAGCCCATGACTTCTATCGAACCAGAGAGGTCTCTCCTATCACCAAAGAGGTGCTTGTACGCTGGGAATCCACCCTGGCTACCTTGGAGCGTGATCCCTTTGAGCTTCGGCGAGAAGTCGATTGGGTCGCCAAACACGCATTGATTCAATCCTACATGGATCGCAAGCAATGCTCCTGGAAAGATCCCAGAGTGGCCATGATGGATTTACAGTACCACGACGTGCGACCAACCAAAGGGCTGTACTATACCTTGGAGCGAACAGGCCAAATAGAACGCCTGACTCTTGATCAGGAAGTCGAACGGGCTCGCCAGACTGCACCGGCTTTCACTCGGGCTTATTTTCGAGGTCAATGCTTAAAACACCTGCCAAAACAGGTGTACGGCATGAGTTGGACGTCCGTCCTCCTTCATTCGGGAAAT
>BQIZ01000238.1 GCA_021604365.1 Nitrospirales bacterium
CCGCCAAAGTTTCCCACAAGCGCCCATCCGTTCTCCGGGCTTGCGGCTGATGGGTTGATGATTTCGATTCGGGCTTGATCTCCCGAAAAATCAAATTGAATGTCTTTGGTGGATGCTATCGTTGTATTGCCCGTCACGGTGATGGTCGAATTGGCTCCCGACTTTGGGCCAAGAAGGGTAAATATATGAGACCCGTCGTTTACTCGGAGGTTCCAATCTATGAAGTTTGGTGCGAGGAGCGGCCCAATCGTTCCATCCGTTTCAATAAAGCCGGAGACCGTCCCTTTTCCATCAATCACTCGATTCACATCGTATGTTATCGCTAAGGATTGTAGGGGAATCTGCGCAAGAAAAAAAATTACAATCATACTCCCAAAATGGTGCCGGCCTTTTTTAAATTTCCTCATGGTTATGTCCCTTAGTGAAAGTGATCGTCGTGGCCCCTCTCCTCCCCGAAACAAGAAAAGTTCACCATTATGATTTCAAACACGGAATGGTGAACCTGGGGAGCTATTATTGTCGATGTTTTCCGAGAAGTAAACCTGGCGATTCCGGTAACTGACTCCTGCAAAAGGGGAAAATTGGTGAATTTGTTTACCAAGCTGCTGATGGGAAATTTCAAATCAAATCCGTAAGTCCCTGCTGATCTTTATTCTCGGTCTAATAATGGAAAGCGGTCTTCTGCATATACCCCTCTGTTCATTATCGATAAACAACATGACGTCTGTAGTCTTGGCCGATATGTTCATCAGCCTGACTGAGAGAGTCCAATAACTCGTGCAAGGATTGAACCTATTCAACTTGACCACGATGCGGCGATCAGAAATATCCAAATTGAAGAAGAAATTTTTGGATCATCTTCCAATCTCTGATATATTCATCCACGCCATATCGCCAAAAACAACTGAATTCCAAAAAGCTTGATAGGCAGGACTTGTTACCTAAACTCAGAAGGAGGGAACATGAAACCACAGACCCATTTTTGGAAGACAGGCCTTTCACTCGTCGTCATGGTAGCTATGACAATTGTCCCTCCAGTGACTGCCACCTATGCCGAACACAAAGAAGTTTTTCCTCGACGCAGTTTTTCCAATGCAATGTTTTTTGGGGATAGTCTCACCGATATTGGGAATGGCCCGGCAAGTCTGACCTTTGATGGGGAACCGTCGGACGGCGAATATTTCACCTCGGATAGCGGTATTTTCAATAATATCTACGTTCCTATCTCGAATCCCGTGAACCCTCGCAAGGATACCATTTTCCCCGGGACCAAATTAAGGTTTCCACCAACCACCAGAGGCTCTCGGTTATTTCGTGTAACATTGCCGCCACAATTGCCATTGTGTTCTAACCAAGGATGCGTGGAAAAAACGCACCATTCTCTCAATTGGACAGAATATTTTGTCTATAACGGAGTTTTGAAGCAATTATTGAAGCACGGTGCTGATTTGCGCCCCTGGATTATTCAATTCAACGAGACCCTTCCTTCTGAAGTTTCCATTCGACAATCTGTAAATTATGCGTTTTATTCCGCGCTCTCAGGTGTGGGATGTACCAATGTGAACCTCTTCCCGTTGCCTTGCACTTTTGAGGGTCAATCACTCCAAGATTCCATCTTTACACGACAAGATGTCTATCGTCACAACCAAAGTGAGACGAATGCAGAGGCAAACAATCTTTTACGCGAGACCGTCATTATTCCGGCCTTACATTCACAAATTGACATGTTTGAAGTGGATAAGAATTTAGGGCAAGTTGAGATCAATGATCACACACTCTTCATTGTCTATACGGGTGCGAATGATCTCGCCGCCGCGTTCTTTCTCTTTGTCGAGGGAACGATTACATTTGACCAATTTTTTCAAGCCTTAACCGTTGACATTCCCACGGAGATTGCCGGAGGGGTTGAACGGCTAATTTCCCTCGGAGCCAAGAACATTTTGGTTCTTGGACAATTTAATTTAGGTCTCACTCCTCGTTTACTTTCAATGGGGGATGTCGAAGGCCCCCTAGCCAAGCATGAAGTGGCCGCGGAATTTGACCAGTTATTGACACTTTATAATCAATCACTGCAAGCGCAGATTGGAAATTTTGAAAGCAAGCCTATTGCGTTTGTTGATATTCAAACACCCATACGAAATGCCGCCAATACATTTTTCATTGGCCGGCACCCTGGCTATTTTTTTTCAATTGGCGAACAATGTGTCGACGAAACCGCTGGAATCATTCAACTAGGGAAGGCGGCTTCCTGCTTTAGCAACAATGTTTCACTCCCTATTGGGTTTTGGAATGCGTCTCACCTGAGCACACAGTTCAATCAACTCATTGCTGCGGCTGTGTTGGAAGAATTTATCCCGACCCGTGTTCCGGAACACAAAAGATTTGGGTTCCCCAATAGCTTCTTTCCTGAGGTAAGCCTGGAGCAGCTAGAAACTCAGCTTACGGCGCGGTATCGAAAGTAGCTTGGGTTTGGGGTTTTCGACCCCACGAAAGATAATGACTGTGGCCACAATCGAGTGGCCAACATACAAATGCCACCCGATTTTTGAAACTTTGGATCCTGGCCTGTTTCGCTCGAACCTCCTGCGCGCAGGCCAGCCCATTACCCAAGAGCTCTCCCCCACAAAACACGCTGCGGTTTTCTGTCATGACAGATCACAAATGCACTTTAACAGACACCGCCCTACCTAACGCACGCATGCGTTTCATCTGCAGACGTGCGCCACCAAGGAATTCCTCCGCATCGACGCGATTCTTAGGCAAAACCATTTTCAATCGCCCTGTTCTCTTAAAAGCGTTCATTCCTTGAATTCCTCGGACTCGATCCGCTAGATATCGACCATCGAACGGTCAAGAAAAGCTTGGATTTCCTCATCCCACCCGCTCTTGAATTCAGTCGTCAGAAAGGCATCAATGATTTCCCTGGCTTTGTAAGATGCCGTAACTATGCCACCCATGGTGAGCACGTTGGCATTGTTGATCGATCGGGCCCTGGTCGCCGCTGAAAGATCTTCGCACGCTGCGGCATAGACATGAGGATGCTTGTTGGCAATGATCGCCATGCCCATTCCTGTACCGCACACCAGGATACCCCGATCATACTCACCTGAACCCACTTTTCCGGCGAGTTCATGAGCGACTTCATAATAAGGACGTGCTTCATCCGTTGTCCCGCCCACATCCACGCACACATGACCGAGTGCCAGGACATGTCGCTTCACTGACTCTTTCAGTTCCAAGCCAAAGGGATCTGCTCCGACTCCAATCTTCATCCAGTCTCTCCTTATCTATAACCTGAGTGAGGGCCTCACATTACGGTTGCAGCGGTGGGTCGTGAACGCCGTCCATTGCAATCGCATATGAGACGGCGGGTTTTCTCAAGCTTCGCCTCCCAAGTACATTACGGGGAACCCGCGTACAATTCACTCCATTCGAAGCCTGATGCGGTACAGGCCGTTACTGGAGGGTGAAGTCCACGGCCCGGAACCAGAAGGAAACCGGGCGCACACCACATACAGAAGATCGGCGTCGGCACCCCGCCCAAAGTCGAGATTCACCGCCGTCTCCTCGGTCGCCAGAAATGCGAGTCGTTGCCCACTCCGTGAGTAGATGTGGACCCCATTGCTACCAGGAGGGCCACCGACGCCCACGTAGATATTCCCCTTCCTATCCACAGTCATCCCGTCACCCCACGTTCCCGTGGGAAATGTCACCACCATGTTCCGATAGCGAAGAGAGCCGTCGTCCAAGAGATCATACGCGTGAACCGCGCTCGGTGGACCGCTCGCAACCGGAGGCTTCTCGAGGATATTGGTGTTATAGATTCCAACCTCAACGACGTAGAGCGTCATCTGGTCGGGCGAGACGGCGAGGCCGTTTGGCTGCCACAGATTGGCCGCAAGAAGATGCACGCTGCCGTCAGGGTCAATCCGATAAACGCCCATAACCGGTTGCTCGATAGGCTCATGCCCGGTGTATCGCGGATCGGTGAAGAAGATCCTCCCGCGAGCATCGATCGTCAGATCATTTGGAGCGTTAAACCGATTTCCCTTGTAGAGAGCGGCAACGGTGTGGCTCTTGCCTGTGCTCATCTCGGTGTGCGTAATCCTACGGCCACCGAAGTCGGCACCTTCGGCCACGATCATGTCGCCACGGGCATCAAACACGATGCCATTCGCCATCCCACTCGGTGAGCGGAAGATGCCAGTAACGCCAGTGCGCGGGTCATACCGCCAGATACGACCGGCCTGCATCCCGCTCACACTGGTGTGTGGAATGTCCGAGAAATAGACAGAGCCGTCCGGAGCGACAGCCGGACTTTCAAGCCAGAACCCACCGCTGAACACCTGCTCGAACTTGGCTTCGGGGTCCACGATGGGCAATGAATCCTGAGCGAGAAGGGTCCCGACGTTCAACATTAAAAACCAGAGGACAAGGGCTGGCAAAATCCGGTTCCCCATGGTGTTAATCCGCTAGAGTCTGGCCAAGCAACCTGTCCCTTCGTATGGGTGCGGCCTCATCTCCCTAGAATAAACAAGAACAAGCCAGGCGCAGCAAAAAACGCAATGGATGAGAACATGATCTCAAGAGGCTCGGCTAGACTTCGAGGGCCGGTGCGGGAACTGCCGAAGAAGATTCGGTAGTGAGCGAGGATCGCAAAAACGTATCCGGATACAAGAATGGCAGCGGCACCACAGGCGGCCATCGGCAATCTCAGATGGTTAGGCGAAGCCGAATCTAGAGTCACTAGTGGAACAATCACAAGAAGAAGAGACACCAACGTCGCGAGAATAATGAGCCAATCGGCAAGTGGAATCCAGACTCGTTCCCCCTGCTGGTTCATATGGAGCTCACGTTGAATCCGGAAGTACAGCATCGCCGCCCCGAAAGCGCCTATGACACTTGCGAAATTGGCAAGAGTTCCACTATCCATCGATTCTCCTGAAAAATCAGGGACAATCCCCGCAATTTCAATCAGTTGTGGTTCTTGTGGCCAGACATCGCTGGTATCTTTGCGAATCGGCATAAGACACCAACATTGAACTCAGCTACGGATCTGGAGTAGTTCAGGCGAATTCTTGGTCAATTGACAAGATATGTCAAGGCGCGAGATACGAATGAGAAGAACGGCCGGCGAGATTGGATACCAACACTCCCTCCCTGGAGCGTTGGGCAATCATAGCGGGAGGCATTGGTAGGGTAAACGTTACTGACTCGTGTTCTGATCGTATTCGGCGGCTTCCACAAAGAAATAGGTATGGCAGGCACGATCGATAAACGTCTTGGAGAGTGTCGGGGGCACTCC
>BQIZ01000239.1 GCA_021604365.1 Nitrospirales bacterium
GGACTTTATTGGTTTCATACAGGATCATTTTGTATGATGGCACACAGTGCCGACTCAATTATCATGGCACTCTCCGGTCTATGGTTCATTATAATTCCTTTCGAACCATATTATATAATTCTCTTTCCAAAAGCACAGCAAATTCCAATTTGGGCTGAGTCTGAATCAGACCAGTGCTTTATGCATGATAGGAGCATGAAGACTAACCTGGAGGATTCACAAGACCTTTATTGAATCATGGGCTTGGCCTGGCTGGACATTCAACACAAAAAAGAGGTCACAGCGTTCTACCTCACTACAGGTCGGGCGAAGTCCAAATTGCCTTTGTGTCCCAGCTTGACGAGGAGCCAGCCGTTTTCCATTTTATAAAATTTCTGACAATCAATCAGCCTGTGAGTGTGTACCCCATCAGCCTCCATTCCTGATGACCTGTTGGCTAATAATATCCCCGGTGGCAAAGATAATTTTCCGGATTTTTTTTCGCCAACATCTGCCACGTATTTTACGGATGAATACCGGAATGGGGAATTCGTGAATTTTAGCAAAGACTTTTAATTTTCGACCGACAAAGACCAACAACTCTTCAATGATATTCTAGATGCGCTCATTGGGACACCCTTTCGCCTCTCACCCGCCAACATGTTTTTCAACTCTGACGTTTTAACCAATACGGATAATATCCAAACCAAAATTATGACTTTGTCCATGACCGATTTAGTGACTGATTATCTCAAAGTGTCCATCGGGTAACATTTTTGGGTTTTTCTGTGAACTGTTTTTTCCGTTTTATCGAGGAAAGTAAACGGAGATGACTGAGCGGCCGCTCATCGAAAATCCCAGCCTTGCCAGTCTGGAAGATAATCTGTAGGGCACAAGGATAATCGGGTTTTTTGCAAAATGCGGATGATATTTTCTTGGAGGCCGGCGAACTTGATTACTCATAAAGATATTTGGATCACGAGCGGATTTTTTCCGCAGGTGCCAGCGGCAATCTGGCCCACCGAGCCACCCTGGGTTTATCGTGATTTTTTTGCTCTCCTCCCCGCTACCATGGCCCACAACCTGTGAAGGTTTTTCCGACACCCACACGATTTCAGCTCGCGTCCTGACGTATCAGATCTTGTTTTGGAAGATCTTCCCGACCCCGGGATTCCACGGAAAATCTGGCATACACCCTCTTGGAAACCCCAAGATGGACTCGACCAACAAGTCCAGAACTTGGGGTGCAGGCTTAAAGACTCGCATGCATACCTCCAGGCCCCAAATTCTCGACCCACGGCATTCGGGAGCATTCCTGAACCTGCGCATCTGGCAAGTACCCCATCGGCTACGGCTGCTGAAGATGGAATGATTGAATCCGCTAAACGGCCAGTAGAGAACCTGGCGCATTCTGACTCTCGATATCTCATGGATGAATATGATTCCATCAATGGGTTGAACCAGAACATGTATAAATTCAGTGCACAACTTGATGAATACGTGTTCTGCCTGTGGCGGAAGGGTGTGAAGCCGTCATGCCGGATCTTTTCGAGGACCGTCTCTCCACATTTTTTTGAATATTGCCGAGTTTCCGAACCCCTTCAACGCGATACTTCAACTCAATGAAAACGCAACGATAAACACCTGGGGACGTTTCCGCATCAATTGCTCATTCGGGTGAGGAAGGGTTTTTTCACTCCTGCCACTCTGTTAGGATTACCTCAAGAAACAAATGATTTTGGCCAAACGCCCGGACGTTCAGAACTGAACCCTGCCGCCTATCTAGTATTTCCTATTTTGAGACCTTCATCGGATATTGTGAAGTATCATGCGGAGGTTAAGGCTCCAATCATGGAATGTCGCCTTTGAGAAACGCAATGGTCTCCATGTCTAACAGGACGGGGACCGATGAATGGATCTGATGAGAGGATCCATGGAGTTCAATTTATTTTTCTTTCCTGCACAATGAAACGGCCAACGATGTACGATGCACTGAGGGTATAAACCCTCGTATTTTTGCTTCACCTTGAACCAATGCCTACCGATTATCGCGCGGTAGCAATAGCCGAAAAACCACATTTATTTATCACAAAGGAAGGGATCATGAATATTCAAGTTATTGGTAAATTGTTGTTTGCTGCCACAATTGTTGTCATGATCGTTGGATGCGCCTCCAGCCCGCCTAGAGAATTGGTCCAGCATAACGATCATACCCGTTTGGCCGCCTGGTACCAGAAAGAAGCGCGTGATCTTCGTGCACGGACCGAAGAGATGCGTCAAATCAAGAAAGAGTATGAATTCTTAGGAACTCCCAAAGAAGGACATAAATCAATCCTTGTGCAACATGCTAAAAATTTAGAGCACCATTACTCCAAAGCCGCGGAACTCGCCGAAGCGATGGCGAAGGCCCATGCTGAACAGGCAACAAATCTGCAAGAAAGGTAACCGAAACTTATTAGATCTTCTAGTGGGACAGGTGATCGCTGCGTTTCGTTTGTTCAATATTCCTCCTGTGATGAGGCATGGAGCACGTTTATCAAATTTGACGTCCTGAATTTTAGATCGGTATCCAGGCCGGAGGGTGAAGCTTTGCACCCCAAATAAACGGTTAGGATGCCTTTCACAGACATTTGGGTGGTGGTGAGAACATTTGGTTCTATGCTCTCGGATTTGGTTGCAATGATTATGGCATCGGGATGTTTATCCAAAATCCCCTGTTCGAATTTCAATCCAAGGCATTCACCATTCAGACGTAGGATCAGATTAACCTAAATGAGAAATTCCACAGGTCTGCTGACCGATTGCGCAGTCAGCTTCTTCCATTTGTACATTCCCCTGCATTTCAATAATCACTTTGAACGCAGTTTCCCCTATAACCAAACCGACTCTCCGTTCGAATGTGGCCCTGTTCGGTTTCTCTACCCAAAAACCCAGAGTTGGATATGGCGAAGTTGATGAACACGCATACCTTTGCAGGTTCACCGCGTTCTCTGTAAGATGACGCCATGATACCTCAATTTCTGGAAAGGGAAACTCTTCCGTATCTTGGGCGAGTCTGCCTCCTGCTGTTTCTTTTTGGTTTGGGGGGGGGCAGTGAAAAGACCTATGGCGATTCTCCGAACGGAGAACTCGTGGATCTCACGGGAGGAGTCATTCCACTGCTCACCTATGATTCCGGAGGAAGCTTTTCCGGCGGAGGAGAATTATTTTCGGGGGGAAGTCTTTCCTCTCGAGGCGACGTCCGCTATCTGGTTCGGGTTAAAAATCAAACCGGTGATCCCATCGATGCCGACTCCCTGATCCTCGTCGTTGACAAAATTCAAGAAATGGCACGTCTCCGCGATGTGACCACCAGCCTTGATATAAGAGGGACCGATGGGAATACTGAAGATGGGAAACCGTATTTTCGGGTTCCTGTTGGTGGCCAGGCAGAACTCCCTCCATACGGGGAAAGTGAATCCTTCCCCATTGAAATCAAAAACCCGGATCTTCTTCGCTTATACCCTCCGGTTTTACGGGTGAGAGGAATCCGAAAGACGGCCTCTCATGCGTTTCAAGGTGCGCTCCAAAACATGATCCAGGAAGGTGTCGTAACCTCCGAAGAAGCGGAAAAGGCCATGGACCAAACACAATAGAAATAACGTTCGGAAGATACGCGGGCGGTGAAATTCCGCGTGACGCAAGAAGGGATGAGAATAGTGGATAAAGCGGAAAAACGTATTCAGGCCATAATGTGCGGCATATTCGGCGTGACGTTCTTCTTCATGGCAGGAATGGGAACGGGCCTGGCTTCAAACGTAAAAAACCCGAATGAACCGAACCCCATAAGCGGTCATACTATTTCTCTCGAAGAAATCACGTCTGCAGATGTCATGGCCCGTGTTCAGATGCTTCGGGATACCCTGGAATTGATCCGGCTTGAAATGGGAAAACCATTGGTAACCCCGTCCGATGCCATCGTCACCAATGTCCACTCCCATGAAGCCTATTTCCAAGCTCTGACCCTCTATCATAAAGCTGATCGTCTCGCTTTGGAACTCACCGGGAGCACAGGAGTTCCACCGGAGCCCATTTCGCTTTCTGCTCTTGCGCCTTTGCATATCTGGAAAATGGTGAACGCGAGCTACATTCGTATTCTGACCATCAAGGAGGAGTTAGGTCTGAAGGAAACTATCCCGGAACGCCCCGCGGATTCCGCGACAAATCTGACAGAAATCGGACGCGCCATTGTACAAGCCAACCGGCAACTCAACCTACTGCAGGAACGCCATTTCTCACCCAGTGATGTATCGCAACAAGTGCTTTTGGCCAGTCAGTACGCTAAACGGTTGTTGAACCGGTTTCCCACATCAAACGTGACTTTAGAGAATTCCCCTTTAGTGAGGGGCAAACAGCCGGCCGATGTATTCCTTCGCTTGGTTGAATGCTATGCCATTCTGGAAGAGATTGCGCAACAGTCCCGCATTCCGGTGCTTCACCTTGATCTGCCTGCCGCACATAATGTGGGCATTTCGCGGCAATTATACCCAAGCGACGTCTATGATATGGCTACCCTCCTGGTTTCGGATCTCGCCTTTTTTTATACACAACTGAAAACGCACGACTCTCTAAAGCCCATTCCCTATCCGGGACGAACCTTCCCTTCCCTGGTTTACCAGCAAGCTACCGTCCTTCTTCATCAGTTGAAATCACTGGAACAGTTGGTGACAAACGATCCAGAATGGCTTTCCAGATAGAGAAGAATCATTTTCTCTAAACCATTTTTACCATCACCTTCTTGTTACCAACGCATACCTAACACCACACCCTCATCCCAGCATGCAGCACCATTCCCGGGCAAAGGCCGGTGCCATAAGTAACCCATCTGAGGTACGACGACGGCAGCCCTGTTTTTCAGCATTATAGCTGCGAGGAACCCTACGCCTGGCTCTGGGCATCACGACAGGCTGCCATCCAAGGGAGAAGGGTGCGGTTTCGCACGAAGACCCAGTAGAAAACCAGCAGAGCAGCAACCGGAATCACAACCGGCATCGACGGCAATAGGACCAGCGTCAAACCAGTCCCTGCTTCAAGGATCGCAGTTACGATGAGCAGAAATTTGAGTTGCATGGCCGTACCTTCGGATGAGTGGAAAAATTACCCATATCGCACGTCAGACCACTCTACTGATCCACAACAGAATCTCGATCTGCTTGATCAGTGTTCTACCATCAGGCTCCGGCTCCCAGTATCATGGACATGCCTAAAGCCGCTGCTCCAATTGTTGCGCATATGGTGGGACGAACGATAATTCGGCA
>BQIZ01000240.1 GCA_021604365.1 Nitrospirales bacterium
ATTGATAGAAATATTAAACGCTATTATTTAAAAATTTCCTGAATGAGAGAAACTGATAATTCCATGCCCTTCCTCAACAAGGGGAAAGCCTTCGATGTTCAAACACCCAACCGATCCAAAATAGGTCAGGAGTAGACTCAAAAAAGGAAACAAAGAATTCCCTTTGCTACAAAAAATCCACTCAATTTCATGTTCCAGGGTAATGAGCCAACTGCATTACCAAGAGACCGAAGAATTGGAAGAATGAGGAGGGTTAAAAAACCTGACGTGAGGATGCTTGAAAAATCCAATCAAAATCATTCCAACAAGAAATCCACCGATGTGCGCAAAAAAAGCGACTCCACCACCCTGATTTCCAAGACTCATGCCGCCACTTAAGACCTGCATAAAGAACCATAAACCCAATACCATAGCCGCTGGAACATTAAAGGTGCCGATGAATCCAAAAGGAACCAAAACCAAAACCCGCGCATGAGGATACAGCAATAAATACGCCCCTAATATCCCTGAAATTGCCCCGCTAGCACCAACCATTGGTATGGTCGATTCTGGGTCAATTAACGCATGACTGAAGGCAGCCAATACCCCACAAATCAAATAGAACAAAACAAACTTTGTATGGCCCATCACATCTTCGATGTTATTTCCAAAAATCCACAGATAGAGCATATTCCCGATTAAATGCATCCAGCTCCCGTGGAGAAACATACTTGAGAGAAGCGTTCCATAGGCTGGGAGACTCACCAACTCGGGTGGTAATTGAGCATGCCCCAACACGACTGCGGGAATCGCTCCGTACATATAGACAAATGCTTCATTGCTTGCCATCGGGAGAGAGAGTTCATACAGGAACACCAGGGTACAGGAGACAATAAACGCTACAGTCACCACAGGCGTAATTTCAGTAGGATTGTCATCCCGAAGCGGAATCATGGATTCACCCTCAAAGAAGCTTCTATTTGAATAGTCAGAACTGAGCAGAGGCGGGAGAACAATCAGGCAGGCCCAAAACGGGGTTAAGAAAATCCTGAGAATCACCGTCTAAAGAAATCGAGAAACCAGCAGCATGGGTGTGTCCGCCTCCACCATATTTCGCCGCAATATCAGACACAGAAATCCCTCCGGTTTTTGACCGAAGAGAAAAATACCGGCGGCCATCTTTTTGATGCCAAATGAGGCAAAATGGATGCCTTTCCGAAAGATGCTCACCAATTTGGCTAGTTAAAACAGCTGAGTGAACAGCGGGAACCAGATGCCCTTCGAACGACACCATGGTGACTTCCTTTGCCATCTTTTCAACTAATGCCTTTTCGGATCGCAAAATACCTGTGCCCTCAACTTTTAATGTTTCAAATTGAAGAGATTCCCACCGTTCAAATCCAAACGGGTATGACGCCAGCGCCGCACTAATTTCCCGACTGCAGGGAAGTTGCCACTGCCATAAATCCTTATCCTGCACATATTGGAGGAGCCAGGGAACCCGTTCCGTGTGAGCCCATTCCCATGCCAGGACCGCGCCACTCCGATTCATATCGAAATACGCAAAAGGCAAATCCTCCAGAGAATCTTGCGCGGTAATGTGATGATCTAAAATGTACAGACTGGCCACTTGATCCGCCAACTCCAATATGGTTTCGCGGTGGTAACTAAAATCAACCATCACCACATGCTGATTTTGCAATCCGTCCGGAGGGGGATTCCCATGCTTGACCGCTACATAGCGAGCCTGTGGAAACCGTTTCCAGAGAGCCCACGCTGCACCAAATCCATCCATGCAATCGGCGTGATACAACACCACGTCCGGTGGATTCTGGTTGGGTAATTCGTCAAATTTTATCATTATCACACCTCTTGGGTTGAGCTTATCAGTTTTCAATAAATCTGGACAAACCCTCAGCACACTTCACAAAATAACTATATGGCTATTGCTCGCGCATTGAGCCAATCAATGCAGTGCCGGAGACGTCCTAACTCTTTCCAATTGAAATGTAACACCAGACGTGACAAGTGAGAAAGGTGGGGTTCATCCCTTTCCTCGGGCAACGCTTCAACTTGCTGAAACTGTCCTTCGGTCAAGAGGTCCGAAAATTCCTGGTTCAACTGAATCATCTCCGCCTGCGTGAGGTGTTGATGAATTCGGATAACCATCATATCTCTCACAATCCGTAACGAATGATACACCCGGAAAAATTGCTGAATTTCCTCAACCGCTTCCTCTGCCGAGTACACGACTTTGAAGAGGGCAAAATCGGATCGATTAATAAACCCACGAGACAAGAGTTGTTGCTCCAAAAACTCCATCATTCGTTTCCAGTAATCACCACCAGGGGATTCAATACACACGACGGGAATCGGGTGCGTTTTCCCTGTTTGAATCAACGTTAACACTTCAAACGCCTCATCTAACGTCCCAAATCCACCAGGGAAAAGGGCGACGGCATGGCTTTCCTTCACCAGCAACAATTTTCGCGTAAAAAAATACTTGAGATGTACAAGTTTTTTATCATCCGCAATCATCGCATTCGGGGCTTGCTCAAAAGGCAGCATAATATTCACCCCAAAACTATTCTCCCGACCAGCCCCCTCATTTCCGGCCAGCATAATCCCTGGCCCGCCCCCCGTGATTACCATAAAGCCACGTTGACTGAGGAGTTTCCCAAATCGGGATGCCAGCTTATAGTTGGAATCATCCACTGGGGTTCTGGCTGAACCAAATATGCTGACTTTTTTCACCTCGCGATATTGCCGAAATACCCGGAAGGCGTAGCGAAGCTCTTTTAAAGCTCGATGAAGAATCTTGACATCTATGACATCCGTATCTAAATCACGCAGTCTAACCACACTTCCGACCATTTCTTTTAATAAGGCCGTTCGCACATCTGTGTCAGGTCCTGTCCAAAGAGATTTGATTTCGCGTACAATCTCCTCTTCCAACACATTTATTTTTGCGCAATGGCTCACATCAGATGGCATTTCCAGAAATGTATTTTTACGTAATGACATCCACTACCCTCCAAATTCATCAACGACAAAATCAACTATGTGCCAACTGGGCTTTTCCAGAAGCTTCCCGTCAACGGTCGGTCGGCTGTGTCAGGAGTAAAGGTGTAAGATTTAAAGGAACACCTAGACGTTTTCGGTAAAATAACCTAAGAACTCAAGCACCCGATTTCATTCGCACGGCTCTCATGACTCAATTCCCCCAAACCGTTTCCACACTATGGCGGTCCCTCCCTCAACCAATTATTGGCCTGGCCCCCATGGATGGCGTCACCGATTCGGCCTTCCGCCATATGGTGGCAATTCATGGGAAACCTGATGTGGTCTTTACGGAATTTACCAACGTCCATGACATCTGTTCCGGCAGACTCAAGGCCCTCGACAGCCTGCGATACTCGGAAGCGGAACGTCCCGTCATTGCCCAAATCTATGGGAAGGAACCTTCTTTATTTTACCAAGCAGCCCATGTGGTCTGTGAGTTGGGGTTTGACGGGTTGGATATCAATATGGGATGCCCTTCGAAAAATGTCGCTTCCTCGGGGAGTGGCGCCGGATTGATTCGCACTCCAAATTTGGCGCTGGAACTGATTGAGATGGCGCGAAAAGGCATTCAGGATTGGACTGCCGGCCAGCCCCTGACTCAAATCGGAATGAAGCCTAAAGCATTAGAAGCTATCGGCCAGCTCCAGAGCGAGCTTCACCACTCCCCAATTCGCAAAGCCATTCCGTTATCCGTCAAAACCCGCATTGGCTTCGACCGGAATATGATCGAAGAATGGAGCGCCTGCCTTATCCAGGGACGCCCAGAGGTCATCTCCATTCACGGCCGCACGCTATCGCAAATGTACCGGGGGCAATCCGATTGGGAAGCGATCGCCCTTGCCGCAAGCCGGATCCAGCCGCACGGCATTCTTGTCCTGGGCAATGGCGATATTCAGAGCCTGGGAGAATCCGCTGCCCGCATTCGGGAATCAGGCGTTAACGGCGTGTTGATTGGCCGGGGCTCACTCGGCAATCCATGGGTCTTTCAGGGGATTCATCAGATTCGAGAAAGGTTGCAGACCGGACAAGCCTGCATTCCACCGCAGCATGCTCCAACCCTGGAAGAAAAATTCAGTATCATGATCCAACATGCCTCCTTGTTTGAACGGGTCCATGGGCCAGATCGTTTCGTACGCATGCGCAAACACCTAGGCTGGTATTGCTCGGGCTTTCCCTATGCCGCGGCGATGCGCGCACAACTCGTTCGTACCCATTCCACGACAGATGTGATCAATTTGGTCAACCAATACCAAGCTCGTGCCCTCGACAACCAGAACATGGAAACACCGGCCACCATCGCCGCCTCCTAAATGCCCGACCCTCACCTCATCCTGGCATCCTCGTCGCCTCGTCGAAAAAAACTGCTGGCTCTCTTGGGGCTCCCCTTTGAAATTATTTCGCCTGCAATCAATGAAGAAGTTCTCGGCCAAGAAACACCCGCCAATCATGTACGACGCCTTGCCCTTGAAAAAGCCGAATCCGTGGCGAGTCACTATCCCGACAGCCTCGTCATCGGCAGCGATACTGTTATTGAATTAGATGGTCAGATCCTTGGCAAACCGGCAGACCTAGAAGATGCCCACCTCATGCTGACAGGCTTGCGCGGCCGATGTCATCTCGTCCATACCGGTTTGGCCTTGGTAAAAAAGGCTAAGGAGCTAAGGGAAACCTATGTAGAAACCGTCAAAGTTCGGGTCAAGGACTTTTCAGATACCGACTTGCAGGCCTACCTGAAGACTCAGGATAGCCTGGGGAAAGCGGGCGCCTATTCTATTCAAGGAGAAGGCGGGCACCTCATCAAAAAAATCGAAGGGGATTACCCCACGGTCGTGGGATTACCACTTGGGAAGCTCGCCCAACTTCTGGAACAGGGTGGAGTTGAACTTCCCATGAAGGCAGAAGCCATTTACCGAACGAAGCCATACGCGAATTGGAAGGATTTTTGTTAAAGGATTTGCGGGGTTTCGTCCCCGAGCGAGGAGGTCCTTTTGTTTCGGAAAAAGGACCCAAAACCATTTCCGCCCATGCGCAGCCCCTCCGGGGAAACTTTGTCACGGAACCAAATTATATGGCTGCGCAACTCGCTACGCTTGTATGGTCTTTTCTTGTCATTCTTGAGAAGCTCCGAGGGGTCGGGGGTGGAGGGACATCGCTTCGCATCTGCCAGTTACTGGACAGACGGTTTGAGACTTCTCCCATCCACATCCTCAACGTCGATG
>BQIZ01000241.1 GCA_021604365.1 Nitrospirales bacterium
ATCCAGATACTCGTGCCCGTAAATCCCAGATGACCGAATGATTCCGGCGAAAACCACTGGCCTGAGGAAGAGGGTTGAGAGGGCGTATCCCAGCCTAAGGCCCAACTGGTTCCAGGCTGGGCTGTCACAAACTGCTTGACCAGGTGAGGATCGAGTAACCCCTTGTGCCCTTTGTATCCCTCCAGCCAGACGTGGGTGATCTGTCCTACGGCTTCGGCTGTTCCAAAAAGTCCCGCGTGTCCGGCAATGCCCCCAAGCGCGAACGCATTTTCGTCATGCACCTCCCCCTGCAGAAGTCGCCCACGCCATGAATCCTGTTCAGTCGGTGCGCACCCACCAATCGATGAGTCCAATGTTGCCGCCATGTTCACCCCTCGATAACCGAGTGGGCTCGCATGCAAGGGGACAAAAATCCGACTCCGACAAAAATCAGCCAATGATTGATTCGTGATCCGTTCCACGATAAACCCGAGCACCATATAACCCAAATCACTATAGTTGCTTTTTGGGTGTGCCACAGCTTCTATCTCTTCCTTGAGGATCACCTCCAGAAATGCCCTGGCTCGTTTATGATGGGATGGACCATCTGAGGGAAGAGCAGGAGGGAAGGCCTGGTAAAACGGACGCCATGCCGGAAGACCGCTTTGATGGGAGAGAACATCCTTGAGACTCACCCGGCCTAATGGAAAGTTCTTGGTTTCCTGGAGCAACGCGTCGATGGCTGTAGATAGATCCAGCAGTCCATCTTGCACCAGGAGCAGAATGGCCGACGCGGTTGCTAGAGGTTTTGTGAGAGAAGCGAGGTCGTAGATGGTCTGAAGTTGGACGGGATGCGCATCAGGAAGACCGGAGGTGAGACCAACAGCATGATGTACCCGAAGATAGCCCTGGTGACGAACGAACAGGACCGCACCCGGAAACACCTGCGCGTGAATTCCTTCAAGGAGGAGACGCACGATAGGATCGGTCTGATCCACAATGTAATGATGAGGTCGAAACGTCTAGCCTGCTTCCCGATGGGAGGCCCGCTCTGCACTCATTTCCGGCTCGCCTTCTCCTTCAAACGAGGCCTCCGGTCGCTCTTCAATTTCTACTAAACGATGGAAGGAGCTCAAGGTCAATCTCAAGCGATCCAACACAAGCGCCCGCTGCTGTTTGAGTGTCGAGATCATCCGGCGCATTTCGGCGAGTTCGGCCCGACTTTGCGCCAGAATTTCTTCGGCTTTCAACTCCGCCTCTTTCACCAAAAGATCCGCATCCCGTTGGGCCCCATGCTTGAGTTGATCGACAAAGGATTGAGTGGAAATGAGCGTACTGGTCAGCGTGGTTTCCGCTCGTTTGAGTTGCCCCACTTCATCATCCTTCCCGCATAATTTCTCCTTGAGCACCAGGTTGTCCTTGGTGAGTTCCTCAACCGACTCGGCGATTTCTTCTAAAAATTGGTCCACCTGTGTCTTGTGATAGCCTCGCCATTGGGTATCAAAGACTTTATGCTGGATGTCCAAGGGTGTAATTTTCATCACGACTCCTTTCCCCTCACCGGCTAGTGCATTCTGAAGGCAAGATCCTTCAAAGATGCTACCACGGCAATTTGGAAAAACATAATAATAAGGATAGCAATGATCGGAGATAAATCAAATCCCATTCCCAGCATGCCGACCCGACGCCGGATTTGAGAAAGGACCGGCTCCGTTACTCTTTCTAAAAACTGGACAATGGGGTTCCAGGGATCAGGATTCACCCAGGAGATCAAAGCTCGAATAATGATGACCCACATATAGATCCATAAAATCGTATCCAGGATGGTCGCAATCGCCTGTAGAATATTTCCTGCAATAAACATGTTTCTCCTTTACCGCTATACCAGTCGAATCATTCCACGGTGCCGGGATTAACGGCTTTCCCTCGACTTCCAAAAATAGCCGTTCCAATCCGAACCATGGTCGCCCCTTCTTCTATCGCAATCTCGTAGTCATGGGACATGCCCATGGACAATTCGGTCATCCGTACACGACTCCATGTCTGTCGAGCCAATCGATCTCGTAACCGACTGACTTGTATAAAATAAGGGCGAACGTCTTCAGGATTTTCCTGCCAAGGCGGAAGCGTCATGAGTCCCTGAATCTCGACGTGAGGGAGCCGGTCTAATGCCTTTATCCTGGCTTCCACCTCCTGGAAGGTAAATCCTCCCTTGCTGGCTTCCTCCCCGACATTCACTTCCAGTAACACGGCTTGGTGAATCCCGAGCTTTTCAGCCACGGCATTAATCCTCTCGGCCTGTTCCAGACTTTCCACAGAATGCAGCAACGAAAAATTCCCGACAAGGTCTTTGAGTTTCCGACGTTGCATCCGACCGATGAAGTGCCAGACTAATTCTTCCCTTGGCCCCAGAACCTCCCGTTTCTCCTGAACCTCCTGGAGCCGGTTTTCTCCAAATATTCGTACGCCAGCCCGATACGCTTCGTCTAAATTGACGGCGGGAACGGTTTTGGTCGCCGCCACCAGCCGGACACCGGAAGGATCCCGCCCGACACGAAGGGCGGCCTGCCGGATATTCTCCTTGATCATCTGAATCGTATGGGTAATAGAGTGAGAAACGTGGCCATCCTTCAATGAGAATACCGGTGACTTTTCATATGACTTCTATTGTAAACGGGATTGTCGCTTGAGTCACGGACAGGGAGTCAATGCATCAAAAACCGGATATATGGCTCCTTGCTTTTTCCTGTGAGTCCCTGAAAGGTTCGTCTCCCATGGTCCAACGCCTGCCGTCTGGCCCAAGGGAGAGGAATGCTCTCATCTGCTGGCAGGCCTTGTTTGAGCCCTTCGACCAAACTCAGGATAAACTCCGCGTATTGGCCCGCCTTCCACAGGCTAGCGTCGTCCCTCTCATGAGGCCAGACGGGGCATCAATGGTTTTGGGGCCTTTTGCCGAAACAAAAGGGCCTCGCCTGCCGGGGCGAAACCCGGCAACAAAGAACATCACGTTGACACAAGAATTGGGGTCACCAATGCAATGCCCTCTTCTACCAGCACTTTTTCTTGGAAAACCCAAAGGTGGGGCGAATCGCTTTGGATGGGTCAGCGATGCGTCCCTACATCGCAAAAAACCTTGCCACTCCTGACAAGCGAGATCAATCCTCAGGCAGCAGGCAAAATAATTCCACTACACATGGTCCCATTCACCTGCCCCTCCCGCCTGTAGGAATAAAAGAGATCGTCCCGACAATGGGTGCAATGGTCTACCCGTCCAATCTGAGAGTCAGGAACGCCACCGGCTCGGATCTGGTGATAGATCAAGTGTTTGAGGTCTAAGACCCCTTTGCCTTTGTGGGTTTCTTGAAGCACCCCAGGCCATGCTGGGTACCGGCTTCGCAATGGGTTAATGACCTGTTCATCCACTTCGTAACAACACGGTCCGATAGAGGGACCGATCGCCAGATGCATGTGCTCCGGCTTCGCCCCGAATTCAACCATACAAGCTCGAATGGTTTCTGCCACGATGCCGGCCACCGCGCCACGCCATCCGGCATGAATGGCCGCAATGACGCCCCTGGTCTTTTCGACAAGCAGCACAGGGACACAATCCGCCGTGCGCACGACTACCAGGGTCTCAGGTTGGTTGGTGACTAATGCGTCCCCTTCGGTCTGCTCCAATGCCCCCAGCCCCCTATGGGGGCGGATGACGACCACCCGGGTACTATGGATTTGCTTGAGCGAGACGATAGCGGGAAATTCCTTCGGCCCACTCACAAGGTGCCCGAGTTGGATATGGGTATGTAACCCCGCCGGTGTATTCCTGGTCCCGAAGAAATGCCGAACGGGGATCACATGACTCGTGAATCCGTCATCGGATACTCCGGTCCCCACTGGCAGGGGACGTTTCTCGGCGCTCATGAGATTAGTTGTCCGCTTTCCTCCGTAAAAACGTCGGCACATCCCAATCATCATCCACTAACAGGCCGTTCTTTTCCGGAATCGGCCTGGCAGCCGTCTGTCGTCGCAGGTAGGTGGGGCGGTCAAGATCCTCAGATCCGTTTGAACCGTTGCTCTCCCCATTTTCAGTAGGCACCGCTACCAATGCGGGCTTTTTAACAGGCTCTACCACGAGAGTCGGTTGATGTGCACTGGGAAACCGCAGGACCGACTCGGCTTGTTCGAACCCTGTGGCAATGACCGTCACGGTCAATTCATCCCCCAGCTCAGGATTAATGACCTGCCCAACAATGATATTGGCCTGAGGATCCGCCGCTTCCCTGGCAATGTTGGACGCCTCATTCACTTCATGCAACGTGAGATTGGGCCCGCCCGTAATATTCAACAACAACCCTCGAGCCCCTTCCACGCTTCCATCTTCCAGTAAGGGACTGGCAATGGCCTGTCTGGCCGCATCGCCGGCTCGCGTCGGACCCCGACCCGTTCCCATCCCCATCACTGCTCGCCCCGAATAGCCCATCACGGTTCGTACATCGGCAAAATCCACATTGACCAAACCCGGTGTGGTAATGACATCCGAAATACCTTGAATGGCCTGACGCAGCACATCATCGGCAATTTTGAATGCTTCCACAAGCGGGGTATTTTTATCAACCATTCCAAGGAGTTTCTGGTTGGGGATGATCAAGAGAGAATCCACGTGTTTTTTTAATTCACGGATTCCTTCTTCGGCAAAACTGGTCCGCCGGTTTCCTTCATATTGGAAGGGTTTGGTCACGACCCCCACCGTGAGAATTCCCAACTCTTTGGCAATTTTTGCGGCAACGGGAGCACCGCCCGTGCCCGTGCCACCTCCCATGCCTGCCGTGACAAATACCATATCCGCGCCTTCCAGGGCCTCACGGATTTGGTGTTCACTTTCCAATGCCGACTCTTTTCCAACCTCAGGCTTGGCACCTGCCCCCAAACCCCGCGTTCGCTCAGGACCCAATTGGATTTTATACGATGCAAGTGAGCGGCCCAGGGCCTGCAGATCGGTATTGGCCACGACAAATTCTACCCGGCTTAAGCCGGCTTCAATCATGGTGTTAACCGCGTTGCATCCGGCTCCTCCAACACCCACAACTTTGATGTTAATGCCAGACTCCTCCTCCTCAGACAGTGAAAACATACGACTCCTCCTTTCTACCACTCCCCTGATAACCCGTGGGGACATTTGATTAATGGGTCAAATTGACTCACGAAGTAGGCACGGATACATGATCCTCCTTTCTTGTCATGAATTAAAAAAAGTTCATGATCCATCCCTTCAT
>BQIZ01000242.1 GCA_021604365.1 Nitrospirales bacterium
TACCCTCTTTGCATCCGGGGAAAAAATCCTGGCCTGGCATGAGGTGGAAAACGCCAGATCAGGAACCGAGCGATGGCTGCTCTATGCCCTTGCCTGGTTCGAATCGTTAGGAAAAGCCGAACTGGTCAAAACATGGAAACGGTTGGGATTCCCGCAACGAACCACAGCAACCGTCGGCGAGTTCTTACAGGCCCAGTCCACGTTGATAAGAACCCTCAACAGAAAGCATCTGGCTCCTTCAGAAATCTACGACCTCCTCACGCCATGGCCGAAGGAACTTGTGTTATTTCTCATGGCCAAAGCGCAAAGCAAGCCGACGATTCATGCGGCCATGGAACGGATCCGGGATTATCTCACCACGTTTCAACATGTCACGATCACCTTAACCGGTTACGACCTGGAAGACCTGGGCCTTCCCAAAGGTCCGGCGTATCGCCGGGTACTCGATCGCATCTTCAAAGCCAAACTGGATCGCCTGGTGACCACACAGGAAGATGAATATCGCCTCGCTAAAACCTTTATCCAACAGGAAACCGCATCAGGAAGTCATTCAAAATCCCCTTCGGTTGTAGGGAAAGGCGGCAGAAGATAGCCTTCCCATTGGCTCGCCCGGCAAGTAGTCTATTCATTCCCCATGCACCAGCTTTCATCGCCCCCCCAACCCTCTCGAATTCGCTGGCGAATTCTTCTCCTCCTCCTCCTCATCAGCATCATCACTTACATCGACCGGGTGAATATTTCCGTCACCGCCCGCCAAATGATGCCCGCACTCGGTCTCACCGATCTGCAAATGGGTCAGATCTTTTCGGCCTTTGTCTTTGGCTACGCCCTCTTTCAAGTTCCCGGCGGATGGTTGGGCGATCGCTGGGGACCACGTCGCGTATTGACCTTCGCCCTCATCTGGTGGTCGATCTTCACAGCTTTGACGGCCGTCGCTCCCACGCTCCCGCTGGTCAACCTGATCGGGATCATGGGTTCACTTATGGTGGTGCGTTTCCTCATCGGCATCGGGGAAGCCGCCGCGCTGCCCAATTTCAATCGAGCCGTCGCAAACTGGCATCCTCCGAATGAACGGGGCTTAGGCATTGGCATCACCATCGGAGGGATCGGCTTGGGCTCCGCCCTCACGCCACCGATCACAGCCTGGATCATGGTCAATTTTGGCTGGCAAACGGCGTTCTATGTCGCAGGCGGATTGGGTATTGGCATCGCGCTTTTGTGGTACTGGTACGCAACCGATCATCCCCGACAACATGCCCATGTCAACACCGCCGAGGCCGAACTGATCGAAGGTTCGGAACCCCTTCCCGCCCCACCTGCTCCCTTGGAAGGACGATCCGGCAAAGCCTGGGGAACGGTCCATGATGTGTTCACCGAATTCGAAACACGTGAAGGACGACCTCCAACTTCACAGGAAAAACGCAACGGGACCGGTGGGAAGAAGGGCAACCCCAACTCCACCACCCCACTACGAACAGGAAAAACAAGCGAACCATTGCCCATTCAGCAGTCAAAGACGACCACCGTTCCCTGGAAAGCCATCCTCACCACACCCACCGTCTGGTGGCTCACGCTCAGCTATACCTGTCTCGGCTATGTCGCCTATGTCTATATGTCCTGGTTCTATCTCTACCTCGTCAACGTGAGGGGCTTTGCCATCCTCCAGGGCGCCTTCTTCGCCTCGGCGCCGTTTATCGCGATGGCCATCTTCTGCCCATTAGGAGGATGGGTCACCGATCGTCTCACCGAACAATACGGGATCAATCGTGGCCGCGCGAGTGTGGGAGGAGCAGGAATGATTCTGGCCGCGCTTTCTATTATCATCGGCGCCAACATCGAAGCGCCCTATGTCGCCATTGGCTTCCTCTCGCTCGGCGCAGGGTGGCTCTACTTCACGGTCGGCCCATTCTGGTCTTCGACCACGGACTTATCCAAACCCTATGCCGGCACGCTCTCGGGCCTTATGAACACCGGCGCCAACCTGGGCGGAACCCTCTCGCCAACATTGACGCCCTGGCTGGCTGACACCTTCGGCTGGTCCGTTTCTCTCGGCATTGCCGCCGGCATCGCCTTACTCGGTGGACTGTGCTGGATGCGTATTCGTCCGGGAATAGGAATAAGATCTTAATGCAAGCCAGACGTCAGGTGCCATGCTATAAGCACTTAGCACCTCTCTCGCCACCTGAAGTCTCATTGCGTTTTTGCGTATACTATCAGTCAACAACAGCTCCACAAGAAAAATTGGAAAAGTATCGTGCCAACTGTTCGAGGTCTTGAAGGACCTTATCGATTTTTCTTTTATAGTTTTGATTGCAATGAACCCAAACACATTCACGTTCAACGAGAGCGCCATACCTGCAATTTTTTTTAGAACCAATTTCCTTGGCAGGTAATGATGGATTTGCGCCACATGAGTTAAATCGAATCCGTAAAATTCTACTCGACCAGAGAGTCAAAATGATTGAAGCCTGGGAGGAACATTGTGGTCACGAATGAACCCCGTATTGCCACGCTAAAGGTCTCGGATGAAACCATCACAGCTCAGTTAACCGATGGACGAATGATCAGTGTGCCCTTGGTATGGTCATGGCGGCTAACCAATGCCACTCCTGAGCAGCGCATGAACTTTCAAATCATTGGAAATGGCCATGGAGTGCACTGGCCCGACGTTGATGAAGACATTAGCGCTGTAGGGATGCTTGAAGGCCTTCCCGCACGACCTGCCAAACATCCTGTCTAACCCTTGCAATTCAACCCATCCCTATTCTCTCCAACATCGATTTAATCGTAGATCTTAACTGTCGGCTGCCAGGTGAGCCATCTGCATTGCCTTACTCGGTGGCCTCCGTTGCCTTATGATCCGGCCGGAGCATGGGCTCAAAATTTGAAAATTCCTTTGACTCATGTCTTCTCAATTAAAGAGATATTCCCAAATCCCCATGTTAAACTAAAAAATGAGGCCCATTTCAGCACCTGAAGTCACAAATATTTTCTCGCATGGAATTTGGCTCTTGACCAATGAACAAGAGTACTTCCTTTCCTACAAAGATTTCCCATGGTTCATGGAAGCTTCAGTTGGTAAGATTCTTCATGTCGAAGAACCCTCACCAGGTCATTACTATTGGCCGGATTTGGATATGGATTTAGGCATAGAGACCATCAAACATCCGGAACGTTTTCCACTCAAAGCAAAACAAACTCCAGAATGTTTTTCTCAGTGATGGGATACATCCCAAAAACCTGTAGATAAATTGATAGGGAGAAGTTCTCCCATACTGACACCGTAGCTGGAGAATAACTTCGAAGTGCTTCTATTATCCCTGGATCATGGTAAGCTCAATCGCTGATCCTGAGGACATTGAAAATAGGCAATCGCAGAATCGAAACAGTTCAGCGCACCCCTCGGAAAAACGGTAAATCTTAGAGAGAAAGGAGGTACACCATGGGAGACAAAGGCGGGAAAAAAGACAAAGACAAAGCTCAAAAACAGAAAGCCAATGAACAGAAAAAAAAGGACAAAAAGAAATAGCCGAGGCGCTTTCTTCGATTAAAGTGGTGGGCTTCGCCTAGGCGAGGCCCACAATTTCTGAAACACTCCAAAATTTTTACAGGGGATTATCAGGAGAATCTTAAGAAAAAGGCATGAGCAAGAAATTCCCCAAGTCAATTAGACGGATAGGAACCCTGAACTTTTTCAGGCAAACCAGCCTATAAGGAATCGTCGGGATGAAGGAGCAGGATTGCCATAGCAGAAATATCCCTCTCCCAATTCAAAGAGAAATTAGACAGCGTTGTGGTTTTGGCTGTGTGATATGTGGCATGCCCCTTTACGAATATGAGCACATGGAAGAGTGGGCAAAAGTTAAACGCCATGTTGCTGACGAAATAACTCTTTTGTGTGATCAACATCATCGAGAGAAGACAGCAGGCCTTCTTCCCAAAGAAGTAATGCGAGGAGCAAATGCAGATCCTTATAATCTTCGCGAAGGAGTTTCAAAACCGTACAATCTCCACTTCTCTGGAAAAACTGCGGAAATTGAGATTGGTGGAAATAGTTTTACTTGTGAAGACAAGGGTTATGGAACTGTCCTAGTACCTATAAGTGTTGACGGGGGTCCTCTCCTCGGACTCATAATGGCTGATGGTCACCTTCTTTTGAATTTAGTCATCTATGACGAATTTAATGCTCAAGTCCTTCAAATCAAGAACAATCAACTCTTTTACTCAACAGAACCATGGGACATTCAACTCATTGGCACAAAACTAACGGTGCGGGAAGCGCATCGAAAGATTCTTATTGAAATAGACTTTCAGCCGCCTCATAAAGTTGTGATTAATCGTGGTCGTTTCCTACGAAACGGCGTAGAAATTTTAGTTAGACCAAAAAACATTTTAATCACTAATACCAGGAGCGTAATCGCTGGAAATCATGCACACAACTGTTTCGGTGGACTTATCATTGGGCACCACGAAAATCAAATAAGCGGCATTCTAGTTTTAGATGGGATTCCTCGTTATTTAGGAGATCGAACTGAAGCCCTTAAATTTGAACGCGAGACAATGGCAGAAATCAACGATCCCAAAAAAA
Source organism: Nitrospirales bacterium (assembly GCA_021604365.1). GTDB lineage: Bacteria > Nitrospirota > Nitrospiria > Nitrospirales > UBA8639 > Nitrospira_E. Next base: position 4,589 of record BQIZ01000242.1, read on the forward strand.
AAGATCCAACAGACTTCTAAAGCGTCAACGGATTTATGACGTCAGGCAGATTTCACAACAGGCCTAAGTATTAAAGGTCTGAATAAGGTAAGTAAGAAAAAATTATGGAAATACTTAAAACTTGAATCCTAAACAAATGATTTTGTTCTGGCTCCAAATCGTAGAACGGTACTTCTTCAATTGAATAAAAAAGCCAAGCACCCTCTCACTTTGTGATTTAGCCTTCCACAATTAGTAAATGCTGGTCTCAATAGCGCCCATTATTAGTGCCGTTCCGACTATAATTTCAATAAATTCCTTGATTTCGGAAAAATCGCGGAACAGGATGAACAATGCAACGTTATAAAATTCTTCATCGGACGTATTATAATTTTTCGGGTGCGGTGACGCTCGGACCCCATCATTTGCGTTTGCGTCCGAGAGAAGACTATGACCTGCACATTGAGTCTTCCACCCTGACGATCACCCCCCCAGCGACCCTGTTGTGGCATCGGGACGTGGAAGGCAATTCGGTGGCCACAGCCACCTTCAATGAGTCCGCCAACCAGCTTGTGGTTGAAAGTGAAGTGTTCATCGAGCAATTCAATGAGGCTCCACTCGACTT
>BQIZ01000243.1 GCA_021604365.1 Nitrospirales bacterium
ATTCAGGCCATTACCGAGGCTCGTGAACATGGTGATCTCAAAGAAAATGCCGAATATAAAGCCGCCAAAGAGCAGCAGCAATTTATTGATACACGGATGGCTGAGCTTGAGCATAAACTCAGCATGGCTCAAGTGGTGGAAATAGCGATTGGGCAGAGTGACACGGTTGTCTTTGGGGTCACAGTCTCCATTGTCAGTTTAGAGTCTCAGGAGGAAAAACGTTATACCTTGGTGGGACAAGAAGAAGCCGATATCAAAAATGGTTCCATTTCGGTTCAATCCCCTATTGGGCGTGCGCTGATTGGGCATCGGGTCGGAGATATCGTTGAAGTGCATCGACCTGCTGGGGTTATTGAATACCAAATCCAGTCCATTTGTTTTGAGGAGCTATAATCATGACTTCCCCCATTTCCTTAGTTACATTGGTCACTGATTTTGGAGATATCGATTATTTTGTCCCAAGCATGAAGGGCGTGATGCTCGGAATTAATTCTCAAATACGCATCGTCGATCTGACACATCGAATCCCGGCGCATGGGATTGAACAGGCCGCGTTTTTTTTGAAATCGTGTTATCAATATTTTCCAGATGGAACGGTGCATGTGGTGGTCGTGGACCCTGCTGTTGGAAGCTCCCGAAGGGCAATCTTAGCTTCAACCTCCAGACATTTCTTCCTGGCTCCGGATAATGGTGTTCTGAGTTACGTGCTCCAAGAGGAAACGTCGGTTGAAATTCGATCGATTGAGAATAAACAATACCGATTAGATTCTGCGGGAGGAACGTTTGATGGCCGGGATTTGTTTGCACCCTCTGCCGCCTGGTTGACGAAGGGGCAGGTTCCTGGGTCGTACGGGCGGCTCATTCATGATTATGTCACGCTTCCCCTTGATCCCCCACGTATGCAACAGCAGGCCCTTCATGGGCGTATTGTTTATGTCGACCATTTTGGTAATGCCATGACGAATATCACCATGGCCGATATCGAAACATTTCGATCAGTCACCAAGAAGGAATACTCCGGTTTGAAAATAGGGGATGTACTCATTAATGGAATAAAAACCCATTATGGAGAAGCCGCCATGGGAATCCCGGAGGCCTTAATCAATAGTAATGGCCATGTCGAGATTTTCGTGAAGCAAGGGCGAGCGGTCGACCGATGTGAGTTACACGTTGGCCAAACCGTTGAGCTCATCTAGGTTAAACTGGGGTGGGCTAAGAACCTTCATGAGGTGTTTAAACTGAGGAAGATGGGCGGGAAGAACGAACAACTGAAATAGCGAGTTTTAAAATTGATACCATTTGCTCAAGTTCCTTGACGCTGGCGGAAAGTGGAGGCATGAGAATCATAATCGTGCCGATGGGACGGATCAACATCCCCAAGGTTCTGGCAGTCATGGCTATTTTCTGACCGATGCGTTCGGCTGCAGGGAACGGTTTTTTGTTAGCTAGATCTTGAACCAGTTCAATCCCAACCATGTAGCCACATTGCCGGATGTCGCCCACCCAAGGATCTTCGCTCAACACCTCCAGAGCCTTTCGTAATTTTGGGATTCGTCGTTGAAGCTTTGCAAGTGTGCGTTCGCTCTTGAAAACACTTAGGTTAGCGAGAGCTGCCGCACAGCCCAAGGGATTTCCTGCGTAACTATGTCCATGGAAAAAAGTTTTGCCTTCATGCCCTTCTCCCAAAAACGCGTCATAAATGGCAGCTGTGGTTAACGTGGCAGCCAAGGGTAGATACCCTCCCGTTAATCCTTTGGCAATGGCCATGATATCCGGAGTTATTTCTTCATGCTCACAGGCAAACATTAGACCTGTTCGTCCAAACCCGGTGGCAACCTCATCGGCAATGAATAAAACGTTGTAGCGCGTGCATAGATCCCTAACGCGTTTCAAGTAACCTGGAGGGGAGGGAATAATCCCGGCGACTCCTTGCACCATGGGCTCAAGAATAAGGCCTGCAATTTCTTGATGTGATGTGTGCAGAAGCTTTTCAAGAGGATCAAGGCAGGCAAGGTGGCATTGGGGAAACTCCATATGAAGGGGACATCGATAACAGTAAGGGGGTTCAATAGCGTGGCTTGGAAAAAGGAGTGAAGAAAAAGGTCTACGGAATGGTTCGACTCCGCTGAGGCTCACGCCTCCCACGGTATCCCCATGATAGGATAGGCCTAGATGGATAAATCGAGTTTTTTGTGGCTGGGGAGTTGGACATTGTTGCCAGTACTGGATAGCCATCTTTGCCCCAACTTCAACAGCTGTTGAACCGTTGTCTGAATAAAAGACTTTTCGTAAGCCTTTCGGAGCCAGGCGAATAAGTGCCTTAGCCAATTGAATGGCTGGTGGGTTGGATAGCCCTAGTAGCGTCGTATGAGCCACCTGCGTAAGTTGCCGGCGGATGGCCTGATTAATGCGGGGATGTTGATGGCCATGGACATTGACCCAAATCGATGCCGTGGCATCAAGATAGGCATTGCCATCCATGTCATAGAGGTAAGAACCTTTTCCGCGTCTGATAATGAGAGGAGTCTGGCCCTCCCATTCCTGCATTTGGGTAAAAGGGTGCCAAATGTACTCACAATCGTCTTTTTCTAATGCTGTGTGGGGCATTTTTTGATCTCTGGTCCAGTTTAGGACAATAACCTAGCGGAATCCATCAATTTTTGACAACCTTTTAGGGTCACATTACAATCACGGTCACTTCGAATGAGTAAAGCTTTCCCTCAAACACACATCCGCAATTTTTCGATTATTGCTCATATTGATCACGGCAAATCCACCCTTGCTGACCGGTTTCTGGAGATCACCGGTGCCGTGTCACCACGTGAGGCGCGTGCACAATATCTAGACGCCATGGATCTGGAACGCGAGCGCGGGATCACCATTAAAGCACATGCGGTCAAAACGGGGTTTAAGAGCTCGGATGGGCAAGACTATCAATTTAATCTCATTGATACCCCAGGGCATGTTGATTTTGCTTATGAGGTATCGCGGAGCTTGGCTGCCTGTGAAGGAGCCCTTCTGTTGATTGATGCCACTCAGGGGGTTGAGGCCCAGACCATCGCCAATGCCTATCTGGCGATTTCGAATGATTTAGTGATTATTCCCGTCATTAATAAAATCGATTTACCGAGTGCGGATGTGGAGGGCGTAAAGGTCCAAATTCGAGATGTGTTGGGATTGTCGAGTGAGGAGGCCTTTTTAGTCAGTGCCAAGGATGGACGAGGGGTCAAGGAAGTGCTTGAAGGTGTGGTGAAGGTCATTCCGGCTCCAGTCGGGTCCATTGATCAACCCCTAAAGGCCCTGATTTTTGACTCCTGGTTTGACAATTATCAGGGAGCCGTGGTGCTTTTTCGAGTCATGGACGGAGAAGTCACCCCCAATATGATGATTAAATTGATGTTTTCCGGACGTGAATTTGAAGTCCTGGAGGTGGGTGTCTTTTCTCCAAAACGGACCAAGGTTAGTCGGCTGGGGCCTGGGGAAGTCGGATATATTTGTGCTGGAATGAAGGAACTATCCGACACCAAAATTGGTGATACCATTACGGATTCAAAGCGCCCCACAAGCGTGGCCCTTCCCGGGTACAGGGATGTCAAACCGGTGGTGTTTTGCGGATTATACACGACGGATAATGCCAAGTTTGAGGATCTGCGGGATTCTCTAGAGAAGTTACAACTGAATGATTCCTCCTTTGTCTATGAACCTGAAACCTCCCTGGCTTTGGGATTTGGATTCCGATGTGGATTTCTGGGGCTCCTCCACATGGAAATTATTCGAGAGCGCTTGGAGCGGGAATATGGACTGGATCTGATCAGTACCGCCCCAACTGTCGTCTATCGTGTATTTACCACTAAAGGTGAAACATTAGTTATCGATAATCCATCAAAACTCCCGGACCCTTCCCAGATCGAACGAATTGAAGAGCCCTATATTAAAGCCACGATGATTACGCCGGAGCGGTATATCGGAAATGTCCTTCAACTGTGCCAAGAGCGTCGAGGCATTCAAATCGGGCTGCAATATCTGGATCCAACCCGGTCCATGTTAACCTACGAAATCCCCCTCAATGAAATTGTGTTAGACTTTTATGACCGACTGAAATCCCGGACTCAAGGGTATGCCTCGCTAGACTATGAATTGCTTGGCTATCGCGAGTCTGACCTGGTGAAATTGGATTTATTGCTGAATGGTGAAACGGTGGACGCGCTCTCCATTATCGCCCACAAGGATAAAGTTCAAAGTCGGGGGCGGCAATTAGCGGAAAAAATGAAAGAACTCATTCCCAAGCAAATGTTTGAAATTGTCATTCAAGCCACGATTGGCAAACGCATAATTGCCAGAGAAACGATTGGCGCACTCAAGAAAAATGTGACGGCCAAGTGTTATGGTGGAGATATTTCCCGAAAACGCAAATTGTGGGAGAAGCAAAAAGAAGGAAAAAAACGAATGAAACAATTAGGACGTGTCGAAGTCCCTCAAGAAGCTTTTCTGGCTATTTTAAAGACCGATCCGAACTGAACCGCTGATGACCACAGAAGATCCACAACAACCTAAAATGACCGAATCTTCCGAAAAAAACATTCAAGAGGAATCCTCGGTTACCTCAAGTTCCCAGGAGAGTGAGGTATCCAAGAAGTCGATTATTCGAGAATATGCCGAGGCCTTAATCATTGCTATTGTTCTGGCTCTCACCATTCGAGTCTTTGTGGTCCAGGCCTTTAAGATTCCATCAGGATCCATGATTCCGACCTTGATGATTGGCGATCATATCCTTGTTTCCAAACTGTCCTATGGGTTTCAGTTGCCGCAAGACTGTGAGTTTCAGGTTTCGTTCCCACCAGTGACGTGCTTTTCTTCGACAATCGTGATGAATTTTGATCCTCCGTCCCGTGGAGATATTATTGTGTTTCGCTATCCTGAGGATGAAAACAAGGATTTCATTAAGCGGGTGATCGGACTCCCTGGTGATACCATTCATATTCAAAATAAACACGTGATCGTGAATGGACAGCCATTGTTGGATGAAAGCTTTACGCAGAGGGTCGATCCCGGAATTATTGATGGTCGTATCAATCCTCGCGATAATCTTGGTCCCTTAACCGTTCCTCCCGAATCATACTTTGTGATGGGTGACAACCGCGACCAAAGTTTGGACAGCCGTTTTTGGGGATTTGTGCGAATGGATAA
>BQIZ01000244.1 GCA_021604365.1 Nitrospirales bacterium
GGCGTCGAGAGGTGAAAATCCCTACAAGGTCAAAGCCTATCGCCGGGCTGCTGATTCGCTGAAGAGCCTCCAAGAGGATGTGACGGAGGTGGCGAATCGTGGCGAACTCCAAACCATTCCTGGTATTGGCAAGGAATTATCCATTAAAATCCAGGAATTTCTCTCCACGGGGCGTATCCGTGCGTATGAGGAATTAAAAACTCCTCTTCCTGATTCAGCCCTGGATTGGGTTAATCTGCCGGGATTTTCGGAACCGATTGTCCACGATCTGGTTTTTCGATTGGGCATCACAAGCTGGGCCGATCTGGAAGCTTTGGCCCAATCGCATTTACTGCAAACCCTACCAGGTTTAGGGTCTCGTGGTGAGGAAATCTTGACTGCGATTCGAAAGAAACGAGCTCTCTGTCAGGAGTCCCAACCCGGGAAGTAAGAAGAAGGGGAAGCTTCTCCCATGGTTCCCGACGTACGCAATTCGCCTTGCCAAGGAACATGAAATGGTTATGGAAGCATATCAAACTTTTACCTCAGAAGGATGGTTAGGTAATGGCAATTTCTGCATTTGTTTTGATTGACACGACAGGGACCCACACCAAGAGCGCGTATAAAACACTTACACGCATTCAAGGTGTGAAATCCGTGTATCCGGTGACCGGTCCGTTTGATTTAATTGCCCATGTGGAAGCCGAAACGTTAGAGGAGCTGAACGACCTCATAATGGTTCGTCTTCGAGGTATTGATGGTGTCATTAAAACGAATACGGCAATTGTCCTCGACTTCTAATTTCTTCAACATCTTATGACGGCCGCATTATGCGGCCGGTTTTAACTGTTTGAAAACTTTCCATGATTTCAGCATTTCCACAGCCTTCAGTAACTGAAGGTCATCTGGAGGAATGGGCTGAGCCTGGTCCTTGTCCTGTGGGGCCGAGGGGGCGTGAGGTTTGGTCGGAGAGGGCGCAGGGGAATCCGCAGTGCTCTCGTCTTTCTTCCCTTCGGAGGGTTCTTGTTTCGCCACCTGAACGGGTTTCGGATCAATCACAATGTCGGGTTGTACACCGATAGAATGAATCGACTTGCCGTTTGGCGTAAAGTATTTTGCCGTGGTAAGCCGAAGGCCGGATCCATCGGAGAGCGGGAGAATGGTTTGCACGGATCCCTTCCCAAAAGTTGTGGTGCCAATCACGACGGCTTTCCCCCAATCCTGCATGGCGGCTGCCACGATTTCTGAGGCGCTGGCAGAACCGTGGTTGACCAATACAATCATGGGATATTGATAATTCTTACTACTTGCCCGTGCACGGTATTCATCCTTCTTGCCGTTGCGTCCTTGTATTGAGACGACGAGGCGGCCGGATTCTAGGAATTGTTCGGAGACTCCCACCGCAGCGGTCAATAGCCCGCCGGGATTATTTCGGAGATCGAGAATCAAGCCCTGAATGTTTTTGGCAACGAGTTTTTCCAATTCCGTGGAGAGATCCTCGACGGTGGCTTCTTGAAATTGGCTCAATCGGACATATCCAAGGTTGCCTTCCAGCAGCTTGGAGCGAATGCTTTGAATTTTAATGATGTCGCGTTTGAGGTTGAAGATCAGTGGCTTTTCCAGTCCCTCACGTTCAATGGTTAATGCCACTGATGTGCCTCGTGCGCCTCGCATGTGTTGAACGGCTTCCATGAGTGTGAGATCTTTTGTCGGCTTGTCGTCAACTTTGATGATGGTGTCGCCAGGTTGGATGCCGGCTTCAAAGGCCGGCGTATCTTCAATGGGGGAGATCACGGTCAGACGATTGTTTTTTACGCCGATTTGGATGCCAAGTCCTCCAAACTCTCCTTTTGTTTCAACCTGCATCTCTTTGAACATATCCGGAGTCATAAAAGATGAATGTGGATCCAGTCCAGCCAGCATGCCTCGGAGGGCACCCTGGACAAGGTCTTTGGTTTGAGTTTCTTCCACATAATGCTTTTTGACTTGCGAAAGCACTTCAGCGAAGACTTGTAATTCCTCGTAGGGTTCGCTGGCATATCCCGCCCGGTCTCCTCCTTTTCCGATTACAATCCCCACCAAAAGGATGGCAGTTAAGGTTAAACCAGAAATCACTACCGTCGACAATCGTTCATGTGACATGAGGCGTTCCTTCTTCCAGTTGTTCAATTAAGGCTGTTTTACCAGCCATTTCAGGGGATCGATAGGGGTGGTGCCTTTACGTAATTCAAAATACAGGGTGTCTTCTTGGGTGACGCCTGTTTCGCCTGTTTCACCGATGACTTGCCCGTTTTTAACGGAGTGGCCTTCAGCCACTAAAAGTTTTGAGGCATGAGCGTAGAGAGAATAAAAACCATTGGTATGGTCGACAATGATGACCAGACCATATCCCTTGAGCCAGTCGGCATAGACGACGTTTCCAGATGAAACTGCGCGAATCGGACTTCCTTCCTGCGCGCTGATTTCTATGCCTTTTTTCGTCACAAATGTATCAAAGGTGGGATGTTTTTGCCGACCGAAATACGAAACCACTTTACCTTCAACCGGCCAGAGGAAAGACCCAAGAGACGGGGGAGCTCCAGAGGGCTTGCGCATCCGGGATTGAGCCAGTTGAAACCGTTGGTCCAATTCTTTGAGGAGACTATCCACCTGTTCAGCGGATCGCTGAAGGTCTTCAACCATCCTTTGATGTGCGTCCTTCTCTTTGGAAAGATTAACCAAGACGGAGCGTTTTTGACGTTTGAGACCTGAAACTTTTTTGATGGTCTGTTGAGTTTCTCCCTGAAAGCGAAGGAGATCCTCCCGGGCTGCGGTCTGTTGCTCCTTGAGTTGTTGGAGATTTAAGAGGTCTTCTTGAAATTGTCGGACAAGTTGATGCTCCCGTTGGGCAACCCAAGAAAGATAATTCATCCGGTTTGAGGCCTCGGTAAAGGATTCAGCTGCGAAGAGCGTTTTTAAATATCCGGTGCGTCCCTCCACATATAATAATCGGAGTCTGGCGGCAATGGAGGATTGTCGAGTGCGAACGTCTTGCTCCACTTCGGCAATCTCCGTGCTCAGGTTCGCCAACTCCTCGTCTGTCGCTTTAATCTGGTCATTAATGCGATTGCGTTCTTTCTTTTGCTCATGGAGTTGGCGATCCAATTTATCAATGGTTTTTATGACTGATCCATGTTTCTTCTCGATCCGTTTTGTTTCTTTTTTGGTTTCGGTAATTTCCTGATTGAGCTTCTCCAGCCTGAGGCGTTCCTGACTGATTTCATTTTTGATGGTTGAGGCGTCAGCGCCCCAACCAGCTTGGACCAACAGAAGGAGTAGTCCGCTTGCGAGCACTCCTGTGTGGAGAAATAGTTTAACCCGCCTCATAGGCGAAACCGCAACGATCCATAGATGGTGGTCACTGTTCCCAGGCACCCCAATAGGATGCCTCCGGCTATCAAAATCAGTGAAAGGGGAAGAGGGAAAAACTCCAATGCAGAAGAAAATCCCCCAAACACATTCAAGCCTTGGGTGTTTTGCGTGAAAAGTTCAAACCCTCCACGTAGAAAACCAAGGGCCATACCGCCTCCGGCGGCCCCTAAGATGGCTCCTTCGATGAGATACGGAATGCTAATAAAGAGACTGGTCGCCCCGATTAACCGTAAAATTTCAATTTCTTGCTGTCTGGTATGGAATGCCAATTGTACGGTAATTGCAATGATGGTGACGGATGCTAAGGCCAGGATGCTCCCAACCAATAACGCGCCGAACTCCATATAGGCGATGATGAGGGTTAGGCGCTCGATCCAATCTCGATTATATCGAACGCGATCAATATCGGGATGATGTTGCAGCCGATTGACGAGGTTGCCAATCATATCTGTGGTAGGGGACTTGGCGGCCATGGTCAATATCAATGATGCGGGAAACGGGCTCTCGCCAAGGCCTTCCAGTAGATAGACTTCCTCGGGAAATTGTTCTTTGAATTCGGTCAACGCGTCTTGCTTTGAAATAAAGGTGAGGGAGTCAACGGCAGGATCCGTTTTGAGTCCCTGTTGCAAATCGTGTAGCTTGCCGGATTCAATGTCATTCTTGGGATAGACGATGATTTGAATGGTGTGTTGAACCTGGCCCAATAGATTATGCACGTTATGATAGAGGAGGAGAAAGATGCCAAAGCTGGTCAGGGTAAACGCCGTGGTAATAACACCAATCAGCGTACTGGTCCGATGCGTGCGGAGGCTGGTATAGGCTTCACGGATAAAATACCAGAGCCGTTTCACGTATAGACTCCCTGATCGGATACGAGATGTCCGCAATCCAGTCGGAGAATTCTCCCATTTAACTGTTCGACAACTTGTCGATTGTGCGTGGCCATCATGACGGTGGTCCCCCGGGTATTGATGGCTTTAAATAATGCCGCAATTTCTGTGGTGAGTTGGGGATCTAAATTTCCCGTTGGTTCGTCTGCCAAAAGAATGATGGGACTGTTTACGATCGCGCGGGCGATACACACACGTTGCTGCTCTCCGGCGGAGAGCACGGAGGCGATGGAGCTGAGTTTATGATCCATGCCAACCGCACGAAGGGCTTCCAGGACCTTTCGCCGGGATTCGAATGATGACAAGCCACGAATAATGAGGGGGAGAGCCACATTTTCGGAGACCGTCCGCTGTGGGAGCAGTTTGAAATCCTGAAGAACATACCCCATGGTTCGTCGATGATAAGGGACATCGGATCCTCCGAGCCTGGCGATGTTGCGATTTTGGACGAGGATTTGTCCCTCATCAGGGTGTTCTGCTCCAAAAATAAGCTTGAGTAAGGTGGTTTTCCCGGCTCCGCTTGGCCCTGTGAGTAACACACATTCGCCTTTTTCGATTCGCAGGGAAATATCTGAGAGCGCAAGGCAGCCATCGTAGTATTTTGTGACGTGGAATAATTGAATCATGCTATCTCATTGGCCTGGTCTATTAATTGCGTATTATCTAGATAAAACCGGACCCTGGTTCTTTGGTGAAAGTAACAATGAAGAGCTGTTTACCTTCAGGAATTGGACTTCGTGCGGAGGCCAATCCCTTTAATTTACCATTGCCAGTCGGAGCTGGAAACCTCAAAAGCCTGTTCCAGGTGAGTTAATTTCGGAGAACCCTGTTTGATTCCAGTAATCAGGATAACATCAAACCGGCAAATTTGGTTGCTGAGGCCATGTTGGGAAAGGTA
>BQIZ01000245.1 GCA_021604365.1 Nitrospirales bacterium
TAAACGCAAAACCGGCTTCAATAATATCCACATTCAACCTGGCCAATTGCTTCGCCACGAGGATTTTTTCTTCGATATTCATGCTCGCGCCAGGCGATTGCTCTCCATCCCGCAAGGTGGTATCGAAAATTCGAATCATCCTTGTCATGGCTCATTTCCCTCACATTTGCTCTTCATCCAAGATCCCTTTTTCCAAGCCTGCCGGTCATTTATTTGTGGAGTCCATCCGTCCCCACTTCTTCCGCGGGCTTTTTCCCCATTATACCCGCCACAAGCTTCCATCCTTGCTCGAAGACCCCTGAAAGCGCATAGGCGGCAAACACGACAAAAAGCATAGCCTGTGGGTACGCTAAGACCGCCATGAGAATGAGGATTGCATATACCAAATAATTAAAGTGGTGGTGTTCCTGCGTTTTTAATTCTTTCAGACTACGATAACGAAACGTACTCACCATGAGAAATGCCAGCCCTAGGGTCAAGATGATCCCAAGAATAGGCTTCACCTGCTCTCCTAATGACGCAACATGATGATCGAAAATCACCAACGTAGCCATCACCCCTGCTGCACCGGGGATAGGAAGCCCCGTAAACGGCTTCCCGTCTCCGCCGGTCGTCGCCAAAACATTATGCCTGGCCAATCGCAAGGCACCACAGGCAACAAAGGCAAACATCACCGCGGCCCCTAACATCTTCGGAGAACTGAGTGCCCACGAATACATCAGCAAGCCCGGAGCCACCCCGAAAGCCACGACGTCTGCCAATGAATCATATTGCAGCCCGAAATCACTCGTACTTTTCATCAGACGGGCTGACGTCCCATCCAACACGTCAAAAACGATCGCCACAAGAATCGCAATGGCTGCAGGCCCATAATCGCCTCCGAAGACAAATAAGATAGAAGCCAAGCCACTAAAAAGATTTCCAGTGGTCAGAAGATTGGGAATTAAATAGACCACTCGTCGCTTTTTTGGTTGTTTCATGAAGGCTCCACACATGGCAACTCCGCCACGATGGACGATCCCCCCTTCACCTTTTCGCCAACCTTGACTTGAATGGCACTGTCGTGAGGAAGATACAAATCCATCCGAGATCCAAACCGAATTAATCCAAACCGATCGCCTACTTCAACCTGTTCACCGGGTTTGACCCAACAGACGATTCGCCTGGCAATTAAACCGGCAATTTGCACACACAGTATTTTTTTTCCATCAGAACGCCTGAGCATGAGCGCATTTTGCTCATTTTCCACTGTAGCCTCTGGACGACTGGCTACTAAAAACTTACCTGGAGCATAGACGACATCCTGCAGCACTCCTGTCGCAGGCAACCGGTTAATATGTACATTGAAGACATTTAAAAAAATGCTGATTCTTATACTGGGTTCTTTGAGAAATCGATGTTCAAATTCCTGTTCCACCGCTACGACCGTCCCATCACCTGGAGACACAATGAGATTTCTCCCCTGAGGAATCGTTCTGGCCGGGTTTCTAAAAAACCAGGCGGTAAACAGAGTCAACGATCCCATCAGGCATGTGAACCAAACCAACCCGGCAAACCAACATCCGAGGGTCAGGAGCCCTCCCCCTGCGATAAAGGGGATACCTTCTTTGGCAACAGGAATCCCTCTCGCTTGATCAGCCATGGGGAATGGGTCTCACGTCCCGCAAGGTTCTCATCAATTCTTCTGTTTATCCACAAGCTGATCTTTTTGCAGCCAGGGCATCATCCCTCGCAACCGTGCACCGACTTCTTCAATCGGGTGCTCTTCTCCCCTTCTCAAAAGGGCATTATACACGGGCCGGTTCGCTTGATTTTCCAGCACCCACTCCCTGGCGAATCGACCGCTTTGGATTTCTCCCAAGATCTCTTTCATCACTTTCTTGGTCTCATCTGTCACCACTCGTGGACCTCGTGTTACATCACCATATTTGGCCGTCGTGCTAATAGAATAGCGCATATTGGCGATCCCACCCTGATAGATGAGATCCACAATCAGTTTTACTTCATGCAAGCATTCGAAATAGGCCATTTCAGGCGAATATCCAGCTTCGACCAACGTTTCAAACCCTGCCTGAATTAGCGAAGTGATTCCTCCACATAATACCGCCTGCTCCCCAAAAAGATCGGTTTCGGTCTCCTCCCGAAATGATGTTTCAATAACACCGGCTCTGGCTCCACCAATCGCGCAAGCATAGGCCAATCCAACCTTAGTCGTCTGTCCACCGGGATCCTGGTGAATGGCTAACAAACACGGAACACCCGTCCCCTTGGTATATTCCGACCTGACCAGATGCCCGGGACCCTTGGGAGCCACCATAAACACATTCACATGGCTGGCAGGTTGAATTTGCCCAAAATGGATATTAAACCCATGACCAAAGGCCAGATAGGCTCCCTGCTTCAAGTTTGGACCAATATCTTTATTGTAGATGGCCGCTTGTGCTTCATCAGGAGCTAATAGCATCACCACATCGGCACCTTTGACCGCATCTGCGGTCGGCATGACTTTCAACCCGGCCGCTTCGGCCTTGTTCCACGACGAACCTTCCCGACAGCCCACGATGACTTGAAGCCCACTATCCCGCATGTTTAAGGCATGCGCATGACCTTGGCTACCGAAACCCACGACGGTCACCGTTTTTTTTGCCAGAATTTGTCGATCAGCATCTTTTTCATAATAAATTTTCATCATACACTCCTCATAAAGATAATATAGTCCTTAGTCGTTCCGTCGATCAGGGTGGACGGATCCCCTCAGTCTAAAGGCAGGTGTTGTTTGGTCTGATTAATTCGCTTTCGCAAGCGGTCGGGATTGGGTTTGGGTCGAACGTGTCGGTTCGCGCCCAATGGCAATCCTGCCGGTTCTTACCAGCTCTTTGATACCAAGGGGCTGCAGGAGATTGATGATCGCCTGAACTTTCCTCACATCTCCAGTGACCTCAATGGTGTAGCTGGTAGGGGAGGAATCCAGAACATTGGCTCGAAAAATATCAGCAATGCGAAGAGCTTCCGCTCGATCCTCTGGTCGGGTATGAACCTTGATAAGCGCAGTCTCCCGTTCAACAAACTCGCTTTCGCTAATATCAACCACTTTAATTACATCAATGAGTTTATTCAGCTGTTTCAAAATTTGTTCGATAATTGGATCATCCCCCTTAGTCACCACTGTCATCATGGACACAGAGGGATCCAGAGTGGGGGCCACTGACAAACTTTCAATATTAAAACCCCGTCCGCTGAAGAGGCCCGCTATTCGAGACAATGATCCGAATTTATTCTCTACGGTCAACGAAATAATGTGCTCCATAACACCCTTTTATAGTTGTACTCTAAGCCGTGATGACAGAATCTGAATCCGCCTGAGTCCCGATTTTTTGCATTGCATTGGGCTTTTTTAGGTCCGGGGGATCTCCTAACAACATTTCATGATTACAGCCTCCGGCCGGGATCATGGGATAACAATTTTCAAACTGGTAGGTCGGGACATCAATCACAACTGGCCCCTTAATGGAGAGCGCTTCACGGATGCCGCTATCCATCTCCGACACCTTTTCAATCCGGATGCCGGCAGCCCCATAGGCTTCAGCTAATTTCACAAAATCAGGAACGGTCCCCAGGTAACTCGAGGCATACCGGCCTTCATAAAACAAATCTTGCCACTGGCGAACCATGCCATGGAACCGGTTATTAATAATAAACACTTTAACTGGTAGTTGCTCGACAACCGCAGTGGCCAATTCCTGGGTATTCATTTGAATACTGCCATCCCCAGCGACACACAAAACCAGACGATCCGGGAACGCAGCCTGCGCACCCATAGCGGCCGGCAACCCAAACCCCATAGTCCCAAGACCTCCAGATGTTAACCAGGACTGAGGATTTTGCAATTTGAAATATTGCGCTGCCCACATTTGGTGTTGACCGACATCCGTGGCCAAAATAGGATTTCGGTCGCTCGTTAAGTGATACAAACGATCAATAAGAAATTGTGGCTTAATTAATCCGTCAGGATCTTGGTCATAATGCAGTGGGTGTGCTTCCCTCCACGCATTCAGTTGATCCCACCAGGGCTTCCGTTGTTCTTTTTGATTCCCATTCACCGTGGCACGGAGAATATTATTCAGTTCGGTGAGCACCCGCTTACAGTCACCCACAATTGGAATGTCTACCTGAATATTTTTTCTGATGGAGGTCGGATCAATATCAATGTGAATAATTGTCGCATCGGGACAAAATTCTGAAACCTTGCCCGTCACTCGATCATCAAATCGTGCCCCAACGGCAATAACCAGGTCAGAATAATGCATAGCCATGTTCGCGACATACGTTCCATGCATGCCCAACATTCCCAGGGACAACGGGTGACTTCCAGGAAATGCTCCCAAACCCATCAACGTCATATCCACCGGGATTTGGGTCAATTCCGCCAGATCCTTTACCTCAGTAGAAGCTCCAGACAACACCACCCCGCCACCTACATATAAAATAGGACGCTTGGATTTCATGATCGCGTCAGCTGCTTGCTTAATTTTCCAACGACTTCCATCGTAGGTAGGATTATATCCACGAATGGAGACAGCCGTCGGGTAGTGAAATTCCGCTTTATCGAGCGAAATATCTTTAGGAATATCGACTAAAACCGGGCCAGGACGACCAGTGGTGGCAATATAAAACGCTTCCTTAATCGTCTGCGCTAAATCATTCACGTCCTTGACCAGGAAATTATATTTGGTGCATGGACGACTGAGACCAATATTGTCTGCCTCTTGGAAGGCATCATTGCCTATCAATGCGGTCGGAACCTGTCCTGAAAAGACGACGATGGGAACTGAATCCATATACGCGTCCGCCAAAGACGTGATAACATTTGTCATTCCGGGGCCAGAGGTAATAAGCGCCACACCGGGTTTGCCCATGGCTTTCGCGTATCCAACGGCCATAAACCCGGCACCTTGTTCATGCCGCGTCAGGATCACCCGAATATCTTTTTGTTGGTGCAAGACATCGAATATTTTGAGAACCACTCCGCCTGGTAAGGCAAACATGGTTTTCACGCCTTCACGCTTTAATGCTTCTAAAAAAATTTCTGCACCAGTGATTTTCATGATTCTCACCCTCTGGTTAATTTGACGTTGGACGAGACCTGGTGAACCACATCGTC
>BQIZ01000246.1 GCA_021604365.1 Nitrospirales bacterium
TGGTCAAGGGCAAGAATGCCGAAATTAAAGGTCATCAATTCGACAATGGGACGCAATCCAGCCATCGCCGCGCCAACAGCCAAACCCGTAAAGCCCGCTTCGGTAATCGGCGTATCCAACACCCGCTCAACGCCGAATTCCTCCACAAAGCCTTTGCTGACTTTAAAGGCCCCTTGGTAATACCCCACCTCTTCTCCGATGAGGAAGACAGAAGAATCCCGTTGCATTTCCTCACGCATCGCCTGATTCAAAGCTTCCCTATAGGAAATTAACATGGTTCGTCATCATTCAGGAATGGTTGATAATCGTGTTGCATTGATGAAGGAGTCCAGCCCAATACTTCCGGCTCAGCCTTTGTAAAAGCACAATTTCACTCGACTAAAACATCCTCATACAGTGCGCCGGGATCAGGAAAGGGGCTTTCATCGGCAAACTTCACAGATTCGGTCACCGTCTGAATCACCTCTTTATCCATTTCCTTAAATTCGGCCTCCTTGGCCAGGCCATCCTGAAGGATCCGGGTCTTGAGGAAAATCAACGGATCCTGCTTCCGTGCTTCTCCAACCTCCTCCTTGGTTCGATAATGGCCATGGGCAGGATCGGACATGGAATGGCCCATGAACCGGTAGGTCGACGCCTCAATAAAGAATGGCTGAGGTTCCTTTCGCATCTTCTCCACCACACGCGCAGTCAACTCCTTCACCGCCAGCACGTCCATCCCATCCACTTGTTCCGCTTCAATGCCATGCGCTCTGGCTCGTTCGGCAATATCTTTATACAGCAGCATTTCGCGTTCTACGGGCGTGCCCATTCCGTACCGGTTGTTTTCGCAGATAAAGATAACCGGCAATTTCCATAACGCAGCCAGATTAAAGGCCTCATGAGTATGCCCACTGGGAACCGCCCCATCACCAAAAAAACAAAGAACCACGCGGTCCTCCTTGCGATAACGTGAGGCAAACGCCAGTCCGACAGCAAGCGGTAAATGCCCCCCGACGATGGCATACCCGCCCATGAAATTCCGTTCGACGTCGATGAGATGCATGGAACCACCTTTGCCTTTGCACAGGCCTGTGGCTTTTCCAAACAATTCAGCCATCACCTTTTTAGGATCCGACCCCTTGGCCAAACAATGTCCGTGGTCCCGATAGGAGGCAATGACATAGTCATCCGGGCGAATGGCATGCATACATCCCACGGCGACCGCCTCCTGGCCGATGTATAAATGAAGGAAGCCGGCGATTTTCGCTAAGGCGTACATCTCGGCCGACTTCTCCTCAAAGCGTCGAATGAGAAGCATATCCCGGTACAACGCCAGAAGATCGTTCTTGTCCGAGTTATGTTCCAATTTAGTCATCACCATGAGAGACCCGGATTGATCAACATTGCGTATCTACATTCCCCTTAAGTTCTGTTTCCGGATCGTTAGAAGAACTGTAGCAAGAGATCGCATGCCGATACAATTTTTAGGGTCTTTACCGCAATTTCATGTTTACCGTCCGTAGCCTAAAAGAAAGTGCGCCGGAATGGCATTCCAGCCAGGCCAGGATTGGGGTCAGTAATACAGGTGAAGGCCAATCCCGATCCACTCGGTTCGCTGAGAATAAAATTGGCCGTTGGGTGAAGCCCCCTTGTAATACTCCATTAATAATTGCAGCTTGCGGTCGCCGATGCGGGCATTTTCGAATTGAAGCCCAGCCATTAGCGAACGGTTGACTGTCCAATTGCTTCTCTCGTTGACCTGAAAATCTCCATACGCCACCGGGCGAATCTTCCCGCTCAACAATGTCCAAGGGCTTGTCAGTTCAGCCCCGAATTGGCTGGTGCCGCGCCCCAGCGTGTTGGGATCCCGATCCACCAGAATTCCGCCGCCGCCATACACACGGAACCAGTGGAACAGTTCATAGGACAACTTCAGATCGAATTCTTCATAGGACAAATTGATTCTGTCCGGCTGATTATTGAGAATGAATTCATCCCCAAGATGTGAACTTTGATGATGGACGCGAATGAAGCCGGAAAGCGAACCCGTCCGATAGCTGGCAAGAAGGCCGGCCGTATAATCCGCATTCACAAGGTCCTTGGACGACGCGTCCAAATCGAATACGCTAAAGACTCCGCCCTGGAAGGCGATTTCCCATTGGCCATCGAATGGCGCAGCATCGCGATAAATCGCGAACGTTTCTCCAAAATTTGCCGAGCCGGTTTTTTTTGGTTCGGAAACTTTTGAAATATGACGATAGGCCACGGAGAAATGCGGCCAACGTGGGTCGGCATGAAGCGGATCGAAAAGAAGGCCATCGGGAAGAAATTTGGATTCGGGTTCGGGAATTTTTTGGGTAATGGCATCCGGTGCAGGAGTCACGGGAATCCCGGATTCGACAATGTCCTCTATGATTTCCACTCGTGTCACACCTGGAATGGTTTCTAAAGCGGTCTGGACCTTGGTGCGATCAAGGGTGCCGAGGGAAACGGCATAGACGGTCACGACACCATCTTTAACGATCAGGGAAGCATTGGTGGCATTGAATTCATGTTGAAGGACTGCGGCAGCATAGCCGGCGATGTAGGAATCTTCCACCGCGATACCGTGAGGCATCCATCCAAAAAAAAGACAGAGCAGGATCACGATCACTGTTGGCCATTTTCGCAATACTCTAGGGGTCTTGCAGGAAACGGGAGAGTCTAGGGCGAGAGAAGCAACTGGTCGGGTCATGGAAACTTGCACTCCTTACCGAACAATGAACGGGATAAGAACCCGACGAGGGACATACTCACCGATCAGGGAACCCGGGGAAGTTTTTATGGCAAGCACCACAGGCCACTTTACTCTTCTTAAGTGATCAGATTAGGGGCGTCGGCTGGTGTATCATGAAGAAGCCCTTCTCAAAAAATAGCACGATGCATGCGTTTGGTTGGACAGACAAAACGTCATAGTGAGGGGCATAATTTGGGCATTGTCAGATGAAAAAATGCTTGGGTCCCACATGCCAGGTAACTGAACGTGTCTTCAACAAGGACGATCTTTTTCCAATTCAACTCCCCCCAAGAAAAAAGACCGGCTGAGGAATGAATCCACAGCCGGTCCTCTTCTGAATGCTTTCCAAACAAATGAAATTTACTTTTTCATCGGTCCTTCTCTCATGAATTTCTTTTTCAGTTTCCCTATTTTCTCTTTCCGCTGGACGCCTAATTTACCAGTCATATCCGTACCTTGGGGGTGGGGGAACATCTCCTTACCTTTTTTCTTCGTGTCACCATCGCATCATCGGCCTTTCTCATGCCTTCTTCTTTCATCGCATCGGTCTTGCCTTTCATTTCGTCTCCCATCCCACCGCGAACGATATGAAACCGATCCCAAACAGAAACACGACACCTGCGCAGATCAGAAATACGCATTTCATAGAACCAACTCCCTGACAACATACACAGGTTGAAGAGTGGGGCTCTGAAACCGTGGAAAGACCAGTTACGTTGCTCCGAATGTGGTGCATTTTCAAATCCTTGGACCTCTGATGCCAAGATTGGTTGCCACAAGAAAGGAGCCAATCACCAGGCCGCGATCCGCCTATTTCACAAGGTCGTCAATATCATTCCAGTGTTTCAATGTGTCGATGATCGTCAGCTCTCTTCCCGCCTTTTTTCTGTTCTTCCAGTGGCAAATTTCTCCAATCTTTATCCACCTCTAAGAGGGCAAAGGTCCCAAAGAGAGGGGTATCGGCGGCCCAGCTTAAACCAGACAAACCACACAGCACGACCACGAAAAATATCAAGGATAGAATGCAGGCATATCTTTTCTCTCCTTTTTGAACTGAGTCTTATCTTAAAAAATGCCGATGGCAAACGTTCGTGTCACGGATGACCGGATGTATTTCCCTAGCCTCCCCTTTGGAATTAATAAACGGGAATCACCACGTACGCGGGTCGACTTTTGAACGAGCACAAGGGAAAAAACAAGGGTTGGAGAAATGTTGAGATGTGGGAAAAGGCCACAACAGTGAAGGAAGGGAATACCACAGACAGAGTGCCGATCCGGTAGGATCTGCGGGGGATTGGCTCCGTGGCGGTCAAGCCGCCATGGGCCTTTCAAGAACGCGAATTCCAAAAAAGTCGGGACTCCCTCGAATACTTCCTTTGTGACTGAATGCCTAGGGCTCTACCCGCTAAGAGCCCATTGTGGAGAAAACCTAACCAAAAGACCTGTGAAGGTCATCCATATTGACGATCGACCGAAACACCCGCAAGCAAACGGATGAACATGGATAGTTGTTTTTCATCTCTTCTATTCGTTACACGAGAAAAAAAACGGCCTGTCGAAAGAAACACCTTCGACAGGCCTCAACACGGCTGGATAACTCCGATATTTCTCTAACCGGAAAACACCCCGATCATACTTCTGCCTTATTTCCCTAAATTGTCAATTGTTGAATTGATATCATTACTCCTTTGATTGACTTCCCCCTTTGCCCCTTCTTTGAGTTGATCCACCATCCCCCCGGCTTCTTTTTTGGTGGCACGTTGGGCCTCAATTGCCCGCTCCTTTTGTGTTTCTGTGATGTTCTCTGCCGCCTCCTCCATATTTTTCATCTCTTTCTCCTGCGCTTCATTGGCTGCCTGGTTTCTCTCTTCAGCTTGATTCTTTAAATCATCCGCCGTCTCCGCCATGGACAATCCCGATACACCAATTACACACAGTACAGAAAATACTCCTGATAATATCCAGGTCATAAAAACCTCCCTGAGAAGAATGTTAAAGAGTGGAAGAGCAAAGATGTCCCCAATATTACGCATGAGACGGGAATTATGTAACTATTGGAAACCCTGGCAGTCAGCTACTCTTTTTTCGGATCCCAAATTTTTTATACGGACAAATAATACCTTGCCTCTTTTATACAAGAGAGTCAATCCGCATCATTTTGGAAAATGTTCAACGCCAACCCCCATGTCTACCAAAATTAAGTCTTGCGTACCCAAAGAAATACGGAGAATAGGGCCAATACGAACCCCAATAACCGCCCCAATATGGATAAGGCCCCCAATTGGGACGATACCCATACCCGTTTCGGGGAATCAGTGGCCACACTTTCAACGCCTGAATGGTAAGAACAGGATAGACTTTTTCTTCT
>BQIZ01000247.1 GCA_021604365.1 Nitrospirales bacterium
GCGAGAAACCAGAAGGCAATCGCGCCATTGACGCTGTTAAAAGAGATGAGAATAGCACCTATCGCGAAAATTGGTGCGGGGTACATGGCCCACAAGTTCGGGTTCGTCCAGAGCTTGGGAGCACCCTCCAGATGCCAATCACGTTTGGCGGCCACATACTGGTGAAGGATAAGTAAGGAAAAACTGGCCAGCCCAAGAGTTGAGGAGAAAATGATGACCGCAACGGCATCTTCTTCGTAATGTCCAAGCAACGAGGCCGCGTAGGGGATGAGCGATACAAACATCAGATGAACAAAGTTCAACCAGAATGTCTTTTCATCGCATTTCTGGAGGTGCTTGAGAATCCAAAAATTCCTCATCCACAGAAACGCCGCCATATAAAAACTGAGTATCCAGGCAGCAAAATTTGGGATCTGCTCCTGCAGGTCGATAAGAAGCTGGCCTGTGGTCAATCCAGGAGTTTCAGGCACCTTCAGATCCAGCACCAGAAGGGTGATCACAATTGCATACACACCGTCAGTGATGCCATTGAGCCGTTCCAGTGAGGTGAGATGGCCTAAAAATATGCCTCGACTCCAATTCCTCATCAGCCTGGGTTGTCCTTGAAAATGAGTAGACGCCCACACCTCTTTTGTCTCGAGTATCCAGGAGTGTGAGTGACGTATTGTGCAACGTTGAAGTGGCTGTCCGGCATGACAGAAACAATGAAGAATTCCAACGCAACTTCGAAAATATTAACCCAAAGAAGACTACCAGTGCCACTCCGGTCGTCCACGATTGGACGGATATTCACAAAAGCGTTGGTGGTGGGAAGAAGGAACTGGATGGAGTAATAGCGGTCCTTTTCGATCGAGGGGACGGCCAGCACCAAAAGCTCGGCACGCAGATTACCACCGATAAACGAATACGGCCTGTCGGATTCGGTGGGGGGCTGTTGAAAAAAGCCGCCAGCGGCGTTCTCGCCATTTTTTCGTGCTCACGTACTGGAAGTACGCTCTGCGCGCAAAAATGGCTGGGGTCTTGCTGGACGAACTTTTTTGAACTGCCCCGAGGCCTCTGATAGGCAACGTGCCTGTGGGTCAATATGCCCTTGGAAATTAGTATTATTCAACACTCCCGGTGGTTGAATCGCGGTGTCCTGCGGGGTATAAACGCGTGGGATATTGACGATCTGATTGAACGGACCTTTGTACTCAGGATTTCCCGGCAAGGCGAAATACGCAAACCGGATGCGGTAGTTCTCGATCAAGGGTAACCGATAATACAGGCTTCCTTCGCTATTGCACGAGCCTCAGCGGGCGTCATTTCGTCCGCAGCCTGCGCCGTAAAAGAAAAAGCCAGGGTCGCGGTCAACACGAGGAGTGAGATGATGATTTGTTTTTTATGTGGGTTTCCTCTGTAATGGCGTGTGGACGACAGTAAGGGTATGCGCACGAATTGTCTTCATCGCGGAATTTGTTTCTTGATTGTTACCCTGGTTGGCTGATGTTCCGTTAACCAGGTTCACAGGCCTGATCGAAGGCATACAAGACACCATATAGCCAGCACTGTGTGAAGCATAATTGCCGGCCAAAGACCGGGCCCAGAGAGCCCCAAGCCTATGCCCGCATACAGGAAGACTCCGACGACGGCCACGTTGTAGAGCAATATGGCCATCCCCAATCCTGTCGCAGACCGGCTCTGTCCGTCATTGCGCGCAAACCAGCAGGCGACAGCGAGGGAAAAGAGCGCGCCTCCTGCAATGCGAGCTACGATGAAACCGCCGTCTGTATCGAGCGGAGCATCAATCAGAAACGCAACCGGTGCCGATGGCGAAAGAAAGAGCCCCAAACCGGTCGCTGCCTCAAGGATCGCTGTCGCGATGAACAAGGATCTGAATTGCACAGTGAGTCTTTCCAATGAGTGTGGAATGGGTTAACCCGCATCCGCCTCTCCGGCGGATGCGGGCCCGTGAGCTCAATCAATGTTTTATGACACCTGATACTCCTTGTTGCCTTGGCCCACCTACAGCGTTTCAGCATCGGATCGATGGCGATCGTTGCTGCGGTGGTACGGTTGATGGAGCTCAGGTCTCCCTCTCCCTGCTCTGAGCCATTGATCGTTATAACGAGCCTGTTGTCCATGGCTCCTTGCTAGATGTGACCTACTCGGTATATTGCACATGCACCGTCTCAATCTTGCCGTCGAATTTGAATGGCGCCTTATCGTAATAGTCTAACGACACCGGTGAGCCGAGATCGGTGCCGATATCGAGGCAGTCATTGGCGGTAAACAGGAGTGGTGCGCTAATCGGGACGATACCCGAGGCGACTTCTGTGCCGTTGACCTTCAAGATAATCTTGAGCGGACCGGCGGGCTTCGGTTCAACATAACTGGTCAGAACCTCGATCTTCACCTTGCCGGCAGAAAGTTTCTCCTTGGCCTTGATCTGCGTGCGATGAATCTCGAACAGGTTATATTCGTAGGACAGCGTTCCGTCTTCCATGTAGAGGGCCAGTCCCCCGGAAAAACCGCCAAGAGCATAGAGCACACCATCGGCATTCGCAGAAATTTCCGTGTCGATGGTCACGGTGTTTGGCTTATTGCCCAGTGCGGGTGCGGTAAATTCCGGCATCCGGATAATGTCGCCGGAGAACGTCCATTCCTTGTAGGGTGTACTCTTTCGCAACTCCGGGTGTAGTGCCACCACCCAGAGGCCGCCGCCGATGGGCAGCGCCCCGTTCTTCGCTGCCTCCATCGCGAACAGCTCTTTCATTTGCGCAAGCTTCTCAGGCATAGAGTCCGCAAGGTCGTTGGCCTGGGTCCAATCCTCTTCAATGTTGTAGAGCTCCCATCGGTCTTTGTCGGGTGTCCAGTCTCGGATGCCCTTAGGTAAGCCGGGGACCCAAGGGATGCGGGGGCCGATCGCGGATGCCATCCAGCCATCGTAATAAATGGCGCGACTGCCCATCACTTCGAAATACTGGGTGTGCAGTCGGCCCTTAGCGTTTTCATCGTGGAGCGTATAGGCGAAACTCGTCCCGTCGATCGGATCCTGCGGAATGCCATTGACCATCCGGGGCGGGGTAATGCCGAGTATTTCATAGATGGTCGGGACGACGTCGTTCACATGATGAAATTGCGCGCGCGGAATTGCAGAGGGCTTGATCTTCGCCGGCCAGCGCAGGGCCATAGGATTGCGAGTGCCGCCGAAGTGAGCGGCGACGAGCTTGGTGGACTTGTACGGCGTGCTGCCGGCCCAGGCCCAACCAGCATGATACATGTTGTCCGTTTTTGGTGAACCAAGTACATCGAGGCCGCCGAGACCATCGAGTGCCTGAATGTGTTGCGAGATCTTTGTTGGGATTCCGTTTTGCGCCAACAGTTCGCTGATGGTGCCGTTCTGGCCCTCCGCGGAGGAGCCATTGTCGCCCCAGATGTAGAAAATGAGCGTGTTCTCTCCATACCCGAGTCGGTCGATTTCATCGACAACCTTGCCGACCTGCACATCCGTATGTTCAGCAAATCCAGCCGCTACTTCCATCAGACGGCGTTGGAAGGGTTTCTCATCTTCAGGGATACTGTCCCAAGCGGCCAAGGTTTCCGGCCGAGGCGTCAGTTGCGCATTCTGGGGAATCCAACCCATTTCCTTGGCGCGTAGGAATACGCGCTCGCGATACTTATCCCATCCGTCGTCGAACTTGCCCTTGTATTTGTCGGCCCATTCTTTCGCCACGTGATGTGGCCCATGGATGGCACCGGGAGCCCAATACATGAAAAACGGCTTGTCCGGCGTAAAGGCTTTATGTTGACGAAGCCATCCGATTGCATCATGGGCGATATCCTCAGTCAAATGATAGGGTTGGCCAGGGATATGCGTGGGCTGGACGACCGTGGTGTTGCGCACCATATGGGGCTCGTATTGAGAGGCTTCGCCCGCAAGGAAACCATAGAAGTACTCGAAGCCATAGCCGGTCGGCCAATAATCAAACGGACCGGCAGCCGTGGTCTGCTCCGCGGGAGTATTGTGCCACTTGCCCCAGGCGCCGGTGTGATAGCCGTAGCTTTTGAGGACCTCAGGAATCATCGCACTGCTTTTTGGTTGGATGCCGGAATAACCATCCCAATCGTTGGCAAGCTCCGCAATCTGTCCCGCCCCGACGCGATGATGGTTGCGTCCGGTCAGCAATGAGGCTCGCGTGGGCGAGCACATGGCTGTCGTGTGAAAGCGGTTGTAGGAAATGCCCTGTTTGGCAATGCGGTCGAGTGTGGGGGTATGCACTTCGCCCCCATAGGTGCTCGGGAGACCGGGTCCAGAATCGTCAATAAGTACAAGGAGAATGTTTGGCACATCGGACGGTAACCGTTTCGGTTCGACGCGCTGCTTGTACATTGACTCCTGCATGGTTCGTCCCGCGATACTGGCCGAAGGCGTCGGTGGAAACGGCAGGGACTCCTGCGCGAATACAGGGCCTGCACCTAATCCCAGGACCAGAGTGAGAATTGCCATAAGAATACGTTGCATCGTTCTTCTCCTTTGTTATTCAACTTGTGCCCGTCAATCGCGCATGCCTTTACCTTTGCGCATCGGCGATGAGGCTTTGTGGACGGCTGCCTCATCATGGTTCTTGTTTGGCGAGTATGTGGTGGGTTCGCCCGCATCCGCCGGAGAGGCGGATGCGGAGTGAAACCTACTCTACGACATCTCAGTCAGCTGGGCATCACTGCTTAGTGCCGCTTGTGACGGCTTCCATGACGTGATCGAGATTGAAGCTGCCCGGTTTCTGGCGTGGTGGAAACTCACGGAAGCTCTGCAGCCACTTGCCGATGTATCCTGCCGCGGGAGCGAACATGAACATGTGCTCGACAAATCAGCGATCGTAGTCCATGCCGATCTCATGGGCATGCTCGAAAGAGTCCATGCGCAGATTGATCAGCATCGGTGCACGCAGTTTCACAAACGGGTCCTGCCAGACACACAGGCCGTCGGTGTCCTGCCGCAGGAACGTAGCCTTCCAGTCACCATAACGCAGCGCGGCGACATTGCCATCGTCTGTCCAGCAGATGAATTCCTTGCGC
>BQIZ01000248.1 GCA_021604365.1 Nitrospirales bacterium
GGCCCTTGCCAAAGCCATGAAAGCATTGGGACAAGTTTGGGTTGTCGCCCCAGAGAAAACACAGAATTCAGTAGGGCGAGCGATGACGCTGCATAAACCATTGCGGGTTAGGCAAGTTCGGCCACGGTGGTATGCCGTGAATGGGACTCCAGCAGATTGTGTCACTCTGGCCGTTTGCAAGCTTATAGAAACGAACGTGCCTGTATTTGTTGTTTCGGGGATAAATAAGGGGTGGAATCTGGGAGATGACGTCACCAACTCCGGTACGGTGGCAGGCGCGTTGGAAGGCATGCTCCATGGAATACCCTCCCTGGCCGTGTCCTTAGAAGATTGCCCCAAAGCATCCTATGGAATGGCTGCCCATTATGCGGTTCAACTGGCGGAGCGGATTTTGAAATTTGGTTTGCCGGAAGGGACGATTCTCAATGTGAATGTACCTGGCTC
Organism: Nitrospirales bacterium; assembly: GCA_021604365.1. GTDB lineage: Bacteria > Nitrospirota > Nitrospiria > Nitrospirales > UBA8639 > Nitrospira_E. The sequence continues at coordinate 445 of BQIZ01000248.1, forward strand.
AAAAATGGAAGCGATTGCCGGCCTACAGTTCACGAGTTTGAGCCAACGACGGTATCATAAGCCAGTGGTAGAAAAAATTGACCCCAGGGGAGTGTCCTATTTCTGGATCGCTGGGGAAAGACAATCGTGGGCTAGAAAAAAACCCTCCGACTATGATGCGGTGGAAAAGAACCTGGTTTCAGTCACTCCTTTGCATTTAGATTTAACGGATTACGTGGCGCTCAAAAGGCTGAAGAGTTGGGAGAAAACTTTTTCACCCCAAAAAGCTTCTCATGTTTCATCTGTTCAGAAATTGACGAGAATCAAAAGGGTTTGAAAAGCTTCTAGCCCATTTTGGTACAAATTCTCTATTAGCTTTTGGTACCATCGCCATGGACTTGGTTAAACAATTATATGACTGGATGCTATCCTGGGCTGACTCGCCCTACGGAGTTCCTGCACTCTTTGGCTTGGCTTTAGCCGAATCCTCTTTTTTCCCTCTCCCTCCAGATGTGTTATTAATTGCCATGACGCTTGGCAGTCCTGTGAATGCCTGGTGGTTTGCCACGGTGGCCACAGTCGGGTCAGTTCTTGGAGGGGCCTTGGGTTATGGTATTGGTTGGTATGGCGGGCGACCCGTTTTGAAAAAAATCATGGGGCAAGATCGTATGGATCTTGTGCATCAGTATTTTCAACGATATGAAGGCTGGGCGATTCTTATTGCCGGATTCACCCCAATCCCTTATAAAATTTTCACGATAGGGGCTGGAGCCTTTTATGTTGATTTCAAAACCTTTATGGTGGCTTCGATAGTAAGTCGAGGCGGGCGTTTTTTTCTGGTGGCGGGCGCCATTCAATTCTTCGGCCCATGGATAAAAGACCTCATCGAAAAATATTTCAATCTCTTCTCAATCGTTTTCATCGTTCTTTTGGTCCTGGGTTTTTGGATTGTGAAACATCAGGGGCAAAAACTAGCGCAAAAGACTTCTACCTGAAAGTTGTAAATTATGTCGATTGTCCTCTATAACACCCAGACCAAGAAAAAGGATGTCTTTGTTCCTTTGATCTTAGGGCAGGTCAGCATGTACGTCTGCGGTGTGACTGTCTACGATGATTGCCATCTAGGCCATGCTCGAAGTGCACTGACTTTCGATATGATCCGACGCTATTTTGAATTTGCTGGCTACAAAGTGAAGTATGTGAGGAACTTTACCGATATCGACGACAAAATCTTAAATCGTGCCAAGCAAGAAGATGTCCCCTGGCAGGAAATCAGCGATCGGTATATTCAGAATTTTCACCGAGACATGGGGGCATTGGGCATTAGGAAGCCCTCAGCAGAACCTCGAGCCACCGATCATATGCAGGATATTCTTCACATGATTGATGGCTTGGTCCACAAGGGCGTGGCTTACCAACTAAAAGGGGATGTCTATTTTTCCGTCAAGAAATTTTCCCCTTATGGCAAACTGTCCGGAAAAAAATTGGAAGAACTACAGGCAGGCGCCAGGATTGAGGTTGATACCCGAAAGCAAGATCCCATGGATTTTGCCTTATGGAAAACAGCAAAGCTCGGAGAGCCTGGATGGGACAGCCCATGGGGAAAGGGACGTCCCGGTTGGCATATCGAATGTTCAGCAATGTCCGTGGCTGAGTTAGGGCCGACATTTGATATTCATGGTGGAGGGAAAGATTTAATCTTCCCACACCATGAAAATGAAATCGCCCAATCTTGTGCTTATACGGGTAAGGAGTTTGCGCGTTTTTGGGTGCATAACGGGTTTGTAACCGTGGATAAAGAAAAAATGTCAAAATCGCTTGGCAATTTTTTCACCATACGCGAAATTTTTGACAAATCGCCACATTCAGAACCCGTTACCGCTGAATGCCTACGTTATTTGTTTTTATCAACACATTACCGAAGCGATCTGAGTTTTTCAGATCATTCCATCAACGAAGCAAAAACAGCATTAGATAATTTTTATGGATTATTTCAACGGCTTGAGGAGTCTAGTTCTAAGTCTGAAGTTGAGGGTGCCCAGGATTGGGAAACTCCTTTCAAAGACTTTACAGAAAAATTCACCTTGGCCATGGATGATGATTTTAATACGCCAAAGGCCCTGGGAGCCTTTAATGAAATTCGAGGCACTATTAATAAATTGCTTGGCAAGGGACTGTCTGATAATTCGCAGAAAACCATCTTGGAAACCCTCAAAGCCTATGGGGAAACCCTGGGTCTATTTCAAATGACAGTGAGTAAATGGAATTCAATTGTAGTCAGCCTGGGCATGGCTAAATCTGAGGAGACCGCTCTTCCTGTCAACGGCATTGTTGGGACAACTGATAAATGGATCGAAGAAAAAATCCGCCTACGCAATGAAGCTCGTGCTCAGAAAGATTTTTCTACCGCTGATACCCTCAGAAAAGAATTAGCCGAAAAAGGTATTATCCTGGAAGACCGACCCGATGGCACCACACGATGGAAGCGATGAATCCCCGGCAATGGTGTACGGGTTTCATGCGGTTCTAGAATCTCTCCACTCGCAGTCTCGGCCCGTCCGACGAATTTGGATTTTTCGAGCTGATGGCCGATTTTTCCCCATTGTAAAATTGGCAAGGGAACGTGGTATTTCCCTGGCCGTCGAATCACGGGAGCGTTTAGATCGCTTAGCTGGTGATCGACATCATCAGGGCGTGGTAGCTCAGGTTTCTGCCAAAGAGTATCTGGAGGGAGAGGAGTTGCTGGACCTACTTTCTCTTAGACCGATTCCTGCTTTATTAGTGGTGTTAGATCAAATTCAGGATCCACATAATTTAGGCGCGATTGTCCGTTCGGTAGAGGCGGCCGGTGGAGATGGAATTGTTATCCCCAAGCACCGGGCGGTGGGGTTGACGGGGGGAGTTGCCAAATCATCCGCTGGAGCTTTAGAGCATGTCTCAATTGCACGGGTAGCCAATACGGGGAAGTTTATCGAGACATGTCAGAAGCGGGAAATCAGGACCGTGGCATTGGTCCCGGAAGGAGTTGAACCCTATTCAGAGGTCGACTACACGGAGCCTGTTGCACTGGTGTTTGGAAGTGAAGGAGGGGGAATCCGGCCGATTGTCCTAAAAAAATGCGACCAACAAGTGAGGATACCGATGTTTGGAAAAATGAACTCGCTGAATTTGTCAGTTGCCGTAGCAGTGACGCTCTTTGAGGCAGTTCGCCAACGGACTCAGAAACGATAAGAGCCATGAAGAAACTATTTTATCTGAATCAGGCCTTCCTGAATTGCGGCATTGAGCAGTTGGGCGGCATTGGAAACCCGAACTTTCTTCATCATATTGGCCCGGTGGGCTTCGACTGTTTTGACGCTAATTTTTAACTGCTGTGCAATTTCTTTATTCTTCAATCCTGACCAGATGAGTTGCAGGATTTCTTGCTCGCGTTGAGTCAGCGCCTCCGGGCGTTTTCGCTTAATAGGCGGCATGTCCAATTTTTCCGGTCTCAGTTGGTTGGTCATGGGTACTTCAGGCATTTTCTCTAGGCGAATTATCTAAGGGAGAATATCAGGTCATTTTAGGATTGTAAACCGAAAACATACGTAAACTCACCCTAGTCGAATTAACTACGGAATATGTGACTTTTATGTTTCACTGGATTGTTTGGCCAAGCGTCTTTATTCTGGGAACGATCTTTGGAAGTTTTTTGACAGTATGTGTGCACAGAGTACCAAAGGGGCTATCAGTGGTGGCTCCTCGGTCGGCATGTCCTCATTGCGGAAGGCAGATATGCTGGTATGACAATGTTCCTCTTTTGAGCTTTGTCTGGTTGCTGGGGAGGTGTCGTTCTTGCCATGTGGATATACCCCCAAGGTATCCCATTATTGAGTTGGCCAATGGCTTGGGCTATCTCCTGGTGGTGTGGCGGTTTGGGCTCACGTGGCCAACCCTTGTGTATGCGGGATTAGTATCAGTGTTCCTTGTGGTGGCCTGGATCGATTGGGACCACAAAATTATTCCGGATGTGATTACATTGCCGGGAATTGTGGTTGGCTTCTTGTGCGCATCTTTTCTGATACCGACCGGCTGGGGCAATTCGCTTGTGGGTATTTTAGTGGGGGGCGGGTTTTTACTAGCTCTTGCCTGGGCCAGTCCCTTCTTGTTCGGGAAAGAAGGCATTGGGGGAGGCGATATTAAATTTTTGGCCATGGTCGGAGCTTTTTTGGGATGGCAGCAGGCCATACTCACCTTGATGGTGGGATCAGTGGTGGGAGCGGTTATCGGGATAATATTGCTGGCCACGAAGGTTCTTCAAAAAGGCCAATACATTCCTTTCGGACCCTATTTAGCGCTAGGGGGCCTGATCGCGGTGGTCTGGGGAACGGAATTATGGCACTGGTATTTTCATGGCTTGTTATAAGTACTCAACGAATCCTGCAAGGCAGGTACGACCACATGGAGTCGATTCCAGTCGTCACTGTAAGAGGGATAAGACGGTTGAAGAGGTCACTTTGGTGTACCAGAGGTTTTTCCCTCACTGAATTGATTATCGTGCTTGGCATTATCGGGGTAGTCTTGATGTTAGCCCA
>BQIZ01000249.1 GCA_021604365.1 Nitrospirales bacterium
AGACCTCAATCTGCAACTCTCTAATGGAGCTGCCATCCAAAATCCCCGCGACTATGGAGATGCCTGGGTCCTTATGGTGGGAACGGAATTCAAAGCCCTCTCCCCCTCTGCGCTCCCCCATTGGGATGTGGCCTTTCGAACTGGATACGTCAGATCGGAAAGTCCTATTCCCAACCGGACATTCGAGCCTGCGGTTCCAGATTCCGACTTCAATGCCTTTTCAGCCGGGATGGGCTTTCTCTGCCATGCTCCAGGGAAATTTTTGGGGATACTCCCCTGTGACATTTTTGGCGCAAAAGCCATCGGGATGGATTTAGCCTATCAAGCGTTGCTGTATGATGAACGGAACGTTCAAAATAACCAACAACCTCTATTAAACGGTAAATGGGATACCACCCTCCACGTCGGAGCCTTGTCCCTGCGAATGAATTTCTAATGCTTCTTCCCTGAATTTTTGTCCCCCCTTCACCATTTTCCCCGATTCCATTACAGTCCCTCTACCGGTTTACTTTCTAATAAGGGATGCTTATGCCGCTCTTACCAAAATCCCATCGCATTCTGGAACGTCCACTCATGGAGTTTCGTCCATTCGGGAAGGATACTCAGGGCGCAACCATTCAGGATGTGAGCGGGATCGCCATTCGCGCCAATCTTGAATATCTTGAAGAGGCCATAAAGCAACGCCAGGGACCCGAGGCCGCAGAGGCGGCGTTGGGTACTCTTGTCGCCCTGCTGAACGAGCGAATTCCCGACCGGACCTATCATGTGACCGTCGATTTTCTCAAGAACCACTGGAACAGCTATTCCTATGAGTTTGCCATGTTTTTGGCCGAATTTTCTGTTCAGCTCTCGCACGAGGAGAATTTTCACTTCAATCTGGGACGGGAAAAATTTCTCTCACCCATTATTCAAATCCTCGGGCGACCCTTTTCCATAGCCCAGATATACCGTCTTTTCCCGCATTTTGTCGAAAAATTCACCAAAGGTTCGCTCAAGCCGGAGGTCATATCGGTCACCAAGGGCCAGGCCGTAATGCGGCTACAATTGTCCGAGTCCACAATCAAGCAATTCGGACCGTATCTCCGGGGTTGTGCTGAACGAATATGCCATACCACAAAGGCGACGGTCGCAGAAGTCCCTGCCCGCATGTTTGGAAAACGGGCTGCCACCATTCAGGATCGGAGCTGTATCGCCGAGGGTGCCTCCTATTGCGAATGGGCCTTTACCTGGGACCCAGAGCGCCGGACCATGCGGGGATGGATTGCGGGAGGCCTCACATTGGGGCTTGCCACGGTCGCGCTCTTGAAAGTTTTTGCTCCCGATCAGCCCTGGGGGATCAGTGCCGGACTCTCCCTGCTCCCCTTGCTCATCCTTCCCTTGGCAAAACGGCTTTGGGATGACCGACTGGAGCTTCAAGAGCGCGGGAAAATCATTCAAGAACAATTGGAGTCAGCTGAACAACGCCACGAAGAATTACGGGAAGCCTATCTCGCACAAGAACATACCTTGATCGAGATCCGACGACGAGTCGATGAATTGACTATGCTGCATCAACTCACCCTCCACATCGGCTCAACCCTGGACCGGGAAACTATTATTGGGTCAGGACTCAAAGCCATTGTGGGTTCCCTCTCCTTTGAGCATGCCTGGGCAGCCGTATGGGATGCACCACATCAACTCTTTCACAAGATTCAATCAGAAGGCATGTCGGCACAATGGAATACCTTGGCTCAACACACCCACATTCCCTCAGCACCGCAGGACCTCCTTCACAGAACCCTCAACACGAAAGAACCCATCGTCATTGAGGACATCACGGATATTTTGAGTCAGTGCCATCCCACCACTCGACAGATATTGGCGCAGGCCGGGACGAAAAGCGGATTCTCGGTTCCCCTGATCAGTCAGAATCAACCACTTGGTGTGCTGATCATCGGAAGTACGCACCGGAAACCCATACCCATCACCGAACAAAATTTATTATCTACGGTCGCGCACGAAATGGCGATTGCCCTTGATACGGCATTGGCCTATGACGAAATTGAAGCCTTGAATATCGGGTTGGAAACCAAAGTGCAGGAGCGGACACTGGCATTACAACAGGCCAACACGGACTTAGAATCCGCCAACCACCGACTCAAGGAACTTGACCGGATGAAATCCCAATTTCTCTCGCATTGCTCGCATGAATTGCGCACACCCTTAACCTCGATTAAAGGGTTCACAGAAAACCTGCTTCATGGAATGGTGGGCCCCCTAGCCGAACGCCAACACCTCTACCTCACCAGAATCAGTGCGAACGCCAATCGACTCACCCGTATGATCGCCGACCTCCTCGACTTGTCGCGCATTGAGGCAGGGACCGTCCGGTTAGCCCATGGATCGGTGTCACTGTCCGAACTCCTTGAGGATGTCACGCAGGAATTGCTGCCGCTCACCCAAACCAAGGCCCAATACCTGACGTTCGAACTCACAGAAGACTCGTTGACCGCCTGGGGGGATCAGGACCGCCTCCACCAAATCGTCACCAACCTCGTCCACAACGCCCATAAATTTTCGCCACCAGAGGGACGCATTCTGGTGAGAGCCTCACCCGCTCCTCCGAGTCACATCCTCCTCACAGTCTCCGACACCGGCCCGGGGATTCCCCAGGAAGCTCAAGCCAGCCTTTTTCAACCATTCTTCCAGGCTCACCGGGTCCCGGAAATCGGCACACAGGGCCTGGGGTTGGGACTCTCAATCGTGAAACAATTGGTAGAACTGCACGGTGGGACGATCTCTGTGGAGAGTCAGCCTGGAGAGGGCGCCGCGTTTCACCTTCGTCTTCCAGCCGTCTGTCCTTCAACACTCTCACCTTCCACTCAAGCCTTCCATAAACCTTCAATCTAAGAAGGGGCGGTTTAAAAAAAGCCGCCAGCGGCGTTCCCTGCCTTCCCTTCGAAAGGCTCAGGGCATGCTTTTTTGAACCGCCCCGAGGCCGCTGATAGGCAACGTGCCTGTGGGTCAATATGCCCTTGGAAATTATTATTATTGAACACTCCCAAGAATGCTCTCAAGGCTGTTTACCTCACTACCAGGCCCTCAGAATCCATTCTGCTAATCGACCCGTCACGGATCGATAGAAAATTCCATACAATCCCTCAGGATTTTTATCGTCCTACCGATAAACGTGGATAGTATTGCTTACGACATTATAGGAAGGGAGGTGGAACCATGAAAAAAGTCGCAAAAAAGAAACCGGCAAAAAAAGCCGCCGTGCGGATGAAAAAGTCTCCGGTAAAAAAAAAGGCGTCACGATAACGCCCCCGGACATCACACTGTGTAGGTCCGGGGAGTCGAATCTACTCCCCGGATTACACGCTCCCTTCTCCCAACCCCAATCTCGCTTCCTCAGTCATCTCCACCTTCCAGACAACGTTCGCATTCGCACAAGTTGAGTTTCCAGCCAGGTTATGTGATAACTCCCGATCACTATTTCTCATCTATTTCGAGAGCACCGGTTATGAACATTAACGCACAAACCCAACTCTGCGGCCTTTTAGGCAATCCTGTCGATCACTCCCTTTCTCCCGCTATTCATAATGCAGCCTTTCGTGAATTGGGATTAAATTTTGTCTATCTGGCATTTCCCGTCCAGGATCTTGAACGAGCCGTTCTAGGCATCAAGGCATTAGGCCATATCCGGGGACTCAGCGTGACCATTCCGCATAAGGTCACCATTCTACCTTTGTTGGATACCGTCGAAACCACCGCTAAACACATCGGCTCGGTGAATACCATCATCAAAGACCGTGGCCTGTTAGTGGGCTCAAACACTGACGCATCCGGCGCCCTCCAAGCCTTACAGCAAGGTGGAGTGGAACGCACCGGGCAACGGGTCGTCATTCTAGGATCCGGTGGAGCCGCTCGCGCCATTGCCTTCGGTCTTTGCGTGGAAGGCAAAATTGAACATCTCACCCTCCTTGGTGTTGATGATCAGGAACGGACAACCTTGGCGAGAGACCTTAAAACCAAAACTCCCATCCTCTTGCATGACGCCTCCTTAACACCAGAAACATTGCATTCCGCCTTGGGACAAGCCCAACTACTCATTCATTGCACCCCCATTGGCATGCACCCAAAGATTGATGAAAGCTGTGTCCCCAAACATCTGTTGCACCGCGATCTGACGGTAATGGATATTGTCTACAATCCACTCAATACGCGTTTATTGCAGGATGCACAGGCGGCGGGATGCCGCACCATCCAAGGGATCAATATGTTTCTCTATCAGGCTGTCGGGCAGTTTGAACTTTGGACTGGCCAGCCCGCACCGGTCGAGGTCATGCGTAACGTGCTCACCTCCCACTTCACTTAAATAAAGAATGTCGAGTTCGGCTATAGTTCCCAGCGTCACTGAGGGCCATTTCTAGGGAGGTTTTAATAGGAGAAGGAGTGGCTGTCGGGCCATTCTCGCAAATATGTCCCCTGCCCGAAGGCCGGAACAAAAAGTTTCCTGGCGCCCTCTCCAGTATTCCCGACGGCTGCAAATAGAAATTACTCTCCCGTTACGGTCCAACCTGTCCGAACATGTTTTTCAACCAACACTTCAAAACAGGAGATTTATGAATATTGTCTTAATAGGGTACCGAGGAACTGGGAAAAGCACCGTGGCAGCCATTCTGGGCCAACGTCTCGGACGAAAGGTCATCTCCACTGATGAGGAAATCGTCAAAGAGGCGAAGCAATCCATCCCTCAGCTTATCGAGCAATTCGGGTGGGATCATTTCCGCAATCTTGAAACGGGAGTGTGTCAAAAGCTTACCGGTCAGGAGAATCTGGTCATCGACACAGGCGGGGGACTGATCCTGAAGGAAGAAAACGTCAAGATTCTTAAGGCCAATGGAAAGGTCGCGTGGCTAACCGCCGAAGTCG
>BQIZ01000250.1 GCA_021604365.1 Nitrospirales bacterium
TGGATGACCACTCCAGCCATGAGTGAGGGAAAAAGCCCGACAGATGGCTATGATATTCACATCCAGGCCCCGCATATGATGGCGGATGGGACAGTGGGAGGACCGTACCATCATTACTGTAAGGGCATTTCGGATGAACTGTTGCAATGTCAGTTATATGAGTCCACCGATCCTAATGCCAAACTGGTGGCCATTGAATATTTTATTGCCAAAGACCTCGCACGCAAAAATGTCCCATTGGTTCAGTGGAATCGGGCCTTTCATGATCATCAGGTGGAAATCGATACCGGGCGTGTGCAAATTCTTGATGTTGAAGACCCTGCCAAAGTCAAAGCACTGGCAGAAGCGGCTGGAAAAACCGATGGTGTCATCTTCCACCTCTGGGGCAAGCATCAGGTGGTTCCAGATGGGGCCGTCTCGATACCAACCTCGCTTGGTCACGTCTTTCGAACAGAATAATCTCACCTCACAGGGAGAGCGGTCTGTCGCTCTCCCTGTATTCTTACAAACTCATTATTTTAAGGAGCGTTTGTGATACGTCGGAAATTGGGATGGCTCCTGGTGGGGTTTTTCTTATTTCAAAGTCTCTGGCCTTTTCCAAGTGAAGCGGCTGATCTTGAAGTGTTAGAGCCTCGGGTACCTCATGATCAAATAGCCAAAGCGCGATCGTGGGAAAATCCTTTTCCATCCACCCCTGAGAATATTGAGAAGGGCAAACACATTTTCCACGGCAAAGCCTTTTGTGTCACCTGTCATGGACCAGACGGAAAAGGACTGGGAGATATACCCGGATTAAGAGGAAAACTTCCCCGGAATTTTACGGATAAAACCTGGCAGGCAGCTCGCACCGATGGGGAACTCTTTTGGATATTGCAAAACGGCAGCCCAGGAACTGCTATGGCCTCCTTCATCCCTCTGGTGTTGACTGAAGAAGAGGCTTGGTATGTGATATTGTATGTGAGATCATTTGGCAATGGGGTGAAATTTAGAAAAGAATAAAACAATGATACGGCCATTATTGACCTCAGTAAGTTTTCTATTCGCTCACAACGAGGCGTTTGTGGGTATTTAGGCTCCGAATCCGTTGACCGGACATCTTAAGAATGTCAATATGCATAAGAGGCCACGCCTGGAGTGGCGATGATCAACGTTTTAGATGCCGGATAAGCCGGAGAATTGATAGGTATTACCCCTCTCACCAATATCGCGGAGGGAAATGAAAAAGCGGATCCGCATGGCCATGCGGTTGTTCAACCCTAATTTGTTCCGTACGCGAACATGGCCTTTTCCCGAGGCCATGTTCCGAACCACATCTAGGAAGGAGGACTTGGCTTATGACGGTTATGCCTCTAGTTGTTCTTGCAACCTGGTTAGCGTTCACCTCAGTCGAATCTCCCTCCCTCTCAACGCCCTTAGCCTTGCCCATAGAACCCGACGAAAGTACACGCATCGATGAAATCTACGATCAGGAAGCCCTCTTGCTGCTGTCCCTCTATTCCTTAAAAGGGAATGGGAAAGCCGATTACATTACGGGACGAACGGTCGAACGACATGTCCGAAGCACCTACGGAAATCCGGTGTACTACACGTTAGAGTTTCCCATTTTTTATTGGTGGAACCATACGATGTGGAATGACCCGTTTGTCGATGGTGTCAACGGAAACGAACAGGTCTATCAGGAGGAAACCGATTTTGATGTGAGCCGTTATAAGCCTTGTGTCTTTAACGGGCAAACTTGCTAGGCAAACGGCTATGGCAGCAGGGTCTTCTCCCTCAACTATCCATCGGTTCGTCGATAGGTCATCTAGGACTTTAGCCCCCCAAAAAATCCCATTTTAGATGAATATTCTGTATAAGAACCAACGGTAGGGGATTATTAAAATGGAAAACCAGGAACAGACCTTATAGCGCTTTCTGGAGTATCTGATGAGCGGAGAGGGTAGGTCATCTATCCGTACATTGAGATAAAGGCCTGACTTCTACAAGGGCAGGCATTCTGGTTTCTATTGAAAAAGACAAGGTAGATTGACCTATGAATGAAAAAAAAACGGGAATAGACCGTCGCCAATTATTGAAGGGAAGCCTGGCTCTTGGGTTGACAGGCCTACTCACTCCCAAAGGCCTTTGGGCTAAGGATTCCTCGACCGTCACTCTTCCTTTCGAGCGAGGTCGCCGTCCCTTGGTCGCTTTTCCACAGAAGCGGCCCCTCATGGTGATGACCACACGACCTCCCCAATTGGAAACTCCCTTTTATATTTTTAATGAGGACATCTTTACCCCCAATGATGCGTTTTTTGTTCGCTGGCATCTTGCCAATATCCCTCAGGAAATTGACATGAACGGTTTCCGGCTGACTATTCGCGGTCGGGTCAAGCAATCCTTGTCATTGAGTCTTCATGAATTACAAACCCAATTTGAACAAGTCGAAATTGCGGCTGTCTGCCAATGTTCGGGCAATAGTCGCGGGTTTTTTCAACCACGCGTACCGGGCGGACAATGGGGAAATGGGGCGATGGGAAATGCCAACTGGAAGGGAATCAGACTTCGTGATCTCCTTCACAAGGCAGGGATAAAAGGTGATGCGGTAGAGGTTAGGTTCGATGGGCTGGATCAACCCGTCGCACAAGCCACGCCTGATTTTCGAAAATCTCTGCCCCTTGATGATGCGCTCCAGGAGGAAGTGTTGATCGCTCACTCCATGAATGGGGAGGCACTCCCCATGCTGAACGGCTATCCCCTTCGCCTGGTGGTGCCTGGCTGGTATGCCACTTATTGGGTGAAGATGCTGAATGATATTGAAGTGCTCAATCAGGCCGATCAAAATTTTTGGACGACACATGCCTATCGCTTGCCGGCTAATCCTTGTCACTGCGTAAAACCAGGAGAGTCTTTAACGGATACCGTGCCCATGGGTAAAATGCCCGTTCGTTCCTTTATCACGAATCTGGAAGAGGGTCGAACTATTCCGGGAGGGGAACCTTGCACCATTAAAGGCATCGCCTTTGACCAGGGCTATGGCATGGATCGCGTCTTGGTCTCCGTGGATGGAGGACAACAATGGCTATCCGCCCGATTAGGAAAGGATTATGGAGATTTCAGCTTCCGTCCCTGGGAAGCGAAATTTATTCCGAAGCCGGGACATGCGTATGCACTTCAATCATTGGCCATCAATCGGATTGGAGAATCACAGCGGTTCGGTGCCCGATGGAATCCAAATGGATATCTTCGTAATGTGATCGAAACAGTGAACATTCAAGCCAGCTGAGGACAACCCGTGATGCGTGTTTGCATGGTCGTTGTAGTGCTTCTGTGGATTTCAGGACTAGCTTGGGGGCTTCCCGCCAATGGCGAAAACAGGGGACAGGTATCCATTCTTAAACTTCCTCCTGATCCGATATCGTTTCAACCCGGTTCCGGGAGTGAACTCGCCAGCCGGTACTGTCTGATGTGTCATTCGGCAGAGTATGTGTATATGCAACCACCTCATCCCCGTGAGGATTGGATGGAAATCGTCAACAAAATGAAAACATCGTTTGGTTGTCCAATCTCGAATGAGGACATGGCTCCACTGGTCGACTATTTGGTGACACAAAATTCACTCCAGCCTTTTCCTACTGCGCCTCCCGTTCAGCGGGACGACCAGAAAGACACACCCGATCAATCCTCCATTCAATCTGGCGATTCCCAAAAAGGAAAATCCCTTTATGAACGACATTGCGTCACCTGCCATGGACCCGGTGGCAAGGGAGACGGCCCCATTGGACCGGTCTTGGTTCCGCCAGCAGCCAATCTCACCCTATTAGGTAAGCAATCGGACAAAACCATCCTTGATACGCTCCGAAAAGGACGTCCGGGTACGGCCATGCCAGCCTGGGAACACGATCTGAATCCACAAGAGCTGAATCATCTCCTTTCATTTCTTCGAACATTAACACCATAACACCGATGAATCCTTCGAGCCTGACCCATAGGCCAATCCATCAGCAACCAAATACATTCCTTGGATTTCTCTTTTCATACGGGTACTTCCCGTTCCTAGCTCCGTGGGACCTGAAAACCTCCGGGGAGTATTGACGGTTGTTGCCATAAAATCTTCCGCTTCTCTCACCAATGTCCGTTAGCGTCACCTTAGCCAATTTGGAGATCCCATACCCATGCGCCATGTAAAAATTGTAGCCACGATTGGCCCTGCCACTGCCTCCCAAGAATGCTTGAAACAACTCCTGCATGCCGGGGTCAATGTCGCCAGGTTCAATATGTCTCATGGAACCGCAGAATGGCACAAAACAACGATCCAACGACTTCGATGCCTTGCTCTTGAGGAAAAGACGCCACTTGCCATTCTTGTAGATTTGGCAGGTCCAAAAATCCGCCTGGGGAAACTCCCGGACGAAGGAACCCTCTTGCGGAAGGGCCGGGATATTATTCTGGTTGCGATGTCAGATCAAAGCTCAAGACAAAACGAATCGGAGGAAACGCTGCCGGTTAATCTTTCTCATTTCCCGGATCGAATGGAACCAGGTCAAATCGTCCTCATTGATGACGGAAACCTGACCCTCACCCTGGAAAAACAAGAATCCAATCGACTGATCTGCAAAGTCCTGGTGGGTGGCAAGGTCACTTCACATAAAGGGGTCAATTTCCCTGGCCTCCCGCTCGAAATTCCTGGGTTTACGCAGAAAGACGCCGACGATCTTCAAGTGGCCATCGACATTGAAGCCGATTATATCGCCCTCTCGTTTGTTCGAAGTGCGCAGGATATTTTCACACTCCAAAGGGCTTTGGCTGATCGATCAGCGGTGATTCCTCTCATTGCCAAAATTGAAAGGCCTGAAGCCCTGACATGTCTTGATGAAATCCTGGATGCGGCAGACGGGGCGATGGTGGCCAGGGGAGACCTGGCCCTGGA
>BQIZ01000251.1 GCA_021604365.1 Nitrospirales bacterium
ATTCATTTTTCTTAAACCGAAGAAAAGTCAGGGCAAACATCGGGTTTATTCGAAAGCCGACATTGAAACGGTCTTTGAAATTAAACGAATGCTCTATGATGAAGGGTATACGATTGCGGGCCTGAAGCGATATTGGTATCGCAAAAAACGTTCAGAAAAAGCCGTGCAAGTCCCAAAAGACCGAGTGGAAAAAGCGAAGGTGGAACTGCAAGGTATTCTGAAAATTTTGGGGCGAACGACGGTGTAGGTTTTGACCAATGACGACGGATGGGAATACGACTGGTCAGGTTAATGTCGGGGCGTAGCGCAGCCCGGTAGCGCACTCGCTTGGGGTGCGAGAGGTCGGAGGTTCAAATCCTCTCGCCCCGACCATGTTTTCTTTTCAGCAGAAAGGGTTTCTTGGTCTCCTCGATCAGTTCATAGGGGAGAGTCGATTGGGCAGTACGAAGGCTCGCTAGGCTTGTAAGTCCTCCTCTTCAGCCAGCTCCTCACCCTCGGGCATTCCATACGCTACATATTTTGCATAGGAGAGATAAATCTGACTGCTGTCTCTCATGGCCTTTGACCCGGCCTTCATTCTATGGAACCGGTTTTTGGATTCCTCATCGGTCTGAGTTCCGAGGTGGCTCACGTGATCCTGTAATAACATGGAATAGCGCTGCATCGCTTGCTCTATTTCCAAATAGGCTTGCAAAATGTCTTCTTGCATGAATGTTCCTCCTAAATAATGTCCTCCACCTTACAAAAGGCCGTTTCCTTGGTCAACTTTCCGCAGTCGTAGGTTGGGAGTTCAGCATGAAGATCACCGAAGGTCGGGAAGGGCAACTCGAGTGGAACGGCCGTTTGACCGGTTTTTTTGATATTCAGTAAAATGCCTGCTGGGTAGGAGGGTCTGCAACGTGTCTCCCATCATAACTTTGCTATTTGTGGCATAGTCTGAACGATTCATGAGCCTCCACCCGCCGCGCCATTGGATTTCCATTGTCATTCCCATTAAAGATGAGCGGGAGAACATCCCGCTCTTGGCGAGCCAATTGCTCAAGTTTTTTGAGTCCAGGCCTGAAAGTGGTGCAGAGGCGTTTGAACTCGTGTTTGTGGATGATGGGAGTGTGGACGGGAGTGGACCCTTGCTGGATCAATTAACCGCACAGTTTCCTCCGATACGGGTGATCCATTTAGACCGGAATCATGGGCAAACGGCGGCATTTGATGCAGGCTTTCGGGAGGCCAGGGGAGAACTTGTTGCCACCATGGACGGTGATCTGCAGTATGACCCGAATGACTTTGCTAAACTTCTCCCTTTTGTGGAACGTTATGATTTAGTGTGTGGGCGACGACAAGCCAGACATGACAGTCTGGTCCGTCGGTGGTCGTCAAAAATTGCCAATCAGGTTCGCAATTGGGCGGTGCATGATGGCATTTCAGATACCGGCTGTTCATTGAAAGTCTTTAGGCAGGCCGTGGTCAAACGACTTCCTCCATTTAAAAACATGCACCGATTTTACCCGGCGTTGGCGCAAATGTACGGGTTTACGGTGACTGAAATCCCCGTCCAGCATTTTCCAAGAGCCCATGGGACGTCAAAATACGGAATTGGCAACAGGCTGTTTGCCGGTCTGTATGATCTCTTCGCAGTCAGGTGGATGCAAAAACGCTGCTTGAACTACACCATGAAGGGGAGCCATCCTACCGGGAAATCCGAACTGTAGCATTCTTGAAGTGACCACCTGCTGGAAACCATTGAGGCACCACAAATCTATCATGCGATCAGAGGGTTCTGAATGGATGGAACCCTTTTGGCGATTCATTCCCTGTTGCTGACGATGTTCGAATCATTCACAGATAAACTCATGGCCATGTCGTTTGAGGAACTCCTCTGGATCGGTTTCGGGTTTTTGGGGCAGGGCATTTTTTTCTCACGCTGGCTGGTGCAATGGGTGGTGTCGGAACGCAACGAGGAAAGCCAGATTCCCATGTCGTTCTGGTATATGAGCCTGGTTGGGAGTGTGATTGTACTCACCTACGCCATTCATATTGCCGACCTGGTATTCATGGCCGGCCAAAGCGTCGGCACCGTGGTGTATGTCCGCAATATCATGCTGCTCCATCAAGCCAATAAGCGAGTCGTGAGTGGATAGCTCTCACACTCGCTTTCCGTCCTTTCTCCGCTCTTCAATAACGCAATCGCCTCTTTTCCATCTGGTGTGTTTACTGCTCCTGGCTACCTGGCTATTGGGAGTAGAGGGCGGATGGCTCCTTGGTCCGGATCTGGGAGCACTCGGGTTGACGGACCGGGATGAGGGGAGCAATGCGGAAGCGGCAAGGGAAATGCTGGAGACCGGTGATTGGATTTCCCCTACTCTGAACTATGAACCTCGCTATGCCAAACCGGCCTTTGTGTATTGGCTCATCAGCGGGTCCTATGCCCTGTTTGGCATTAATGAATTTGCCGCGCGGCTGCCTTCGGCTTTATCAGGCCTCTGTCTCCTGTTCCTTCAATATGTGTTTGTTCGAAGGTGGGCTGGCCCAACCGTGGCCATTTTCGCGTCGTGCATGTTGCTGCTGAATTTGGAGTTTTTGGGCATCAATCGCATGGTGCTGACCGATCCGGAATTGGTCGTGTTCACCACATTGGCCGGCTATAGCTTTTGGCACGCGCTCCATCATGAACAGACCAAGCGCTGGCTGTTCGCCATCTTTTATCTGGCTATGGGATGCGGCATGTTGGTCAAGGGGCCCGTGGGCATTATCATTCCGCTGGTGGGGGTGATTCCCTATCTGACGTTGACGCGCCAATGGGGAATATTCTGGCAACGGGGCTATCCCCTTGTCGGGATCGTTGTAGTTGCCGCTGTCGCGGCTCCCTGGTATGTGATGATGTTTCAAATACATGGGGATGCCTATTGGGCCGCGGCACAGGCTAATACCACCGGCCGGTTCATGAATCCCATGGAAGGTCATGGAGGGACGCTCTTATTTTATGTGCCGGTGTTGTTGGTTGGATTTTTCCCATGGAGTGCCTTTCTCTTTTCCATAATGTATGACACGGTAAAACGCTGGAAAGCGTTCTGGCAGGGAGAAGGCCTTGCCACGCAAGAGCAACATTTAGAGTGTTTCCTGAGCCTCTGGGTGGTGGGATTGTTGCTGTTCTTTACCCTCTCGGCCACGCGCCTGCCCCATTACATCTATCCTCTGTTTCCGGCGGCAGCCCTGCTGGTTGCTCTGTGGTGGAAGCGTTTCTTGACAGAGGAAGCTCCGGTTGGACTGACCGCTTCCACTCGAGTCCTCATCGGGGTGGGATACCTCCTGGGTATCGCGATGATGTTTGTGCCGGCGGTCTTTCAGTTGTTCATGAAGCAAATTGCCAAAGAATTCCCTGCTGCGGTCAACGTAGACCTGGCGTGGTTTCCGGCGCTGGTAGGCCTCGTCTTGGTACTAGGAACCATGCTCATGCGTCAGTGCATGCGATCTGACACCAAGCGCCATCTGGCCTTTTTGGTGGGATGCGGGATGATGCTGATCTTTACGGTATTGGTCGCGCGAGGAGGACTCTCGATTTACCAACAGTATTTCATCGGACCACCTCAGGAGTTAGCCGTCATTGCAGGCTATAACTTGCGCCCGGATGACCGATTGATTCAATTTGGCCGGAAGCGCCCCTCCCTTAGTTTCTATGCAAAACGCAAAGTGTACTTTCTTGGGGTGCATGACGAAGAACTCCCCCAACACCTCGCCGCTCCCGGCCGAAAAATGGCCATCATCCAAACTCAGCTTCGCGGACAACTTCCCGAAGCCATGACCCAGTGGACTGTCGTTCTGGACCATGGCGGTTTTTCTCTTCTCACCAGCGAACCATTACTCTAAATGAACATTTGAAAACAGAGTTTTCCGGACGCTCTTCTGCCGAAAGAAGGCTGGCTCATCGGGGCAGTGAATTCTCGGTGTCCAGTCATCACAGCGAACCATTGCCCTCACGCATGCTATCCGACCGCACAAGAGTCGTCTCCGCATAGAGGAACCGGTGCGACCGAAGGTGTGTCCTGAGGCTTTGGAGATAATGCGGTTTGTGCCCGTAACAATCCGATTTCCGCTCCGAGAAGGAGGTCGTCATGCACTCCGAACACCTGTCGGTGCAATCCGCCTTGTGCGTTAATCAACACTGTGGTTGGAGTTCCCCTCATTGCATACGCTCGCATGGTTCGGGGAAGCGGATCGCCATCCGGTCCTGGCACGTCGACTGCAACCGGAAAACGAATGCGGTACTCATGCAGAAACGCGCGTAACGACGACAACCCCATAGCCTCATGGTGCTCGAATACCGTATGCAACCCGATGACCCGGACGTCGGGAAAGAGCTTGGCGATGCGCTGAGCTTGTGGCAGGCCATGCGACACGCAGCCGGGGCAGAGCATCTGAAATGCATGAAGAAGCACGACTTGCCCCCGAAGCCCGGACAGGCTGAGAGGCTCGGGGGTATTGAACCAGTCTGTGGATTGCCATTCTGGAGCTAGCTGGATTTTCATCAAAAGTCTCCTTCGTTGATGATGGTTGAGTATTGGTCTTTCATCCAAGATACTAAGCCTGCAAGAGTCTCTCAAGAAGGCACTTTTTGGTAAGGGGGTGACTGAATGGTTCAGGACGATCGGTCAATCGGCGTGCAGTCGGAGTTGCAGGATGGCAAGGAAATTCCTGTGGCCTCGATGGTGGAGAGTATTGTGGGCTGTAAGTGGTCTGTCCGCTTACTCCAGCTTTGTGCCGAGGGGCATAATCGCCCTGGTATGGTGCTCCGGGCCTGTCCCGGTTTATCGGCCAAAGTGATGAATGAACGATGGCGAAAGATGATCCGTTTCGGCATCATGCGGCGCACGGTGTTGGGACTAAAGCCTCCGGTTGAAGTGGAATATCAA
>BQIZ01000252.1 GCA_021604365.1 Nitrospirales bacterium
GACCTGCTCATTCGCCAAGACCGTTTCACAAGAAAGACACCAATTCACTGCCGAGCGTTTCCGATACGCCAATCCACGCTCAACCATTTTCACAAAGATCCATTGATTCCAGCGGTAATACTCGGGCTGGGAGGTGTTCACCTCCCGATCCCAATCATAGGACAGACCCATCCGTTGAAGTTGCCTCTTCATATAGGCCACATTCTCTTGAGTCCAAACGTTGGGGTGCACCCCTTTCTCAATTGCGGCATTCTCTGCCGGCAAACCGAAAGCATCCCATCCCATCGGATGCAACACGTTATATCCACGCATTGTCTTATAGCGGGCCACGACATCCCCGATGGCATACACACGCACATGGCCCATATGAATGCGACCAGAGGGATAAGGAAACATCTCCAAGCAATAATATTTGGGCTTATCCGGATCTTCCTGAACCTGAAAAGTCCCGGAGTGATCCCAATATGCCTGCCATTTTGCTTCAACGGTCTGATGATCGTAGGTATGTGCCATACTTATGCCTTATAAAAGAAGATTCGGTGGTCGCCTCGATGATGCGCCACAATTACATCCCTGCTTCCTCGTCACATTTGTGGGAATGTCGGAATAGGTAAAAGTATTCCCTCGTCAAATTGAATAAAGAAATTTGGAAACTGAAAGGATCATTGCCTCTAGATTTGACGTTGGGAAACGCTGCTTTTTCAACAGCATCCTGAGGAATCTAGCATAGAGAACCCCACCCCACAAGCAACTTGCAAGGAGGCCATGCAGACCATAGGATCGCGAATAAATGCACAGGGAAAAGTGGAAAAACAGACAGGTTAGAAGGACCGCTTGTTCGCCTTGCGCGACTTCACGGAAACGGGTGAGGGAGGGCGAGCGGTTGATCCGGAAATGGCGCCAACCACTTCCTGATGTTCACGCTGCAGTTGACGATGATGCTCAATGAGCGGATCAACGATTTCTCCACACATCAGACACCGCCAACCAGGCATCCAAATCTCCCCACTCGTAGCCATATCTACAAAGTGATCGACTATCATGGTCCCCTGACATCGAGGGCATTGCATCCGTCACACCTCCTCTTCATACGTGATGTGTGTATCCTTCGGTGGACCTATCAGAGACCTTAAATCTTTCACTCAGGAGAAGAAGCCTCGTATTCGTCGGAAAACGGACAACAGGACAATACAACCTCAAGCAAATACCTATTCCCATCCTGCTCATCACAGCCAGCTCAATTTTTTCAAGGAAACGAAAAACCCACTTGCCCCAAACAAGATTCCCACGCAGCAGTTCGATCTGTCCGCAAGTGTTTTCGAAGAGGTCCCAGATCACCTTTTGCGAGGATTGGTGGGCATCCGACAACCAGTGACGACGCAATACAGCAGTCTGGCGGATGATTAGGATATCACCTTCGAAGGCTTTGAGGAACCAAGTGGATGAATGGGAATCATGGCGTCGCCACGCAATTTGCGGTGAAAGGTGATCGCAAACCTATGCGCTTCATCTCGGATGGTTTGGACCAACCGTGTGGCGGGGGATTTGAGGGGCAGGATAATGGGAGTCTTGTGACCTGGCAGAAAAATCCGTTCGTCTTTTTCACCCTTCGCTTTGGCGAGGCCGCAGATGGAGACATGCGAAAGTCCAACTTCCGCCATGGCTTCCATGGCCGCGGCCAATTGTCCGGCTCCACCATCGATCACGACCAGGTTGGGCTCCGGCAACGTTTTTCCTGGCTTGTTAGCCAACGATCCGCCGTATCGGCGTTTCACCACTTCATGCATACTGGCGAAGTCGTTGGCACCTTCTACCGTTTTAATGCGAAATCGCCGATAGTCTGACTTCTTCATTCTGCCCTGTTCCCAGACCACCATGGAGGCGACTGAATGGGTTCCCATGGTATTGGAAATATCAAAGCATTCAATGCGAGTTGGAATCTGTGGTAACCCCAGGATCGTCTGAAGCTCTTCCACCGCCTCACTGGATTCGGTTTGCACTCGAAGATGTTCCTTGAGAGCCACTGCGGCATTTTCCTGTGCGAGCTGGAGCAAATCATATTTCGTTCCCCGTTCCGGAACCAGGACGCGAACGGTTTTCTCTTTTTTCTCGGATAACCAGCGCTGGACTAGCGATAGATCATCAAAACCCACGGGAAGCAAAATTTCTTTGGGGGGAAAAACTGATTTGGCATAAAACTGTTCAAGCGTCGACCGCACCAATTCTTCATCAGTGACACCGTGAGCGTCGGACCAGAAGAAATCCCGACGGCCGATTAACAAGCCGCCTCGCACAAACAGTATCTGCACATCCGCTGCTCCACCAAGTCTCGCCAATCCCATGATATCCTGTTCCCGTGCGGTGATTTGCGCTACCCGTTGTTTGGCCAACATCCGTTCAATGTTCCCTATCTGATCACGAAGACGCGCGGCTTCTTCATACTCTTCCCGCTCTGCCGCTTCCTGCATGCCTGACCGCAACGACTCAAGCAATTCGGTGTCCCGTCCCTCTAAAAACCAACGTACCTGCTTCACAATCTGATGATAGTCCTCCTTCGTCTGATTTCCCGTGCAGGGGGCCATGCATCGCTTGATTTCAAATTCCAGGCAGGCCCGCTCAGCGGTCCCATTTATGTCGATTTTGCAGGTGGCCAGGGGGAAAACCTTGCGAATCACTTTCAGCGTGTCACGCATGGCCCCTGTAGGAACATACGGGCCAAAATATAACGCCTTGTCCTGTTTGACACGACGGACTATAGACAACCTCGGAAAATCGTCCTGAATCGGCAACCGGAGATAGGGATATTGTTTATCGTCCCGAAGGACCACATTAAACCGGGGACGATGACGCTTGATCAGATTGCTTTCTAACAGAAGGGCTTCGAATTCCGAGTGAGTGATGATGGTTTCCATATCCGCGATCTGCGAATACAATACCCGGCTTTTAGGTGTCAGATCGGCCCCATGCTGAAAATACGATCGCACCCGGTCGGATAACACGGCGGCTTTTCCAATATAGATAATGTCGCCCCGTCGATCCTTAAAGAGATAGACCCCTGGTTGCTTGGGAAGATTATTCAATATTCCGCTCAAGCGGCCTGGTTGCTCAGAGAGGATCTGAGGAGTACGTGTGTCTGCATTTGTCATTACTTATCTTACCTTGCCACTTGATGGTCAGACGATGGCGACTCCCGCTGGTCTTTCTATCAACTCAATTTCATAGCCATCCGGCGCATCGATAAAAATAAACCGGCTGCCGGATGAGGATTGAGTGGGGCCATCCGTAATCGGCACCCCTTTGGCTTGGAGTTCCTGAATCGTCTGCTCCAAATCCTCTACCTCAAAGGCCAAATGCACAAGATCCTCCTGAACCTTGACAGCCCCGCTACTCGGAAAACTGCACAACTCAATCAGTTCCTCGCTATTGGGGACAGCCAAAAATGCCAGATGCGAACCCCGTGGCGACACCTTCTGCTCCACAACTTCCAGTCCTAAGACGTCTCGATAAAAGCCCAGCGTCTGCTCCATGTCACTCACCCGCATTCGCGTATGCAACAGTTTTTTTACCCGCATGCCATTCTCCTTTTCAACATTTACCCACCCGATTTCGTGAACAAAAACCCCCTGCATGCATCGAACTTCTTCTCAAAATAGAGAGGAAAGCCGCGATCACCGGTCAGGAGGCATCACTTTTCGCTATTTTACTCATTGCTCATCCCTGATCAAGATTGCTATCTTCTCTTGTTTTTCATAGACTTTCCCGGAATTTCTGATCGGTTTCCGTTCTCAAGGAGGAGACGTGACGACATTGATCTATTGCCGGCTTGTGGTTTTTTGCCTCTTCCTTGGGCTCCTCAATACTTTCATCAGTCCCCAGGCAATACGTGCTGAAGGATTTCGTATCCTCGATCATGGCGCTTCGGCTACGGGCCAAGGCGCTGCCTTCACCGCCCAAGCCGATGATGCGTCCGCCCTTCACTATAACCCAGCAGGCATGACCCAATTGAAAGGCATCCAATTTTATGCAGGGACCCTCTTAATCGGAGGTACGGTTCGATTTAAAAGCGACCTGGGACCACACGTGAAGGGTGGGGTTGGTGGGACCGTCGCCAATCCCCCACCCAGCACCTTGTTTCTCACCGCGAATCTCCCTGCCTTAGGCTTCGACAACCTCCAGAATTGGACCGTAGGAATCGGGGTGACCACCCCGTATGCCCTGAAAGTCGATTACCCAGATGATAGCCTGATTTCTCCCGTACTCACGAGTGCGTCCCTTCCCCTTATTGATATCAAGCCTACTCTCGCCTACAAGGTCAACGACTATATCGCTGTTGGAGGCGGGCTGGATATTTATACATTTGCCAGCTTTCTTGGAGAAGGTCAGGCAGAACTCCAACAGAATGCGGCACCAGGCAATGCGTTTGGTATACCCGCTGGAACAGGCCTTGAAGCGAACGGGTCCGACACCGCCTTGGGATTTAACGCCAGTGTCCTCTGGACACCTTTCCGCAATCAGGACGGTCATCCGCTCGTCAACCTCGCATTTGTCTATCGCAACGGACCCAATTTGGACCTCAAAGGAGATTTTTTAGCCGGAGGAACCCGACTCGCCGGTGCCGCCACAAACATTGAGCTCCCCGATATTTACACGTGGGCCATCGCCGCATGGCCTATTCGGAACGCTCAACACGAGTGGAAGGTCGAAGTCGATCTCGATTATGCGGATTGGTCAGGGTTCAAAGACCTCAATCTGCAACTCTCTAATGGAGCTGCCATCCAAAATCCCCGCGACTATGGAGATGCCTGGGTCCTTATGGTGGGAACGGAATTCAAAGCCCTCTCCCCCTCTGCGCTCCCCCATTGGGATGTGGCCTTTCGAAC
>BQIZ01000253.1 GCA_021604365.1 Nitrospirales bacterium
TTCCCCCTGAACGACTAATCGTCGAGCAGCAGATGCCCGAACACCGAAAAGATGCCGATCATGATTCCGGTCACAAATTGGGCATGCACGACATAGGAAACCTTTTTCAACTCCTGCGGAGAAAATCGCCATGTGAGGAAAAACCCAAACACGCCTTGCCACAGCATCAGAGCCAGGACGGCTGGGAAAAATAAAATGTCTGCATGCAGGCCGACCATCGCGATGTGCAAGAGGATGGCCGCAATGGCGGCAGTCCCCACATAGACGTGCGTGCTATTTAAAAAATTGAGAAGGGTTTTGAATGGGGGGATCGCCGACACGTCATACTCGTCCGGGACAAGTCGTTGCGCAAGCCCACCCTGCCCAACCGTCAATTTCACCAATGTTCTTCCATAAATAATGACCAGTGCCCAGACGCCGAGGGTCCCGAAGACTTCGCCCATTTCGCGTAGGAACGTTTCGTGCTCCGGATCCTCAGGTCGATTCGGATAGATGGAGAGGAAGTACCCCAGGGATATGAGAAACACGCTGGCACTAAATAGGAGGAGATGTTTAAACTTTTGCATCAAGAGGCTCGATTGATCTTCCTGTTGTTCCAGATGAGGTAATCTCGATCTTAGGGGATTAGAACGCCATTGGGAATGGGACAGCAGGAAAAACCCCTGTCGGAATGCCAGATGAGGATTTGTAGCATGGAGGTGTAAAGGGTCGGGTGTCGTTGATCGATTTCATTGATGCAGCAGACCGGCCAGCCTGGCATTCCTCCCCTGTCCTGCCTGCCCACCCTGATGAATGGTGTCTATTCATGTGATCTGACCTACGGGGCCATGAGCAGAACCGAGGCTGAGTCTGAATAGGTAAAGGATTGGAGTATGGGAATTTTTCTTTAAGAGGGTGCGAGGGGATGAGAAGCGCCGGATGATGACTTGCTGCAGGATGATGAAGACCCGATGATTTCAGGCGTCCTAGTATGAAGTATTGAGGGATGCCGGATTTCGGCTGGCAGCCGAGGTCCCTTCGACTTCGCTCAGAGCAGGCCGTTTGATTCGGGCAAAGGACCCAAAACCATATCCACCTCGGTCGGGCTGATGGAATCGAACCGCCGTGGATCCAAGGGGAGGCGGCCCGACTCGCCCGGCTCAAACAACGGTCCCCCACTGTTGAGAACAACTACATGGGTGACCGACCTGAAGGTGGTGGATAGAGGAATTTATTTATTTTTTCTAGCACCCGATAAGGAACGTCGAGAATAATACTCCGGAATTCCCCTTTGGGCGGACTGCAGGACCCTGCCCTGCCATTTCCATGGTAAGGATGGGCTCTGAAAACGAGAGTGTCAAAAGGTTTCCGACACACCTCCCGGCGAATCACCCGTTTCTGTCCTTACCCGTTTTTATGATTTGACTGCGGCTTCGTCCGAAATCGCAATATCCTCTGCATTCTCATCTTTAAAGATCGTTTTGGCACAATCCGTAGTATCTGGATTTTCTGAATGCACCGAGATCAGGATTTTGCCTTCTTTCATCTTCCCTTCATAGAGCTTGGCTTCATACTCCGGGATACCCATGCCGACAAGCCCGCCGGTCAGGCCTCCCACCGTAGCTCCCACTGCCACTCCCCCCAACGCGGCCATAATCGGACCGGCAGCTACAAACGGACCAATGCCCGGCAGCGCCACTGCCCCGATCCCCACCAACCAACCAAGAGCCCCGCCCAACACCCCGCCGGCTCCGGCTCCCGTGACAGCCCCCTCCGGAGCCTTCGTGTGCTTTTCGTGTGCTAAATCCTTGGCCCCATGGGTGTCCGGAAAAAGCACAGAGATATCCGTACTCGCAAATCCTGCATTTTTGAGTTTGTCGACAATTTCCTCGGCTTGCAAAAAAGTTGTCGCAATACAAAATACGGCTTTAGCCATCACGCACTCCTTTTCCGGGGGATAAAGAGGTTATTTAATCGTTTACCACTTCAAGCAGATTTATGACATTGTTCAGGCCGACAATTAACGTGGCGATTTTCAAAATCCGCCTTCGCTCATCCTGAGTATCCACCGGTCCGCGTAGGGTGGCTTTTCCATTCAACGTGACAATCTTAATATTATGGGCGTTCATGGATAATGTGGTATCGGCCATAAGGGCCTGCCGAATACGCCGGGTCATTTCCACATCCTCCTCACTGCCTTTGGACTGGTCGAAGGGAGTCAAGGTATTGCTATCATTGTCCCGGAGGTTTTGTTCAGAATTCTCAACCGAGGCTAAGGCGACAACGACGGCGCCCGGGAGTGTATGACCGGAAACAAAGGTGGCATCCCGTAGCCCTGCCAGACCAACACAGACCAGAATCATCAGACAACCTGTTACATGCTTCATCCTGTCTCCGCTATGAGGTAAGTGTAGTCGACATCAAGGGAGATGAGCCGCCTCCGATCAGCTTGATGGAAGTGATCGTTGTTTCCCTTTGCCCAGTGGGCATACCTTACCCAAACCTACCTAAAAAAGTCACCCTTCCCGGGGCATAAAAACACTAATGCGCAGAATCACGATGGATAACCGCTGAGGAAGAGAAAGCTCTGAAAATTCAGGCTAATTGGCAAAGGAAAATGCAAGAATATTGTCGTCCACAAAGACCTTCCGGTGAAGGTGTCAGGGACAGGGCATCGTCTTTGCCCATGCCAACTTGCCCTATATGCCGGAAAGAGGCCTCCATCGCGGTAGCCTCGCGACGACCGAGAGCCCGAATGTGGTTTCACAGATCGTCCACACTGATTCTCGCATGGCCTAGGCTAAAATCAACCCTCCGTGGGACTGGACGGCCAAACCACCCTTGGAGTGAATCGTTGCCTTGTCGATCATGGTTTTTGGCATATCCTCACATGGGGTTTTGGGTAGGCCGGTACCATTCGTACCTCAATCCCGCACCATTTGATGAATCAGGTCGGCCACATGGAATCGGGGCGACGGAGTCCCCAGGTGGGCGCTTTAATTCGCAGGGGTAAGAGAAGATCGGCCAATTGATTTGCGCATCAGGCTATTCGGTTAACCTGAAGAGGGGTGCCTAGGGGGAATCTATTCATTTATTCTGCTACCCGATAATGAACATCGAAAATTATAGTATGCCCCTCATTGCGCGGAATGAAAACGAGGAGCAAAAGGAACGAAATCGATACCGGCCTTGATCAACAGCATGCAGGAGGCACACCACAGACCAAAGGCCGGCTGATCCGACCGTTCTTTACGAGTAGGGTGACGTCACCTGTAGAGTCTTGATCAGACGTCTAAATGATTCCGGCCTGGATTGGCTCTCATCAAAAATATAGGCATGTTGCCGTTGCGCGGATTGTAAAAACCGGTCTCGGGAATCCGGGGGGACACCCATTAACATCGAAAGCGAAACCAGATATTCTCCGGATCCCCTGGCGATATCCTCTTGCAAATTATCAAAGTTGACGACCACAAACGCGATCCTTTTATGGTCAGCATTGAGCATGCCATCTGCATTGAACCAAGCCCCCGGTGTCGTGCTGGAGAGGAATTCTCTGGTGGGCTCGGTGAGATCGGTCGTCGCTTGACTGGTTCCATCGGTCAGTCTGGTAATCGAATCTGTCGAAGCGTCCGTGAGCTCGGTGGTAGCATCAAAAGGAGCTTTGGTCAAATCAGTAGTGGCATCGGTAATACATCCCGAGAGAAATCCGCCAATAAGCATGGCGACACACAAGCTTTGTATGGCATGGCAGGGATGCGGCGGCTTGCGGCTATCACAGGTCTCCTCTCCTGCAACGGGTACAGGCTCAGGACAGAGGGGGGATGTCTGTGGAATCCAAAATCCTATGATGAAACGGTAGAGGTGGCGAAAATAGGTACTCATGCGCGGTTCCCCCTTGAGTAGGAAAATGAATGGATGAATGAAAAGAAATTATATTCAATCACCCTGGTCCCCTTCCCTCCCCAAATTTTTCCCGGAAGAACGGTATTTTGTACCATTCCGTAAACCGGTCCAACATCTGGAGTCTTCCGCAACTATGAAATGACTGTATCCCCGCAAGCTTACCCGGGACACCATCGGCACATGCCCGGCACACCCAGGGCATCACCTCTATCCGCGGTGATGCTTGAGCGTGAGACCAACCAATCGCAGATCCATCATGGGTGATTGGACCGGTTAATCATTCATCGCGAGCCTTCTTGAGGATCAACCCATCTCCTCTAAACAGGAGAGAATACCGTTTGACTCGTGTAAAGTAGGTCACTTTGAATGATTGACTTCACCCCTGGTAGGAAATGCCAAGGCAAAGGTACCGCCCGGTTCCCCGACCTCAATCTTCTCCTGGTATACCGTCCCCATGGCAAACGGACTGTCTTTGGTGAAATATAATCATATCCACCCCCGGGCCGACTTCCCCTTGAAACTGCAGACCGGGACAAAGATTCCAAGCAAGAGCCAAGCTGTCTCGCACACGGAAAGCCTCTCCTGAAAAACAACCGAAAAATCGGGCATCTACCAACAGTTCTCTACATTCACCATTGGCCTAGGATTTGCTCTATCAGACTTTGATTGCAAAGAGAAGCACTTCCGGCTTTCTCAAATTTTTTCAAAAACAAGGTCCATTTTGTTAGAAGAGAACCCCCTGAGCAGGAAATGTGTTGCGAGGGCTTGGAGACTCTCCTCTGCGGGACTGTATGTGGTCTTGTTCGGCTTGTATATTCTGATGATCGGCTGTCAGGAAGCACCGATCCACGAATTGCAGGCAGCCCGTCAGGCAGTGGGAAATGCCAGGAGAGAGGGAGCCTTGGTCTTTGCGCCGGATCTCTACAGTTTAGCGGAAAGTGAGCTGACGATCGCGGAAGAAGAATTTCATGAACAATCCGGAAAA
>BQIZ01000254.1 GCA_021604365.1 Nitrospirales bacterium
GCGGGAATGTTTGAATGCAGGGGACTATATCATGATCGGGTTCGATCTCATGAAGCATCCGAAGACCCTGTATGCAGCCTATAATGATTCAACAGGAATCTTCGAAAGATTCAATCTGCATCTTCTTGATGTCATCAATCAGAAACTAGGGGCAAATTTTGTGAAAGAACGGTATGTCCAACAGGGCCAGTATAATCCACAATCTCATGCGGTCGAAAGCTTTGTGTACAGTACGCGTGAGCAGGTTGTGTCCATTGAGACACTAGATAAGGAGTTTCATTTTGAGGCATGGGAACCGATGCAAACCGAGCATTCCTATAAATACACGCAATTAGAGATTGAAATGTTAGCTGAAAAGAATGGGTGTCAGATCGTGACGCATCTCTTTGATGCCAACAACCACTTTGTGAACTCGATCTGGGAAGTGAAGAAATAGTTCCCATCGGGTTGCTGCTTCACTGCTAGTGGTAAAAGAGAGGGTTCAGGTGTGGATCCCTTCTGGTTCCGGCGAGAGTATAGGGAAAATTCTTTGACGTGGTCGAATCAATAGAAAAAAAAGGGGCCATGCCGCTATAAAAAACTCAGTCGAGTGCATGGGGTTACTACACAGTTACTTGCCATAAACAGTGGCCACATCAGGAAAGAGGGTTCGACCTCGTTACAAGGCATGCCAGAAATGGGTTTGCAGTCTTTCATAAGAAAAAATTTTCTAGTAAACACTTAAACTGTACCGATGGTTAGGGCCATTGTGTGGATAGAGACAACACATGGAAGAAGAGTTGAAAACTGCCAAATTAGGACTGGCATTCGTAAAAAATCTACAAGACAACTTGAGGCTTGAAATGTCAGGGGTTTTCTGAAATTCTTTTTAACTTACAAAGCTTTTCTTCTCATTTTTGAGAAGTCGTGCTCTGGAGTTGAACGTGTTGATATGAAGAATCCTTACCGACCACCTCTTGAGGCCTGGTTTGTTTGGGGACAGGTGGGGACGGTTCCAACTGGGCATTCGAGGATGTATTCGAAATTTTGGAAGAAAAAATGAAAGGACTAAACACAAAAAGAAGAAACAGAATAGGCCAGAAGATAGGCTTTCTCAACGGACAGTACATGCAATCCTCAGATTTTACGGGTTGGTGGTTGTCCTTCCTTGTTCCTATTTTGCTGTAGCTCATTTGGCGATTGACGAACCTTTCACGATTTCTTTGGAAGACAAGGGCGTTGGTTCTCCCATTTATCGGAATTTGTTAGGGATAGATTAATACTTTTTCCCTGTTACCTCCTACATCCGTTGGTCGATTGGGGAGAGCCTGTAGCGCACCGACCGCAGGCAAAAGAAAATATCGTTGGGACGCGGGGGAACAGGAAAAATTGGGAATTTCTCATTGATGTGATGTGAAAGTTTTGCTGATGTGGAATGACGGTTCACTGAGGGGAGAGCTCAGTAATTCTACCTTCTAGGTTTCGGAAGGCGGGTTAAAAACTTGTTCTTGGATCTGTTTGTGGTGGCAAGTTGGATTTAAGTCACCGGCGAGTCAAAAAGGGCAATGCAGGGACCTTTTGTCCCTAGTTAGATTTCAAAATTTTGCTCCTTCAATTGCTCGCACGCACCATCTAGGCCAGGAAACATAGAGCCTGCCGTGATTCCCATATATCTTAATTCATGGACGACCTTCTCTCGATCATAGATGGGAAGATCAATTGCTGACAAAAAAATTTTCCCATTTGATTCCCTTCCTTTTATTTAGGATTCAATGTCAATTTCCGCCAATTGTAAAGATGGGTATTTTCGGCGCTGAGTTGCCTATGCTCAATACGCATATCTTCGCAATGACGTACATCTTGAAATGAACTCTATTGAGAGGTACCTTAGGGCATCGGTGTCTACCTTGGTGTTTCTGGAGGTAAAGGATGTGGTGGTGTCCTAATCGGGCAGTCCTGCCGAATTTTCAATTCATGGTGTTCGTGGCCTGCGCGTGGCTGGGCTCGGCCGGGCTCGAATCTGCTTCCGCCCATACTGACTCACAAGTCCGCAATGTGTGGGTGCAGGTTGTGCCACCTCACCACGGAATCGTGCGCGCCATTACGGAAGGTGAGCATTGCCCCTTCGCCTACTTCGATGGCCGCCCTGCGCGGATGAAAGTGCGTGCGGAACCGAATTCGGATTTTAATGTTCTGGTCTGTGAACTTCTTGTGCCGCACGGGACCGACCGAATCGAAGTTGCCGGTCGTGAGCTTCGCCCGGTTTCTCGGAATCCACGGCGAATCGCGGTAGTCGGAGACACCGGCTGTCGCATGAAGGGGGGGAGTGCGTTCGACGACGGTTTCCAGAACTGTGGCGACCCCGACGATTGGGAGTTCGCCAAGGTTGCACAGCGTGTAGCGGAATGGCAGCCGGATCTGATCATTCAGTTGGGAGATTACATCTATCGCGAGCAGAAGTGCCCGAAGGTTGCGGGAATTGCCAAGGCAGTCCATACAACAGTCCCGGTATGCGAATGGCCACCTGGAATGCGGAGTTCTTCGATCCGGGAATACCGATGCTCGAGGCGGCCCCCATCGTCTTCGTACGGGGTGACCACGAGACATGTGAGCGCGCAGGACTGGGGTACGTTCGTTTTCTCAACCCCCTTGAGTTCGCAGCCTGCAGTGATTTCAGTGATCCCTATGCCTTGGAGTTCGAAGAGCTGCAGTTGGTCGTCATGGATACCGTTCAGGCCGATGACACTTCGCTCTCGTCGAACGTGGTGGTCAATCGCTATGCGCAAGATTTCGAACGAGCCGCGAAGCTCGCCAAGGGTCCCACCTGGCTCCTTAGTCACCGCCCCATCTGGGCATTGCGGCCGGCTCACAGGACCGTCTCCGAGCCAAAGACCGATGCGTGCGGCAATCAGATGATTCCACCCTTAGCTGTGGAAGATATCAACGTAACCACACAGGACGCATTGACTGCCTCAAGCCTGGCGGGCCGCTTGCCGCCGGCGGTAGACCTCGTCCTCACCGCCCATATTCACGTGGGTGAGGTGTTGAGCTTCACCGGCCGTCGACCACCTCAGATGGTAGTAGGCATCAGTGGCACAAAATTGCTTCCAGCTGTTACCAAGGGACTTGAGGGAAGGGTGATTGACGGCGAGACGGTGACGCACGCCATGATGGTCTCGGTCCAAGGATTTTTTGGTTTCCTGCCCCGTCAACGAGGTGCCTGGAATGTGAACGCACTCGACGTTGGCGGAGCGAGTGTCGCCAAATGCAGGATCGATGACAAGAATGCCCGGTGTCGGTCGCGGTAAGTTGCTCTACAGGGACACTGTGTTGTGTGAAGATTAAAGAGTATAGAGAACTTACTCCTCCAGTGCGGAAATGTTTCCTGAGTTCTGGCCCAGGTCATTATTCTGCAATACCCGACGCATGATTTTGTCGGGAGGGGTTTGGGGAACGACGGGACGATTTCAATTCCCCGAGGGACGCCGATCTTACCCAATTCTTCTCAGACATGCTCCTGCAAACTTTTGATGGGATCGGCCGTATCCTGCTGACCTTATTTCAAAACTACAAAAGCTTTGATTAAAAGCTTTAATTTGTTCTCCGGCAGTCGGATGCGGTTTGGCGATAACCACAGCTTCCACCACCATCTCATGGCTGACTAGCGCACTTTCGACCTCAGCGGTACCGATCCGGTTCCCGGCGACTTTTACAACATTATCCGTCCGGCCCATAACCACAAGTAGCCGTCTTCATCTTTATGGCAGACATCGCCGACCATATAGACGACGGGGATGGTAATTTAAAACAAGAGAGAACCATCATGAAAATCTTAAATCTTTTCGGGTTTCTCTATGGTTAATTTTTTCTATCGGGTATAATTTCTCTTATGAAAATGAATCGGCGTCATGTGGTGCTAAAACAATTATCCGATCCTGATGTTGATTTCGTTCAGGCATTGCCCGCGGAACGATTTCTCATGATCTGGGATTTGACGTCGGAAATGTGGAGCCTGTTGGATTCTGAGCATGTTCAACGAAGACTACAAAGAAATGTTGTCTCTCTTACTCGCCAACAGGGTTAAATTCCTAATGGTTTGGGCTTATGATTTTGGGGTTTATGGATATCCCCGAGCGACGGGAGAGTCGATATCTGGGTTGAATGTTTGAATGGGAATTCAAGGCGAATCTACGATCCTTTGATAGCATTCCGGGCACCCATTTCCCCCTTAACTCCTCAAACCTTTATGGAACCTAGTATTGTTTTTCAGATTGGAGTCGCCCCAAGGCGAATAGACTTTCTCACCAGTATTGACGGACTTGACTTTGTTGAAGCCGATAAAGACAAAGAACAGGTCGAGTTGGAAGGCCTCATGATTCCCTTCTTATCCAAAGGTCACCTTATCCAAAATAAAGAGGCCACCGGGGGGGGGAAAGATAAACTTGATGTCCGTCAGCTCAAAGAGCGATTAGGTCAATAGCATTCCTGATTTTATCCCACCAAGCGGACTTCGTTTTTCCCATACATTTTTTCCTATTCTTTAAGAGTTGAAATGTCACCTGGGTCCTGTCCCAGTTCCTTGGCCTTTAGGACGCGGCGCATGATTTTGCCTGAACGGGTTTTGGGAAGCGACGGGACAATTTCAATTTCCCTGGGGACGGCGATCTTGCCCAATTCCTGTATGACATGGTCCTGCAAACCTTTAATGAGATCCGGCGTTTCCTCCTGCCCTTGCTTGAGGATGACAAAGGCTTTGATCTGTTCCCCGGCGGTCTGATGCGGTTTGCCGATGACGGCGGCTTCCACCACCGCTTCATGGCTGAC
>BQIZ01000255.1 GCA_021604365.1 Nitrospirales bacterium
TGGGTGCCGACCAGTCTGACTTCAATTAATCTCGTGAATCAGACGGTCTCCGGGTACGAGGATTTTTTACGCTTATTTTATGCCACCCACCATCCGTTGTATGACGGGGGACATGATTTGGTTTACCCCAATCCGGTTGGGCTCCTCATTACCAACGTCCACGGGGTTTTTTTAGGATATCACGCCGTCTCCATCCAGCGTGTTGCCGAGGATGAAGAAGGGGAGGTTCGCGTCTATTTCTTCAACCCGAATAATGAGGGTCGTCAAAATTGGGGGAGAGGGGTTGAACCCTCTGTGGTCGGTCATTGGGAAATTCCAGGAGAATCGTCATTAACCTTCGAGCATTTTGCCGCTCATATTTATGCGTTTCACTATAATCAGATGGAGGTGGGTGACCCAAAAGCCGTTCCGGCCGAAATCATCGCTGAGGTGACCGCACATGCCAAGGAAGGCTGGGGGCAGGCCTTCACCTGGTTGTAGACCTATGGACGGTTACGATTGAAAGGGGTGAGCATGTCTTTTTTCCAGGTCAGGCAATCAACGCTGACAGGGGAACGAAAGACCTTTATCAGTGAATCGGCCATTGCCTATGGTCAAGAACTGAAGCCTGATCAGGATCTTGGTTGGCAGATTAGTGAGGAACCATCCGGGGCACTCATTTACTTGCATCAAAAGCTTTAGCCCATTATTTCCCTCGATAGTTTTGATGACATTGTGAGGCAAGCAAAGACCACTACTCTGGTTGTCGGGGTAGCTGGCCAGAAATTAGCCAAAAAGGCCAAGTAGCGTTTCCCCTCCCTAAAAACAGGTTCGTCCCATTACCAAACAACCCCTATCTGCAGATCGTGGAAATGGCCATGGTCCACTCGTGTGCCTCATGGTGACCGGCGCGGTGGCTGGCGGGGTGCTCGGGGCCCTGGCTCCAGAAGTCGCTCGCCATGTAGAAATTCTGGGTGAGTTATGGATCCGGATGTTGCGGATGATGGTGGTGCCCTTGATTGTGGCTTCGATAATCCAGGGCGTTGGATCTCTGGGTGATATTCGCCAGTTGGGAAAATTGGGAGGAGCAACGGTCACTTACTATTTGATCACCTCCGGCATGGCCATTGCGCTGGGGATGATCCTGGTCAGTCTCATTAAACCTGGAGTGGGAGCCGATATCGCCGCAGCGGTGGCTCCTTCCGGAGTTGAGGCGGCCGTGAACATCGGATGGCTCGATCTCATAAAAGGATTCTTCTCCCCGAATTTATTCGCGGCAGCTTCGGAGGGTGAATTGCTGCCATTGGTCATCTTTTCTTTGGCATTCGGGGCGGCTCTGACGACGGTCGGGGAAAATGGTACATTGGTGCTCAAGTTTTTCGAAGGGGTGTTCGGGGCGATCATGAAATTGGTTCACCTTGTGATGTGGATCGGTCCCATTGGCGTGTTTGGCTTGGTGGCAGGGCGTTTAGCGAGTGCCGGTGGACTTGACGGTATTGTCGCGCTGTTAGTTGGTTTAGGGTTATTCATGATCACCGTACTACTGGGACTGGTCATCCATGCAGGAATCATTCTGGGGTTCATCTTGCATTTTGGAGGTCAACGGAATCCTTTGACGTATGTGCGTGCTCTTGGCGCAGCCCTGACGAGTGCGTTTGCGACCGCGAGTTCGTCTGCGACCTTGCCTCTGACAATGGAGGGGGTCGAAAGTGCCGGAGTGAGCAGTCGATCAAGTCGGTTTGTTCTTCCAGTCGGTGCGACGGTCAATATGGATGGATCGGCGTTGTATGAAGCGGTAGCCGCAGTGTTTATCGCGCAAGCATGGGGGATTGAATTAAGTGGAGGGGCGCTTATTGTCCTGTTTGTGGTGGCGACCGTGTCTGCCATTGGCGCTGCAGGGATCCCTGAAGCCGGGCTTGTGACGATGGTCGTGGTATTTCAAGCTGTCGGGCTTCCACTCGAGGGGCTCGGACTCCTCTTGGCCGTTGACTGGTTGATCGATCGGTTTCGAACCGCAGTGAATGTCTGGGGTGATGCGGTGGGTGCCGCTGTGGTCGATCGTTATATCACCGTCTAGCATCGAATTCCTTCATCTTCTTGGGTTATTATTCAATAAAAAAGCGAGTCCTTGCGGTTGAACACATGGTGAGGGCTCAATAAATGTACACAACCTTATTTTAGGTGAACACGGCATGGAATCAAAAATCACGTATCAGAAAATTGCATCTCACGAAGCCAAAAAGGGAACGTTTGATAAGTGTGTTTTGCTGTACTCGGGAGGACTGGATACCTCCATTATGCTCAAATGGATTCAGGAAGCCTATGCCTGTTCTATCGTGGCACTGACAGTCGATGTAGGCCAATTACATGAGGATCTTGAAGCGGTCAAAGCAAAGGCGATCAAACTGGGTGCTGAGGAGGCGGTGGTCATTGACGCCAGGGAAGAATTTGCGGAAACACTGCTGTCTCGGGCCATTAAAGCCAATGCGGATTACCAGGGGGGATATCCTCTCTCGACTCCTCTTGCCCGAGTGACGCTTTCGGAAATTGCCGTTCGCGTGGCCAAGGAGCGGGGAATCAAAGTCATTGCTCACGGCTCAACGGGAAAGGGGAATGACCAGGTTCGCTTTGAAAATTACATCACGACATTGGATGCCACGATGAAAGTGATCGCTCCGGTTCGTGAATGGAGTATGGGCCGGGATGAACAGATTGATTATGCCAAACAACACGATATCCCAATTAAGCAAAATAAAGAGTATTTGTTTTCGCATGATGACAATATGTGGGGCTCGACTAATGAGGGAGGGGATATTGAGGACCCGGCCTGCATTCCTGATTTACGAAAATTTCTGCAGGTGTGCATTCCCCCGGAACAGGCACCGGATGAACCGGAAATTGTCGAAGTTGGGTTCAACAAAGGAATCCCTTGTTCAATCAATGGTGAAGAACTGTCCCTTTGCCAGGTCATTGAACGCGCCAATGCTGTAGGGGCAAGGCATGGGGTAGGCATTGTGCATTTAACGGAGGACCGCTTAGTCGGATTGAAGGTTCGTGGCGTCTATGAAGCTCCTGGTGCGGAAATCCTCATCAAAGCGCATTTTAATCTGGAAAAACTTGTCAATACCCGCGACTTGAACGAACTGAAAAAATTCATTGATGAAAAGTGGGCGTACACCTGTTATGGGGCTAAATGGTTTGATCCGTCAATGGATGCCATCCATGCTTTCCAGGATTCCGCCAACCAGCGTGTGAAGGGAACGGTGAAAGTAAAGCTGTTTAAAGGAAAAGCTGATGTGGTCGCGATGAAATCACCCTATTCCTTATTTGATGCCAATTTGGCCACTTTTAATAAGGATGCGAGTTTCAACCAGAATGCGTCTGCAGGGTTTATTGAGATTTACAATCTGGCCCAAAAGACCTATCGGCGCTTAGACCAGGTGTAGGATGGAGAATGATAGGGATTCGTGATGGGAGAAGGTCTTGGACCAGCAGGGGTGAAATGAACATTTCTATTTAAGCCTCACATCGATGAAGGCTTTTTGTTTTATGTCGGCCAACCAATTCCGATACGCTTCCTCGGATCGCTGCTTAGTCAGCATCCCACGGATATCTCGTTCCACGGCTTCAAGGGGGAGCGGTTGGGGTTGCTGAATTTCTTCCACCATGACGAGGTGAAATCCTAAGAGTGTTTCAATGGGGGCCGAGATGTGTCCCGGTTTCATTTCCTTGACTACCTGCTTCAGAGGGTCCAATAATTCGTTTTCCCGCACCCATCCCAATTTACCCACTTGCTCGAAATGACTGGTAGCGAGGTCTTCTAACGAGGTATTCGGAGTCCATGCGGCATACATGGTTTGGGCTTTCTTTTTTGCCCGCTCGCGTTCAAATCCTTCCCTTCCGGCTATCAGGCATTGCTTGAGTCTGTAGTGTGAGGACGTGAGAAATAGAGTTGAATTGGCATCATAAAACCGTTTAATTTCTTCCTCCTCGACAACGACGTTTCGGCGAACCTCGAAGTCAAAGAGTTTTTTTATGAGCATTTGATGGGCGAATTCTTCTTCGGTTTGGGTAGGTGGCAGAGGGGTTCGCCGTAAAGCGGCATCAATCTCGTCCTGGGTGACGGTGACCCCCTTGGCTTGGGCTTCTTGAATTTGGAGCCGATCATCTATGAGTTTATTTAGGACTTCTCGTTGTTTTTGGTGGTATCGGCGGTCCAGTTCCTCTCCGTGATATTTGGCGGTCAAGCGCTTGTACTCGTCCCGTATTTCCTTATCCAGATCGGACCAGGTAATCACCTCTTTATTCACCACCGCAATAATCCGGTCGGTCAGACTCAGGCCTACGCCAGGAAAGAAGAGGAGGCATGCCATTACCCAGACGAGGAGCGTGTGTGAAGAGCGGCCTTTCAGGCATTCGCGCACGCCCTTCATGTCAGCGTTTCACTTCCTCTTTGGCCATCGACTGATAGAGTTCTTGTAATACCGTATTGGCTATGGGATACATGGAGGCCCAATCCTGTTCGGGAAGAGTCAAGCGATAGGCACGAGGAGAAAGACAGTCCAGACGATCTTTCCAGCTGTCCATCAAAGCACGAATTCCCTGTTCCGGAAGTTTGGCCCGTTCATGAAAGCGAAGGTTCATCAGCCCGCCCCGGACTTCGACAAACTCGAGTTGGAGGGCCTTGGCCAACACTTTGATTTGCATGACTTCAAATAGTCGTTCCATGGCGGCAGGAGGCGATCCAAAACGGTCAAGCGTTTCCCCATATAATAAGGCCAAATCCCCTAACCGGTCACTCCCGGATAACCGTTTGTAG
>BQIZ01000256.1 GCA_021604365.1 Nitrospirales bacterium
GGCTGAAACGGCAGAGGCTATTCGTGATGGCTGGTTTCACACCGGAGATCTGGGCTATCTGGACTCAGACGGATACCTGTTTCTCACCGGACGAATCAAGGAACTGATCGTCACACCTGGAGGAAAAAACATTCTTCCCGAAGAATTGGAAGAAGCCTACAAACAGAATCCCGCAATCACCGAACTCTGCATCCTTGGACTTCCCCGTGCTGGTGGGGAAGGCGACCATCTTCATGCCGTGGTCGTACCAAATTTTGATTATTTACGAGAACACAAAATTCATGATGCCGCCACCTACATCAAAGATGCGCTGAATAATGTCGCCGCAACCCTTCCCTCCTACAAACGGATCAGTGGTGTGACCTTCATTAAAGATCCCCTCCCACGTACGCGCTTAGGAAAAATCCAGCGACATCTTGTTCTTGCCATGACTCAATCAACACAGACTGCCGTTGAACCCGCACGAGAGCAAGAATCTGAGACCGACCAGGAGATTCGTCAAACAACCATCGGCCAAGCGGTTATCCAAACACTTGTCGAGCTGGTTTCAGCCGATCCCGCTCTACGGTTGGATAATCACCTGGATCTGGATTTGGGATTCGACTCATTGAAACGCGTCGAATTGCAAGCAGCCCTCGAAAGCCGGGTGGGACCGATCCCGGAAACATTCATGGGTGAAGTCGTGACGGTGCGTGATGTCATTACCAAACTCCTGGCCCTCAAGCAAAATCCCGCCGCACCGACAGAAACCTCCTCCTCCTGGCATCAGATCTTCCAAACCCCACTCCCGCCAGTCCTGAACAGGACGGTCCTCTCGCCGCTTTCCAGAGGGAACAAAATTATCGGGCAGATAGGCATGGCGATAGTTGGAAGCCTTTCACGTCTAGCATTCCCCTTGACCGTAAAAGGCATCACACATCTACCCAAGGAGGGACCTTTTATCCTGGCAGCCAACCATCTGAGTTTTGTCGATCCCTTCATTATTTTGGCGACCGTGCCACCATCCACCTTTACGCAACTCTATACTCTTGGCTGGGAACCATTTTTTCGATCACCATTTCGTCGATGGGTAGCACGCGTGGGCCATGTGATTCCCGTGGGGCCGGAGACGCCTCTGGTCAACGTCCTCAAGGCCTCAGTCGCCCTTCTCCGGAACGGGAAAAGTCTCTTGATTTTTCCCGAAGGGGAACGGAGCCTAGATGGACAGCTCCTTCCATTCAAGAAAGGGCTCGGAGTTCTGGCCTGTGAATTACACATCCCCATTATTCCGGTCAAAATCGAGGGAAGTTTTCAGGTCTGGCCCCCCGATGCCAAGACTCCTCAACGTCATCCCATCTCCCTCACGTTCGGCGAAGGCCAAACCTTCACGCCAACCATGGTTGAAACATGGACAACCAGAGGGGAAGACCCTCACCTTCTCGCCACAAAACAAATCCGGGATGCCGTGGCATCTTTATAATAATAGAGGGGAATCCTTCAACCGGATCGTGCCCGAACATGACTTCTGCCCCCAAACATCAGGCAACAGAAAGAGACAAGCACGCAACGCATGAGCCAGAGTAAAAGGGCAGCGCCTGTCCTTAATCCCTCAAGAAAAGAGAGACGCTCGAGATTTTTCCTCCACCTTTGATGTGCGACCAGCCAGCAGGGAAAGCGCGGGTTTCGGAGACACAAAAAACACGCTCCTACTTGAGAATCGCAGGAAGCTCGAAATAACTTCCATCCAGAGCAGACGGCTCTTTACCTGAAAGAGGCTTGGCCAACAGCCCATGCAACCGGGAAATGGGTAGATTCCAGTCTGCTTTTAAATCCGCAGATTCCTGATAGAGCAGGCGAGCCTTCTGTAGCTCCCCCTTCCTTTCTTCAAACAGGCCCAGATGATAGGCAACCCGCCATCGAGGCGCCCCGAGTTGTTCGGCCACCGCCAATTGAGTCCTGGCTTCTTCCAGTCGCCCGGAAAGAAACAGGGTGGCCGCATACACCTCCCGGAGCTGAGCATGGTCAGGAGACAGATCCACGCGCTGTTTCAGGAAGGTAAGGGCGAACGGGAGATTCCCTTCTTCCAGAGCAATCCGTGCCCGTAACACCGCCGCATCCGGATGCACTTTGACCAAATTCAAAATGGATGAGAGCCGTTCCGCGGCTTTCGCAAAATCCTTGTCCTCATAGGCCAGAACAGCCGTCGTCATCAAAGAAGGAATGTGGTTGGGACACACAAACGCAATTCTTTCGATTTCACGGTGCAGCGCACGGCAACGATCCATTCCCCTGGCATCGCGGTCGCATCCGCCAGGAGTCGATCGGGCTTCCTCCAGCAAATCCCACGCTTCGGCCAGTTGAAGATCGGGTACCGTGCAGGCGGTTTCGTATTGATTTCGAAGATAAGGGGCATCGGCGCACGCCGAACAGACAAGCAGACCAACTATCAACCCATAGGCAGACCACACCTTCACGTCGACTCCTCTTCTGTGTAGGGCCTCACAGGCCAGACCATCACCGAATCCCTCCCGTTATCCCGCTCACAAGGTCCACCAGTTGATGTAACGAGGGACCAAGCGTGGACACGAATATTCCCGGAAGAAAGCAGAGAATGAGCGGAACCACCATTTTGACGGGAAGGGCCTGCGCAAGCATCAAGGCCTGCTCCCGGCGACGGTTACGGAGATCGTCGGCCTGGCGGCGAAGCGTCGTGGCAATACTTGCCCCAACCTGTTCGCTTTGAATCAGTGCGGAAATCAGGAACGAGACGGAAGTCACTTCCAAACGGGAGGCCAGCCGTCGAAGACCCTGCAATCTGGACACACCCAGTTGCAGCTCTCGATGGTAGGTACGAAACTCCTGCGACAAAGGCCTGGTGCGAAACTGTGCCCCGAGAATTTTATCCAGGGCCGCATCAAAACTCAGTCCCCCTTCTGTCAGGGTGGCCAACAATTCCAGCATCAAGGGAAGATCATGGTCGACATCCATGACTCGTTGGCGACGGGACGCACGAACCACCAGCAATGGAATGCTGGCTAACAGGGAAAGCACGATCCAGGGCCCCGCATAAGCCACGGAAATAAAAGCCTCCCCGATTCCTCCTGGAATACCCTGCAGTGGCACCACCATCACATCGACCACGCCAGACCGGTTCATAACATACGCACTCGCAATTCCCAGGGCGAGCGCTCCTCCGGTCAGTCCCATAAAAACCACGGGCGCCAATCGTCCGCGGTACCCCGCCAAAAACAACCACCGGCGCAGCCACCAATCGGAGCGTGCCCGTCCGAGATCCAGAACAGAACGTTCCGACCCCAGAGTGTCCCGCACACGCTCAGCACTCCGGTGACGACGTGCCCAAGAAACCATCCCGAACAAGAGCAGAAGGAGCGCAACAAACATTCCCGCCCAGGGCGTCAGCATGACTGATGCCACAATCGCAACAATAATCAGGCTGAAATACCACATACGATCCATGACGAGCTCACCTAAAATTTGACCTGACTGATCCGGTTAATCCACACGATGCCCAACGCCTGCAATCCGATAGCGGCTCCCGCCAGCAAGGATCCAATATCACTATTGAAAAAATTCTCAAGCGGGCGGGGATTCGCCCTCCACATGATGAACGTCAACACATAGGATATGACCAATACCCCGATCACCGAGGCTTTAGCCTCTACCGCCTGAGTCCGAATACGCCGGGAGAGTTCAATCCGGTCCCGAATTGTCCTTCCCACAACGGACAAGGTGGGGGCCAGACTCCCTCCTGTCCACCACTGGGCCGAGAGCGTCAGCGAAAACAGTTGAAAGGTTTCTAACGGGACCCGCTCGCCTAATTCTCGAACGGCGGATGCGGGATTTTCTCCAAGACGGATTTTTCGCACAAGGTTGTCCAAATACGGCCGTAGAGGCGCGGCAGACTCCTGTCGGGCGGTATCCAGCGCCTTGGGGAGAGATAACCCCGCCTGTAAGGCCCCCATCAGTAGATCGATCGAATCGGCCAATTGAGTTTCAATGCGGGCCAAGCGCTTGCCGGCAATAATGGACTCCAGTAAAAATCCTAGCACGCCAACCATCAGACCTGCGGCTCCGGCAAACGGGGCAGAGAACTCCGCGAAATAAAATAGGCCAACACTCACCCCCACCCCTAGACAGGCGGGAATGATCTGATAGCGGGGAGGGAATACGTGCCGGACCGACCGGCCGGCCTGAGGGGATTCCCGCCCTGCCCCATCCTGCGCAAGCCTGCCCTGAGTGGCCATCCGAAAAGAGAAGTTTCTCCACCACCAGACGCACAGCCCGACAATCAGACCAATCGCCATCAACCCCGCAAATTCACGAAAACCCATGGAGATCCCTTCCTCCGGTAAACAGGGACAGGGGAATGTCGATATGCTGCTCACGCAATTCTTCAACCACTCTTGGAACGATGCCGGTCGGCACAAATTCTCCGGCCACACGCTTTCCCCGAAACCCTCGCCGCCGGAACTGAAAGATGTCCTGCATAAGAGGGGTCAGGCCTTCCATGCCGGTCATTTCCGCAATCGTTTCGATCCGGCGCACGCCGTCTTCATACCGCCGGACCTGAATAATAAGATGAAGGGCAGAAACCATTTGCTCTCGAATGGCGCGGGAAGGCAATTCCGTG
>BQIZ01000257.1 GCA_021604365.1 Nitrospirales bacterium
GTGTCCTTCCAAGCGGATCATTGAGTGCAACAAGTTGTCCCTGGTTGTTCCACTGGTACCTGG
This sequence comes from Nitrospirales bacterium, assembly GCA_021604365.1. Lineage (GTDB taxonomy): Bacteria > Nitrospirota > Nitrospiria > Nitrospirales > UBA8639 > Nitrospira_E. The sequence continues at coordinate 64 of BQIZ01000257.1, forward strand.
TTGTTCTTCCCAAGGCATCATGTTGCGCGGTAAGGAATCCTTGCTCATCATATTCCAATGTTGTAATACGTTTTTTGTCTTTTCCTTGAACGATAGACTGTGGCAGCCCCCATTCATTGTAAGAGTAGGACGTTTCGCTCTTCCCCGGCCCCGCAACTTTAATGAGTTGCAGCTGGTCATTGTACGTCTGGTGAAGGACCGAACCATTAGGGAGCACTGTCTTTGCAATCAGTGAAGTTTCCCCCAAATAGGTATACCTGACCGAACTTTGATCGGGATAAAAAATTGTACTTAACCTATTTAAATTATCATAGGTATAAGTGGCAGAGTGTCCCTTTGCATCCTTATAGGAAACCAATAAACCTCTCGGGGTGTAGAGTTCCTCCGTCAGGTACCCTCCGGGGTTTGTTGACCGCACGAGGATGCCACCCGAATTATCTGAAAGTACTTCTTGTTGTTTGATACCCACGGGTCCTTCAATGATAGTTTTCGTAATTCGTCCGGTTTCCTCTTGTATGTATGTGTATGTCGTCACCCCATCTTTTTTCCTTACGGCTTTGACCAACCCCGTAGACTCAAAATAGGAAATTTTTACAAAGTCACCCGTTTGATAGACGATTTGATCTAATCGCCCTTGCTCGTCATATTTATAATGTGTGGTCAGGTTGTTTTGATTCGTGGAAGATTCCAATAAACCCTCAGAATTGTACGAATAAGAGGAAGAGACTCCATTGTAGGCAAGGATTTTGTTAATTTGGCCGTGAGGGTTGTAATTAACGTGGAGAAGTGATTTATCTTTCACTCCAGGCATGTGTATGCCAATTCCTTCCGAAGTGATCTTAAGAGTTTTTCCATTAGGATACTGAAGCATTCTTAGGCTGCCATCTGGAGCATACCTCTCAATAATTCCATTTTGTTTGAGCCACTGGTATGTTCCTTCTTCAACCGATATATGCCCTTGGCTCGAAGAAGAAAATCTGTTTTCTGAGCTAGAGCGTTCAAAAACAATCCTCTGTTTGCCATCTGCAACGATTAATCCCTCCGCAGTGCTGCCCTGAACAATTCGTTTTTGGAACGGACGAAATTTCCAGGTGAACGTCTCATCACTCTCAGCCTTTTGGTTCACCCAGTCTCGTGATACTTCTACCCGAACAGATTGAAACTGAACAACGAGATCGACCTCCTTGGTTTCGAACAATCCTGTAAATGGGTTTACTGCAGCGAGTAAAGAAGAAGGAAGAAAGAAAGGTATGAGAGTCAGGAGCAATCCCTTTAGAGCGGGCCCAAAGAATTTGGTGTGGAAGAAGGGTGAGATCACGGACATGGGGAAGATCGGTTGAGTTTCGGAGATTGAACCCATTATAGGATGGCAAAGAGTCCCCAAACGTCTTTTTGAGAATGCTGGCCGTTGATCGATCATGATGACATCTCCTGGACTGCCGGAGTTTTTTGGAAATTTTAAAATCGATTCTTAAGGGATTCTTTTTCCTTTATTTTAAAACCATGTCCCAGAGCACGACCCAGGCATAATTATTGTACCGGCCCTCCTTTGCATAAAGGTGGCAGGTGTAAATAGTTTTATTATGTTTTTCGACGAAGAATTAACACTCCCATTTTGTCATAAATATATTGATTGGCATGTTGCACGGTTGAGGCGCCAAGATCGGAGGTTGAATACATATACCGCATATAATTCTCAATAGCCTCCTCTTCCAACCCATGTTCTTCGGCTTTTTTCCCTTCTTCATAGTAGGACTCCGAAAAATTCGCCATTTTATCCTCGATGGCCTGAGCGGCCCCTTCAATGGCTTGGGCTAGGAGCTTCTGAAGAAATTCTTCTTTGGCGGGCAATTCATTTGGGTCGCTATTGACCCCTTTCCCGGGATCCCCCTGTACGTAGCGGTCTAAAATTTCATCGGTTTTAGTAATGGTTTTAGAATCTCCCACTTCAGAGGTGGTGAAATTCACAAAGCGATAAGCCAGCATCACCTCTCCCTCTAATTTGAGGTCATAAATGGGATAGCGAAAATTATCAGTGATTTCTTCTTCAAGTGTGGGAGGGGTGCGGGCAAGCTCATCCTCCGAAAATCGTAATCGATTTTGTGCATCCGTAAGCCGCGAACGTGCCGCTTTCACTCCGGCCACCGAACCCAGCCCTTGGAGAATGCTTCCGATGGCTATCGGGGCCTGACTTTTTTGAGATCCTGACGATTGGTTCAGTTGCTGCTGCGTTGCCATCATGTTGGCTTGACTCTGTTTGGATTGGACTTCGGCGTTGGTCAATTCCTGTTGGGCAAGGACCATATCCTGTCGAGCCGAGCCGACTGCCTGTCTTCTCGGTTCATATTCTGGGTTCGGGACCAATCGGGTCCCGCTGACATAGGTGGAGCTGCCGAATGTCGGTTGATCTCTCCCGGTTTCTTTGACTCTGGCCCTCAGGACTTCGCCGAAAATTCCTCCATGCGCACCCTTTATTTTTTTAACCTGTGGACTGGTGGACGGATCCAAAAATCCCTGTCCCAGAGCCTGCTCCTGTAGAATTTGATCGATCACTTCCCGGTCAATCAGGGTCAAATTTTTCAGTCTTTCCGAGTTTCGCAAGCGATCTAATAGTTGATTGTAGACCACCCCTCCGGCACCAGACTCGGAGGATTTATTGTCAAAGTGCACGGCTATCCGCAGTTGGACTTCTTCCAACAGCATTTTTTTGACCAGGGCGATTTTCTCCTCTAGGTCCTGGTATTGGGAATCATGCTGTTCACGAACGATTAAATAATTGGCTAGAGCCAATCCCAGACGAGCACGATCCTCTTGCCGCATAAGCGAGTCGGCCTTGGTGTAATAGGTCGCCGCTAAATTTCCTTGCAACTCCGATAACAGCGATTCCACATTGAGATATCCCGGCTTGAGCTTGGAAATCCGAGAAAGCTTGTCCTTTGCCCCCTGTAAGTTTCCCGTGTTCTGATCTTGAACCGCTTCGTTGTATAGGATATCCGTCCACTGGTCGACCAGATGGGCGTGGAATTTTTTAATTTCCGGGTTCTGTGGCTCAAATTCCAGACTTTTCTGTATTTCTTCGTAGCCCAGGAAATACTTGTTCTGGTCCCAGGCTTGCTTAGCTAATAACAAATGATGTCGCGCCTTATTCTTGAGACTGATAGAGGAATTTTGGTCATACTCAGCGGCTTTTTGAATTTCCTGGGCCGCCTCTTGGAAGTCTTGCTGATGAAGATGTGCATCAGATCGACCTTCATGGTATTCGGAGGCTTGTTGGCGGGTATGCTGAATGTGGGTGGCCAATTCCGGAAATGAGGACTCGTATCGTTTCATCGATTCCAGCCCCCTGATACTCTGATCCCATTGTTTCGACTCCTCCCCTTCCTGGACAAGCCGGAGTAACTCTCCTTTTAACTTGGCGTATTTCTCTTTTTCTTGTTGATATCGTGTGGCGTAGGTGGTGTTGGCCGGTTGGTAAGATGTGGCTTTTTCGAAAGCGATTAAGGCCCCGTTGATTTCGTGCTTCTCTGTGAGCGCTTTGCCCCGTTCAAAGTGTTGGGCTGCGGCAAAGGATTTGGCTTGAGCCAAATCAGTTTGAATCCTGGTGTCGTCCGGGTTCTCTTTTAGTGCTTCCTCAAATTTCAAAATAGCCTGATCATAGGCTTGAGCTTCTAAATAAGTTTTTCCTTCTTCATAAGCCTCGTCATTCCCCAGTCCAATTGCTGATGTCGCATTGTCTATCCCTTCCGTGAGGGTTGAGGTGGCCCCATCGAAGCTCTCTTGTATTGACCCGCACCCACTTCCAAACAGCACCAATAAGAGACCAACGATGATGCGAGTGGCAATCCGTCCTTGATTATTCATCACTTTCTCCCATACCAAACTTAGGGCTTAGGGTTTCTAGAAAAATGAAAAACATTTCCTCTCTGCGGCTCCCCAGCCCGAGAAGGTGGAGTTTAGAAGTGTTGTCCCTATTGCAGAATAAACTCCTCAGATTTCGTGGGCTCTTCTTTTTCCGGATCTGAAGGTTTGTTTGACGGGTCCCCACTAACGAATTGCTTTGGCACGCTGACCGTTACTTGAATCGCTCCAGTGGGAAGTGATTCGATCCGTTCAATGCGAAGAGCGTTTTTCAGTTGGATTTTCGTTAATCCGGTTTTCACGGTCAATTCCTCCAAGGCTTGCTGGAGAGCTGATTCCTGGGCTAAGTGTTGTGATTCTGTCGCATCTTTGGAGCCCTCATGAGGAGGGAAAGCGGATTTGGTTAGAAAAAATCGCTCCTCCTTGACCAAGCCGGTTGGATAAAACCGGAAAACCTGGATATGCTCGGAATGAGAATCCGCTACATAGACCTTTTTTTGGAACGCGGCAATCGAAGACAACGTGGGGAAATTTCCTGGTTGGGACTCTGGATGCGCCCCAAATGAAAACCCGAATATCTGCTTTGCTGCTGATGTACCAAACATGAAAATAAGGTGGCCTTGGGAATCAAACACTTGAATTCGATGATTTCCCCGATCGGCGACGTAGAGATGGTCCTGTTCGTCCACGGTGATATCAAC
>BQIZ01000258.1 GCA_021604365.1 Nitrospirales bacterium
CGTGGTGACTCAGGGCATCATAGCGAGTGGCAAGATCCAAAAAACTAAGTTGGCTAGGTCTCGGCATGAGCAATCCTCCTTGGCCTCGCAGTATCGCAAATGAAGCACTGATAGTCAGGGGTTTTTAGAGATGCCCTTTAATTATGGGGGACCAACTCGCAGAGTTTACCCTGAGCTATGTCGATGGGCTCAGACAATGTCGGCTGGTTGATAAAAGCATCCGCCCCTGGGGCCGAACGGAAGGCGGCGGGCAGGGAAATGGAGAAAAATTGACGTAGATGAAGAGCTGATGGCACCGCACATACGACATAGCCTTAAGGTGCGTACATCCAGCATGGCGTTTGGAACGTATGGTTACGTCCGCTCACGCCAGAACATCGGATTACGCCTGGCGTGAAATACCGATAACACGATGAGCCGATTGTCTCGGATACGGAAGAAGATTGAGTATGGGAGTGTTGAATAATACTGTTCTCCAGGGGTAAAAACCCCCAGGGCGACTTTGAAGGCCAGAGGCCTCGGGTCGGTTCAAAAAAGTTCGTCCAGCAAGGCCACAGCCATTTTTGCGCGCGGAGCGTACACGGAGTACGTGAGCACGGAAAAATGGCGAGAACGCGGCTGGCGGCTTTTTTCAACAGACCCAGAATGGAAAGCGCCGTACGCGTATCCAGCGCACGTCATGAATCATCTTTGGAAAGCGTTGCGGAGTTTCGCAGGCCAGCAGCAGTGCTCTTTCGATTTCTTCCACGAACTTACTACCGAGTCCGGATTTCTGAGTTTCATACCAACCGGCCGCTTCGTCATACTCGAGACGAGCAGCTCTTCGAAAAAACGGCTTCACAATCATTTCCCGAAGCGGGAGAGAGTAGAAGCCTTCACCTGTTCCCACGATGTCAAATCGTCTGGATGGGCATCATCCTCTTCGATTCTCTTCTGAAGCTCAGCGCGTTGTGCCTCGGTGAGCGGGACGGCTGCGCTATCAGTTGTAATGCTATCCCAAATTTCCTCAACCAGGGTCAACCGTTCTTCTATAGGGAGTCGGTCGATACCAAGAGATTTGATCGAAGCGTTCATACGGCCCACCTCCTCGACCTAGGGGTCAATTAGCCAATTGGTGAGAGTGAAGTTATGAGGGGCATTGCTTACCTGATGGCATCATCACCTAATACATCGCAAAGGTTCCATGGTCAGATTTCACCCAAGAATGGAATCAGAACCTTCACGTATGGCCCACAACGTCAGTAATGCACGGTCATCGAAGGTAAAACTCGGCACCCAAGTCTTGAGAGGATTTGTCGTGATTCTGGGTAATCTCCCAAATCATCCTCCTACAAGATTCAGGGCATTATAGCGAAAAGTAGTGAGGTGAGGAAACGAAACATAATAGAAGATGCCGGGTTTCGTCCCGGCAGCCGAGGTCCTTTTGTTCCGGCAAAAGGACCCAAAACCATGTTGGCCGTGCTGTGGCCCTTCGGGTTTCCTGCGCGGTTCGCCGACCCCGGCGTCGCGCAAACTCGCAAGGCTCAAACAATGCGCGCCTTTTCTCCGGGGTCGGCTGCACTGCTCGGCCACACCACAAGGCCAGGAGAGTCTGCTGAAAATAGTGCTCCTAATTATGGAGGACCATTGGGCCGCACAAGATGCGTCAGTCAGGGAAAGGGAGAATAATTGAAATAGGAAGAGACCATTGCCACCCAACATTCACAGCCTTCAAGAGTGTCGGCCAGGTAGGCTCGCTCGTCACGAGGCATAGAGCAACTGCTTGGTGCATTCGATTTCGCGAGAGATGTATGGATTCTTTATCGCCCCGACCATGACCAGATCGATTTCTCGATCCAACAACGCGCTGAGCTCGGCGCGAAGATCGAAGTAAGCATCGACTCGCGAATGTAGCTCCATCGGTGCAAACTCGACGAGCAGGTCCACATCACTCTCCTTTTCCACCTGTGATATGCAGAGCATCCATAATCAACTGTGAGGGACGAATTTTCTCGGACAATTCCTGGAACTTTTTAACTGCTTAGAATTTTTCCACATTACCTTCAATCCTTCCAGTGCATGAAGAAAGGTTCCCGCCAAAAAGAGTGTTTGCCGTTTTCGTGATCTAACGAACAGGGAGGCCAGTTATAATTGCTCACACGAGCGAGAATTGCAAATTGGCCGGCAAGAGCGTCGACAACAACTTTAAGATTCGCCCGTTGGAACTCCGCGTACCGGTTGTGTTTGACCAAGTTGTAAGCCTTATACCAGGTTAGCGGAGGTTGCCCTGTTGACCAATCTTTGAAGGGTGTAAAACCTCGAGGCCTAGGACGCCATTGGAGGAATTCAACCTCGATAGTCTCTAGGAGAAGATTCTTTTCCAGGGTCCGGTAATCCAGGATGGTCATTTCCTTGGGAAGTTTTTTGCACTCGCCAGTGATGAGCAGTTCCTTAGCGATACTTTCAAAATCCGTACAGATTCTTAAAAGAAGAGAAAACAATCGATGTGAATGTGTGGCCTCATTGGCATCGACAGGTTCGACGAACTCTAGAACCTGCGCCAAATCTCGCGCTAGTAGCTCGAAGGAGGCCTGGTGGTCACTCAACATTTCTAACTCAGACCCCTTAAGCGCACAATGAACATGCCCTGCCGCTGAGTATGAGGGCCAAAAATTCGCATCCTTTTTTTACTTAGCAACATAATGTGGAGAAAATAGAAACTATATAATCAACCTTCTCCCCATCATTCCACAACACCAAATATAAATCTATCGCCCGCCGATTCTATTCTTTCCCATACCATTCTCAATCATCTTTTTCCTCATTTTTGAACTCCCGTGGGAAATATCAGAATTGACACCCATACCCCAGCCTGGCTGCGACGGATTTTTAAACAATGCTTGAAATATGTCAAGAAATGATTCGTGTTTTTTCGAAAATTATTTGAGGGCGAAACAAATCACTCCAAACCAACCTGTCTTAAGTACGAATATCATCGGCAGGGTAGGTACAGATTCTTCGCGGAGCCTTCTCTCGGCGGAGTCGATGAGGCTCAGAATGACAGAGTAGTTGAGAATTCCGACGCCTGTCGCCCAGCCCCATGATCGGACGCTCTTTTTCTTGACGGGCTTGTGTGAACCCTGCGAGTTAGCCCGTCTTCACTTACTTCGCGTCCGAGCCATCTAATGAGGCCAGCCGTGGCGTCAATGGTTTTGGGTCCTTTTGCCGAAACAAAAGGGCCTCGGCTGCTGGGCCGAAACCCAGCATCTGCTAGTAAATTGATTAAATGGTGTCTAGAACAGGTTCATTTGGGTTGGTGGATCGGCTGGAGTTTTGTCTTTGGAGGAGGCTTGGGATGTGGGAAGGGTTGGCGGCGAAGCGGTTTGAGGGAGGGTGGGTGTTTCGCTCATACTTTCCAGGACTGCCTTGAGCTTTTGGAAATCTTCCTTGAGAGGAATTCGCAGGTTTCCCTGGTGGAGTGCGGCTGCCGGATGAAGCAGGGGGAACACGATGAAGTTGGGCATTCGAATGACCTGCCCGCGTACTTTGGTGATACCGACTTTTCTTTCCAATAATGTTTGGGTGGCAAAGTTTCCTAACGTGCAAACCAATTTAGGCTTGATGAGTTCGATTTGTTGAAGCAGGAACGGTTTGCATGTCTCGATTTCTTCTGGAAGAGGATCTCGATTGTGTGGTGGACGACATTTAATGACGTTGGCAATAAAAATATCCGCGCGACTTAATCCGATAGATTGAAGCAACTCGTTGAGTAATTTCCCTGCCGCTCCGACAAATGGCTCTCCCTTCTGGTCTTCATAAAAGCCAGGGGCTTCTCCGACAAACATGATGTCAGCCTGAGGATGTCCTGTCCCAAATACCACCTGAGTACGCCCTGAAGACAATCCACACCGTTGGCATTCGTGAAGGGATGATTTGAGTTCATGAAGATCCATTGAGGGGGATCTTAAATTTGACGGTTTCGGATGTCAATGTGAAGAGGTCTGAACCCATTCAGTCACAGCCCTCGCACAGGCAGAGGCACTCAAGACGGTGCTTTCCAGAGAAGGAGGGAGTGGGGTGGCCGTCCAGGGGCCGGCAAGAAAGAGATTGGGAATGGGCGTATGGGGGAGAGGGCGAAATGTGCGGAAACCGGCCAGGCAAGGAAGATATGGGTAAGCTGATTGCGTGACGGGTAGCTCACCGGACGGCCAGGATTGCTCAGGAGAAATGTGAAGCATGTTTTTGATATGAGGCCAGACCGTTTCTTTCAGCCATTCGTCGGTATGCCCTGAGGATGGTGAAGAGGAAAGGTTAACGCCCGTGATCGACGTCTTGGCGTCATTAGTATTCCGAGCGGACTGGCTGGTTATCCAATCAAATACACCGGAGTTGAGGATAAGGCGAGGGGAAAGAAAAGTGTCGTGAAGGGTTATTTGGACAGTTGTTCCTGAGGATTCCTGCAGATGAGCCAAATGGGAAAAACAAGAAAAGCGAGCCGGGGCTCTTTCCGGCAAGAGTCGAAGAAGCTCTGGAGG
>BQIZ01000259.1 GCA_021604365.1 Nitrospirales bacterium
CCGACACCTGAGGCTAAATATTTCTGTCCCATTGAACCCTTGGGAGAATGATCCGCTTGTACTTTTTTTATACTGGTATCGGCCATAGATGTCCACGCCTCCTGTGTTGATGTGGTTCTTGATTAAAGATTACATTTTTGATTCAATCCCACCAACTCTATAAAACCCTGGCTCATGTCAGAATCAATCGAAAAAGTGGTCAATAATTACCTTGCAAGATGGGCTTTGATTACTCCACGAGAGAGTTGTGGAAGGAATGAGGCCAGTCAGTGATATTTCAGGAGAAAATAGACGCTGATTTCACTATTGCGGAAGAGGTGTGATTGGGCAGAAAGAACCCGCCGGGCCGACGGGTTCTTTCTGAGCAGCATTCATTCAATTTCAAGTTTGTCTTCAGAATATTCACTCCACGTAATTAATCCCAGTAGGGATTGTATCCATAATATTCATGGATACTCTGGCCCCAGGTAACATCAGCCATATCAGGCCAATTGTCCTTGTCAAATCCAGGAGCTTGTTCCAACTTTTCCTTTGGTACATTGAGTAGAAACACTTTTTCTTCCTGCACGACACTCAAGGCTTCCCAGGGAATCGCAAAAAGTTTATCTCCCATTCCTAAAAATCCTCCGAACGATAGCACCGCATACGCAATCCGGCCTTCCGATAGATCAATCATTAGATCTTTAATTTCCCCGAGGTCCTCCCTGTCCATATTCTGCACTGTGTCACCGGTTATGGAACTGGACGAAAGCACCTGACGAATTTTGGTAGTCATAAAACCTCCTCATGGAACGTAGTGTGAATAAATGGAACATGCTTTGGATATAGCATGACTGTGATGGGCATTCGAACTGGGAGAAACCCTTGCCAGAAAGTATCCCTCAAACCAGGGTTTTCTCCAGTTGCTCCGCTGTGAAAATCTTTTATTCTAGTGAAAGTGAAAACAATCCACATTCTAACAAGTAAGGAGGTGCCACGTTATGTTCACGCGGAAAAAAATGTCCAGATCAGTTATCCTTGCCGGCATTCCATTGCTGACATTGCCGTTATTGGCCGAAGCCGGCATGTCACGCGACCGGTCGGATCGCATGGAATCGGGACGGTCCCATTCCATGGAGCAAATTATCCAAGGTGAGGTCTCCAAAAAGAATGGTGACCAAATCACTCTTCGTGCCAGTAATGGAGAACGCATCACGTTTCGTATAACTGACGAAACTAATCGATTATGTCCAGAAGGGATAAGTTCCAAGACATCTCAAAACTCTTCAGGACAAGACCAGGGGAACCAAAGTTCATCGAGTCAAGACTCGTCTAACAGCGGAAACACTTCGAGCAGTATGTTCGGAAGTTCAAGCGGCCAGGATTCAAGTCAACCCTCATCCGGCAAACAAAAGAGTTCCCAAAAATCCGGATTTGCATTTGGCGATTGTCAATTTGAAAAAGGAGAGTTTGTCAAGGCGAAAGTTGATGAAGATGGGAATGCCACGTTTGTCCGATCGATGGGTCAAAATGACGATAATTATTTTCAATCCGGAAGAAGCGGAGACGAGTATTTTGTCCTTCCAGCCGGTCAATTAGGCGGACTGGATATTTCGGACAAAGATGCCAATTATTCCGTCAAATCGTCCGATGGCCAGGAGATCGGAAGTGTCTATCGAGTGATGACGAATAATAACGGTGATCTCACCTATGCCATCGTCCGGAAAAAGGACGGACAATTGATTTCGGTCCCATGGCAGGTCTTGGAAGGGGCCGGCAATAAGTCGTTTAAACTGAATGTCACCCAGAATCAGTTAGGAAATTTACCCATTCTTGAGGAAGGGGAGAATGCGGGCGCACACGTGCAAAAAAATTGGGATCTCACGGAACAGGAACGGCAGAATTTGGCTAAGTGGAACGAAGGACTAGATGATAGAAACCAGGTCCGAGACCGGTACTACGAAGACACGCCAACTTTCCGAAATAACCGGGAAGGCTATGACCGATACGATCCAGATCGGTCTCGTATGAGCCGTTCCGGGTATGACCGAACACGTCATTACCAGGATCAAAATGCAGAGGACTTTCAGACAAGGCGTAAAAGTTTCAGTCCTACCGAATTTCCCCCGCATGATCGTGCCTTTCAATATGAAGGGTCTGATCGGCAACGTTCGATGGATCGAAATCGACAAGGCCGAACTTCGGATGATTATCGGAATCGTGGAAATCAACGGTCCATGTATTCACAAAGTCGTGAAGGGAATTCCCGGTACGACACCACAGCCCCGCGGAGCGATTATAATTCCCAACGGCAAGGTTACGATCGGCAACAGTCCCGTCGTTCCAGTGGGAGTGATTACGATTATCGGCCGGATGGATATCGGCCATAGATAAGGTGACCCCTGGGCTTCACGATCTCAGCCCAGGGGTTACATTTCTGAAACCCTAGCTTTTCAAAATTGGCAGTATTTTACAATAAATAATCATTATAAAGGAGACGACCATGTCAAAATATGTTGCTTTACTGAGTTTTTCCGCATTACTTATTTTTTCCAGTCTTTCCGCGTTTGCAGAACAATCGCAGAGGAATAGCCAGGGCGAACAATCCACCGATCCGGCTATGCAGGGTAACCAAAACATGGGATCTTCAATAGAATCCAAGAGTCCTTCGAATGCAGGCATTGAGCCGGAACCTACGAAGAAGCAAAAAGAAGCTGCCATACCAGGTGGAGTAGGTGAAGAAGGCTCTACTTTTGGTAGTCCAAGCACCTTTCCGCCAGGCGAGACTTCACAAGGCTATACCGGTGAGGATAAAAAGGCAGAAGAAAGGGAAAAACGTCAACAAGGGATGTGAGATCGATATTGGAAAGACCATCTCAAAATCACTAGGGGACAGGGAATGTCATCCAGTGACGGGTAGTAGCCGATCGGACGAAGGGGAGATCGGACGATCGGCCACCACCTATTCATCTACATTTTATATATTTTTCTTATTATCTTCTCAATCTACCCTCCCGGACCTGTGCCATCCAGCCTTTATGGCTCCTAACCCTTCCCGGATGGTTCATGTATACATCATCTCTGTAATTTATCAGCGGGCATCCCTTCATAAGGGGTATGCAAGACAGAATCTTCAACCTTCATTTGACTCGAATATTTCCTCTCCTGTTTTCCCCCTCCTGCCTCGCCCGACACTTAAGCCCCCGGCAGCCGGATTTGACTGTCGTGAAAATATCTTCTGGAACTCCGGCTTTCGAGTTAGCGCAACGCGGTGTTTTCAGGTTTGTCCTGTATGACTGGACGGGAATGCGGCAAAGCGACATTGACCCAAACGTCAACCAACCAAATCAACAAAATCCACCACCATGCGGGGCCCCCTGTCCCTTCAGGAAGGGTGATTTTCCCTCAATCTCCGTAATCGCGAATAATGGGTAGCAGGAGCAGATACATCCATAAAAAGTCCAGGCGCCCGCCAACATCTCAACCACCCCCGACTACCGCGTCTTTTCTCCCCTCTCCACATGGTGCCGCACCGGTGCCGGTACCATACCCTAAAACGGCGATACCCACACCGAAAAAGATACCACCCACAATCACTCCTCCCCACATCATCGGTTTAATGTGCAGCCCGGTCATTTCCGAATCCACCAGGCCATGGACTCCGATAGCCCCAACGGTAATACCGGGCAACATGATTTTCAAGACCGCCCAGTCTTTCAAAAGCAATTATCCGAGAATGACCTGATATTTAGCCGCTCACCCCCTTGCAGGAAGCCGAATACCATTCCCGTTCTCAGCCCAAGAAGCAACCGGTCAGGAGATTCAAACATGATCCCGACCCCTTTTTCCAAAGATCAAAAAAACCGTGAGGACGGACCCATTGCAGATCACGATCCCAAAGAACCAGCTGGAAACAGCTAACTGCAAAGCGCCGCTGATACCATGGCCGCTCGTTCAACCTTTGGCCAGACGTGCGCCAAACATCATGCATGCTTCGCCCACAAACGCGCCCATTACCCGAGTAGAAATGCTTGGGCCGAATTGCCACCTCCAAAAGTTGGGAACGACCTCGCGCGCACGAACACCTTGATCACCAACATCCATTTCCAACCCATGATTGGAGAATGTTCCGTATTCAGAAAATAAGCATGACTTTTTGTGATGGTAGGCTCAACGGCTTCCATGACAAGAGCCGTCGAATGCTCAGAAGGAGTGGTGATACCAAGAGGATGATCTGCGGTTGCGGAGGCAAACCAACTTAACACGCCAATTTAACCACCAACTAACCACCAACCACATAGAACGTCCAGGCCTTTTGAAAGAGAACATTCATGGGGAATGCGGCGGCGCCCTCTACCGGCCGGAATGGCGATCAATCCTTGATAATCGGAAGTTCAGCTTCTTTCCAGGCACTCATTCCTCCCAACACATTCACCATGTTCC
>BQIZ01000260.1 GCA_021604365.1 Nitrospirales bacterium
CCTCCAACAGGCGCCATGGGTTTCGGAAGATCGGGAACGACAGACTGAAGCCTTTCGCCACGTCCCCCAGCCAGAACAATGGCCTTTCTGATTCCTGCCTGAACCAAATCAATCACTCCTGTCTTCACACATAAACCGACCAAGTGCCAGAGAAGGATGACACCGGGTTAAAAAAATATCAGTGGCTCAGTTCATCACGGAACAATTCAGTTGAATACGCACCACCCCAAAAACCTAACATCCCTGTCTGTCATGATTCGGACTAAGTAGGGCATCAGGTCCCCCTCCACCACATTGGGCTTTTTCAAATAAACAGTAAAAGAGGGCAACCGCAGGCTGACTTCTTTTATAGGATTCAATTTAATCTATCTTCCAACCTTGCATCCCGTATTTGGTAAAATGACAGTTACTGACCTGACCCGAGAATTTTTTCAACGCAAAAATTACGTCCATTCGTTTTTCCGGCGGGACAAAAAACATCATAAATCCTCCCCCGCCAGCCCCGGACACCTTGCCGGCCAAGGCTCCTGCTTTGACAGCCGCTTCATAGATTTCATCAATAAGCGGATTGGACACACTCTCGGCTGAACGCTTCTTGCTGACCCATCCCTCACGCATGGACTCAACCAATCCTGTGAAATCGCCCTTCAACAAACTTTCCTTCATCGTACAGGCTTCACGCTTCATGGCATGCATCGCAGAAAGTGCCAAGTCAGTGCCAGCCTCAACATTGCTACTCTGATCCCTAATAATCTTTGCCGAAGATCGTGACACGCCAGTAAAAAAAAGCACTATTGAGGCCTCCAGCTCACAGATGATCCAGTTTTTGATGCGCAACGGATTGACGACCACCCGATCTTCCGCATAAAACTCAATAAAGTTAAATCCCCCAAATGTCGCGGCGTATTGATCCTGTCTCCCACCTTGCAGACCACAATCTACTCGCTCAACCTTAAATGCCAGATGAGCCAATGCGTAATCGTCAAGCGGGACATTCAGCAATTCCGCAAATGCCTTGAGCATCGCAACAACCAGAGTCGAGGAGGACCCAAGCCCAGAGCCCACCGGGGCATCACAGTACGTGGTGACTTTCACAGGCAACGGGCGTCCTTCATTAAACTGCTCGACCATGTCCAGGTAAACAGCTCGATGCAAATCGATACACCCATTCCGTGGAATGAATTCTCCCAACTGATATTCACTAAAATGCTGGCGATCAGCAGAACAAAACTGCACCTTATTGACCGTCAACACCTCCAAGACGGCATAGGCGTATCGATCAATTGTGGCATTGAGCACACATCCGCCATACAAATCACAATAGGGGGACACGTCTGTCCCCCCGCCCGCCAGACCAAGTCGAAGGGGCGCGCGCGCGCGAATGATCATGGATCTCTCCAGATATCAAAGAGGCTGATCATTGTGAAACGGTGGTTTTTCTCGGTTAAAATGTTTAAGCGTGCGAAGATCGTCTCGGTACTGATTCAAGTGAATCCGCACTTCGTCTCGAGGTTGGTCAATGGGCCGCGTCCAACGCCCACCGGCATTCACTTCCGCAATGGGGCGCTTGCGAATGACAATCTCGATGCCGCATTCTCCGACCGAACCCAATGTCTGGTCGTATCTGGGAAGATTAAACTGATAGGTCGAAACCAGCTGTTCAATTTTGACCGGCTCGGCAGCCGAACCAAGATCTCGCACTAAATCCAGGACATTCAGAGACTGTTCACTCCATGATTGTATCTTGAAAATGGTAAACGTCCATTTATGGTCAGCATTAAATGTACTCGGGAACTGGCCCTGTTCATATAAATCCTCATCCGGGACTGTGATCACGAGATGGCCGCCTGGCCGCACCACCCTAAACCAATTCCGGAGTCCTACCCGAGGATCATGCAGATGCTCAAGACAATGACTGCTATGCACAAAGTCGAATTCCTCATCCGACACCCCCTCAAGAAACTGGGCGTTCCCATCAGCCAGATCCCAAGTTCGCACATCTTCCATTCGACAAAACAATTCCTGATATAACCCCAATGGATCAGGATGTCCACCAATATCCAACCCCTTACCGACGAAAAAACGGTTAATGAAGTTTGGCTCGGATAAGCGCCGGGCAATTGACTTGCTACATTCTTTCATAATCAGGGTAACTCAAAATAGGAAAGATGGTTATCAAACTCCAGGAGACCGAAAAACATACTGCGGGAAAATTTGCTCACTATGCAACCCGTCGCGACGAATCACCAATTCTTCCACTGCTTCGGTCGCTCCTAAACAGCTCGAGGTAGTTGCATCATCAAACACTACATATCCACCTGGAACCATGAACCTCTTCACGAGATCATACGAAAAGGCCACTGCCGAATAAATATCACAGTCGATATGGGCCAAGACAATGCTTCCAATTTTGTTGACGACAGCTGGACCGGTTTCCTGGAATAACCCTTTGATAAACTCAATATTTCTCACACCTTCTCGCTCCGCATATTCCCGCAACTCATGCAAATCGACGTCCTGAAAATCTCCTGCTCCATGGGCATCGATAGCCGGTTCGGTTGCCGGCATCCCTGCAAAGGTATCCAGGGCGTAAACTTTTCTGCCAGGGTACAGTTGATCGACCACACTGGCCATAAACAGCGCATTCCCCCCCTTATACGATCCAAATTCGACAATGTGCCCAAAGGGGATATAGGGAAGAAAATACTTCAGAATCAAAAAAATATTCATTCGATTATCTTCAGAAACCACCGTGCGGCCAGTAGCCAGCCTACAGGCTTCTTGATATAACGCATCCTTCCTGACCGACTCGCGCAATTGGCCACATTGCAATCCCCATCCTCTGGCATACCCATCACGAACATTCCGAGACTTCCGGACGGGATAGTCTCCCCCGAAAGGGGGAACTAATAAATTAAAGACCATTTCTATTTCCCTTAGATCCGGATTCATTTCCCTGTCTTCCCGGGGATACACATCATTAACGTTATTTCACGGAACCAATCGGGCAATAATACCCGACTAAGAAAGGCATTGAATTCCTTCCATTACAACTTTTCACAACAGGTTCAATGCCGCAAGCCGATCTCGATACTTGGCACCCACGGCTTTTGAGCTATGATAGGTTTTAATGAAGCCTGCCGCATGTCGACCGAGTGTTTGGGCATACTGCGGCTCATTGACGACTCGCTTCATAAACCACACGGCATGGTCGATGTCAGGGTCGGCCCATTTTTGACCAGTCGCAAAGGGGTATTCATGATCCCTGACCGGAATTAGCCGGTAATCCACGAGACACGAATTGTGGGCATTGGTAAAATCAAGATTCCCCGAATACCCGGTCGTAATCACGGGTTTCCCGAGATACATGGCTTCCGCCAGCCCACGGCCAAATCCCTCCGACCGATGCAGGGACAAAAAACAATCGCACAGCTTGACGAGAGACTTGGTTTCCCGGTCCGTCAACACCTTATCCATCAAGATGATTCGAGGATCCTCACAATCAATTGATTGAATAAAGGCCTGGTATTCCTGAGGACGCAAGTCCATCCCATTCATTTTAATCACAATACTCACTCGTGCATCATCCACATCGGGGAATGCCTGCAAAAATGCACGAATCGCTCCCGCTGGGTTTTTTCGTTGGACATACGAGGTGAAATCAAAAAAGAATAAAAACAAAAATCGGTCCTCCGGCAATCCAAAAGATTCCCTGGTCATTCCGTCTGGCTCCGGGAACTCAACGGCCAGTGGCATTCTGATGACGGGTGAAGAGGTCGCATCGGCAATTGCCTGTTCAATGAACCGTGACGGAGCCCAAACTTCATCGACAAGCTGAAGGGCTGAACGCCACGCATGAGGGAACCGACTCAGCTCCCAAGCCCAATATCCAATATTGTATCGATCGGTAAAAATATCCTTGCCAAGGTGTATTTGCGCATTCACCATTTCATCGGCATTAATGTGAAAGACATTGGCTCTGTAGCAACCATCTTTGGCAACCTTATCCCGGAAAGGGAAATCCTGATGGATTTCGGCCAAGTGCATTCCATATTCTCCATAGATACTACGAATACTGAATGGGACCTCTGCCGCCGAAAACGCTGAGGCCGACAATCGAACATGCTCACCCATCCCCAGCACCCCAAAGGGATGGCCAAGCAAAAGGACCCCAGGAGTAAGGACAGCCCTCAGAGAGCTAGGATTATTTTCAGAATTTGTGGCTGTGTCTGATCGCGCCGTTCCATCTGATTCTTGACTGAAAGAGAACGCCTTTCGATTAGCCAGCAATTGCCTTACTTTTTTCTTCAGCCCGGGAAACCCCTCAAAGGCTAACACCTGCCACAGACGTCGAAATACCATGGTGATTCCTCCATGATGACGAACAGCCTGTTTTGCCACGCCCACAAAA
>BQIZ01000261.1 GCA_021604365.1 Nitrospirales bacterium
GACAGTCCACGGAGAAATATTCGGGCCAGGGAAGACTTGAGGCAAGGCGATAGAGATCCTCCTCATCCCGGTACCACCCCTGCCCGACTCGCCACAAAATACGGCTGGCAATGCGACTTTCTAAGTTGAGCCGGTAGCAGAAAGGAAAAGAGCCCCGACATTCGACCCCGCCAGGAGTCAATCGAATTTTCTGTCCGCCCAATTCTTGAAGTTCCTGACTGAGAACTTTTTCCAAGCCACGAGGACATGTCGCAAAAAATATTTCCATAATACGAATAATCGCGGGGGTAAGTTACTGGTTGACGTTAACAACAATCGTGGATGAAGAACCTTCCCGCATTGGGGTGCAATTGGTGCCACAATCCCATTCTATCTGCCTCATTCAGGTAGGATCAGGTTTAATTTATAAGGATCGGGCGGTTCCGGGTGATGGAAGCTGAATCCACCAACCTCCTCATAATCAACCGTGACACCCTCCAGCCGTGTTGCACAGGAGCCGTCTATGGCGATGATGAGCCCTTCAATGTCTAAGACCGAATCCTCCTGTGTCACGGCGTCTTCAAGTGTAATGGAAAAAACGAGGACTTTGTCATCCCGGTCCCGAACGGCTAAGCGGACAATGGGGTCTTCGGGATGCTCCTCAATCAAGGCTTTCAATTTTTCTACGGCCGGTGGTGTGATGTGGATCATGATCGCTCCCCTTGACGAAACAGCCAATCGTCAGATTGACCTGCAATGCCTCCCATATCATCGAGCTCCTTTCCCAATGTAAATAGTCATCTAGCAATTTTCTTAGAGATTCATACCATACCGGTCTCGGAACTGCGTGACACACGGTAGACTTCAGGATTGACACAGTGTGGAAGCGCGTCTCCCCGTAACCCGGCAACGATATTCTCCGCGGCCATGCAGGCCATTCTGGTCCTTGTCGCCACAGACGCACTCCCCAAGTGTGGGATAACCAGACAGTTGGGAAGCGTAAGGAGCGGGTGTGTCACAGGAATGGGCTCCGGATCAGTCGGCTGCCCCACCTATATGACCATGCACTAAGGCGTGATACAGAGCCTCTGGATCAACCACGCTTCCACGAGCCGTATTGATCAGAATACTTGAAGGCTTCATGGCTCGAAACTCGGCTTCCCCGATCATATGATGCGTGTGAGGAGTCAGGGGGACATGCAGACTCACAAAATCCGACTGAGCTAATGCCTCATGCAGATCAACATCCTGGAATGACGCGCTCACCGACTTGCCCTCCTTAATTCCTGCAGAAGAGCCCTCCCGTGGCAAAACCGCTGTGGCAAAGTGATGCGTGCCGGACCCGGATGAGGCAGAAGATTGCGGCGACCGCACCGCTAGCACCTTCATCTGAAATCCTTGAGCGCGCCTGGCCATCGCCTCCCCGATCCTGCCAAACCCCACAATGCCTAACGTCGCACCATGCACATCCTGTCCCAGCAAAAGATCAGGGCTCCAATTTGTCCATTGTCCCTGTCGCACATACTCGGCTCCTTCCACAATACGTCTGGCTGCCGAGAGGAGCAGCGCGAAGGCCAGGTCCGCCGTTGTTTCAGTTAAAATACCCGGCGTGTGCCCAACCGGGATACCACGGGCTGTACATCCTGCCACGTCAATATGATCATATCCGACAGCCATGGTGCTAATCACCCGAAGCCGTTTTCCGGCCTGAACCACCATTTCATCAATCTGGTCCGTTAACAGGCAATACAGGCCCTCCGTCCCGGGAAGATGATCCAATAACCATTTCCGATCAACCGGGCAATCCTGTTCCCAGCAAACAAGATCGGCTTGCGCCCGTAACACATCCAAGGCCTGTTGTGGGAGACGTCGCGTAACAACAACTGTCGGAAGGGACATCGTTACTCTCTTTTTTTACGGTGCATGGCTCTTAAATGACCCAAAGCCCAGGCCCTACCAAAAGAGAACGGAAACCACAAACACCACATAACACAGACCGTTGACAACCAGGTGAATGGGCTTCAACCCGCCACGCCGCACCACCCAGGTCAAATAGGAGGCCGCCACCAACGTCATCGCCATTCCCATGAGAATATCATGTTGCGGCACCCAGGCTGTCAGCATAATTCCCAAGGCCGGCAATAAACTCCCCTGAAAGACCATGGCCCCGGTGATATTCCCGACAGCCAAGGTATCCCGACCGCGCCGGATCCAAATAATGCTGTTCACTTTTTCCGGCAATTCTGTCGCAATTGGAATAATGAGGAGAGACAGGGCTAATGCCGAAACTCCCCACTTGGGGGCAAGATGTTCAATCCCATACACAAAGCCTTTCGCCCCTAACACAATGAGGCCCAGACCGCACCCCACTTGGAACAAGATCGCAATTAAATTATCGGGAAGCCCCACTTTGGTCATATAAAGCGGATGATCCGCCTCGGTCCCATGTCCATCATCTACCAAATTAGCGGAAGATCGAATAGTTTGATGCAGATACACCACATACAAGGTAACCAGTGCGCCCGCAATAACAGGCCGCGCCCAACCCCACTCTTGGGGAACAAACACGGCAATCACTCCCAGACAAAACGCCCAGTTAAACCAGAGCAGATCGCGGGCGAATCCGGTTGGCTCAGGATTCAACGTGCCGTGCCACCCTCTTTTCCGTGCGGCAAAGAACCCCATCAGAAAGAAGGCTAATGTGGCCAGCATCAGGGGCGCCCCGAGAATAGCCCCCACACCCACTTCATGCCGCAACGTTTCAGAACCCGATGACAACAAGATGGCAAAGATTGGCACCATCGTTTCCGGTAATGCCGTACCCACTGCCGCAAACACCGAACCGGTGACGCCTTCGGAAATCCCGAGACGCTCTCCAAAATGTTCTAGACTGTTGGTGAACCCCTCCGCCCCTAACAAAATGACGACCAAGGATGCGAATAGAATCAGGATGTCCATATGGGGAACGTACGATCCCATTCAATGATTGTGTCATTCAAGGAAAAATGATAAATTTCACAATACTTTCATATAATTACGAACCCTAAGCTAACCCGATTTTCCCTCGGGTATCTCCCACCGTTTCCAGGACGTCCCCCCACCTTGCCATCTGGAAATTTATTCTTCTACACTCCTCCTATGGACAACATCACAACAGGCCTCTTTCTCGTCCTAGGAACCATTGTGATTTATGCGATAACCATTCGTTGGTGGCGCCATCGCCGGGCCGCCAGACTCGCCGATAAACTCCTCGCGGAAGTCATCCGGGGTAAAGACGCTTTTCGTCGATAAGGATTCGCCGCCACTCATTCCCCCCACACACACCATCTGCCCAGCCGGTTCATCCTCTTCCTGATGCATTCCGCGATTCACACCTCTCCGGTCCATCGATTCCTCATGGGGTTTTTGAGTGTGGTGTAACTTAACTTCTACAAGTTTACCTCGACATCGGCTACAAATATGTCGAGCCGGAATAATCGTTCGTCGTTGCCGATGATAGGCCATTCCGCATTGGAGACATTGCCAGGCATAGCGATGATGTCGTTGAACAGCCACATTCAACTGATGGCGAACGGTCACCCCGAGTCCCGCCGCATTCATCCTGTGCATCATCTCTCGAAATCCTGCGCCATGGGACGGGCGATGCTTCCGAATATCAAACTGCCATTGATGGATCATTTCATGCGCCAACGTTCGCTTCAACTCTTCTTCAGGTTGATCGCAAAGCAAGGGGGCAGACAGCCTAATCACTCGCGCCTCACCCTGTCGATACTCACGTGAGGCCCACCAGCTTCTGGGGCCAATTTGACTCACAAACAACCCGGCCGATGCGGTTAATCGTGTGCTCCACTCAATGGTAATCAGAGGTAACCGGTTCTCAAAAAAGTCGTGGGCAAGACTCTGCCACATGGCCTGCACCTTTTCCAAAGGAACGAGCCTCTGACGCATGATACTGGCAGGAGAGTTCACCAGAATTTCCAGGTGGGTTGGCTATACATCACGTAGTGGCTATGTTAACCTTTTTTTTCCCCTTTCGGAACTAAAACTTTCACTCAAACAATCATTAGTCGACTTCACTTTTTGATATGACCATGGACGTATTGGATCCAACCACGACGGATATTCATTTTATGCACAAGGCCTTGGACTTGGCGCATCAAGCCTTTCTTGCAAAAGAAGTCCCGGTTGGAGCGGTGCTGGTCCAGAATGAAAAAATACTCGCGACGGGTTTCAATCAACGGGAAGGCACTCAAGACCCGACCGCCCATGCCGAAATCATGGCCATTCGGTCCGCCTCCCTGGCACTGGGGTCCTGGCGTCTCACCGGAACGACTCTCTATGTCACATTGGAACCCTGCGCCATGTGTGCCGGAGCCATCATTCAGGCCAGAAT
>BQIZ01000262.1 GCA_021604365.1 Nitrospirales bacterium
GGGTCAATAGGCCCTTGGAAATTATTATTATTCAACACTCCCCACATGGATAATGAGCAATAGCCATTAACCTGAAACAGGGGATCCATCTAATTTCAATAGGGGGTATGTATGCCTGATAAACCGGTTCGTGCCATTGATCCCCTCGGTATTGTTGCTCTGGCGGACGTCCTCGTAAATCATGGGCCTCTATACTGTTCATGTGAGGGCAAGCCGGGCCCTGGCTGTTCCTGTCAGGACAAGCCTCCTGGGTGTTCATGCGAAGATAAGCCGGGTCCTGGCTGTTCCTGTCAATTGAAGCCGGTCAAAACAGATATTCTTGAGGTGGTGTCCAATCCGATTTTTCGTGAAGTGGTGGCAGGAATGGATGTCAAAAAACTCAAGAGCATAGAAGATTTCCTGTCTATTGTGGACGAAATCCGTACAAAAATGAATTCGTCCAGGTTTCCGACCCGCTCCACGGACAAGAAAAAATCCTAATATTTGATTGAAATTGATTCCTCTTACCTTAAAATGGCGCATGGAAAAAATCACCAGGGGATTATGCGAGACGTCGCTGGATCTGAAAAATTTCCAATTGGAAAGGGGTAACCATGCCTAATGTTCAGTGTACATGTGAAAGCAAACCCGAACACGCAGACATCCTTGAAGTGATGTCCAACCCTGTTTCTCGAGAAGTGGTAAAAAAATTGGACATGAACAGACTGAAGAGCATCGCGTCCCTAGCAAAATGAAATCCTAATTTAAAGGAAAGTTCCTATGCCAACCACCCTACTCATGCCTGAAAAACGTGGGAAAAATGGCCTTCCTACTTTCGAGAATTTCATTGAAGAGCGAATAGAAGGAGCAGGAGATATCTTTCTTGTTTCATTTCTCAACGGATACTTGTTTTACAGTCCCCTTTCGAAATTCAGCATGATTCTTGATGAATTTGGCGCATCGACCGTCAGAAAATATTTTCGTCATGAGACGCTCTTACCAAAGGAGCAATCTCTGATCGATGGCCTCGTCAAACGCAAGGTGTTCAAGATTCCCGAGACGCCACAGCGGTCCATGGTCAAGCCCAGCACACGATGGGCCCCCACCAGCGCGACCTTCTCCAACACTCAGAAGTGCACCTTGCGGTGCACGTATTGTTATGCGGAAGGTGGGAGGTTGGAGGATCTAGATATCCCCTTGCCCGTAGCAAAAGGGGCAATCGATTTAATTGTTCAGAACGCACACGTGCAAAATGTGGATCCGTCCATCAGGTTTTTAGGAGAAGGGGAAGCCACGGCCAGTTGGGGTATATTTCGGGAGATTATTGAATACTACAAAGAACAGTGCAGGGCCAATCATTTCGTACCCTCCATATCGTTGAGCACGAATGGTGTGTTTGCCTCATCACGGCTGGATTACATTGCAGAAAACTGCACCCATCTGACCTTCTCCTTGGATGGCGTCCGGGAAGTGCATGATGAGCATCGGGTCCTGCCGAATGGCGGGGGTTCCTTCGATCGCATTATTGCCACCATGAAGGGGCTTGAGATGCGTGGGAGGACCTACGATATCCGATCGACGGTAACTGCAGCCGGTAGCGCGACGTTGGCGGAATTTGTTGCGTTTGTCGGGGAGAACCTAAAATGCAAAAGTCTCCACTTCGAACCGGTGTTCGATGCCACAAACGTGACAAACCTGAAGGACCAGATTGCACATCTTGATGCGCAGATATTCGTGGACAATTTCCGTGAGGCAAGACGAGTGGCTGCAGGATTTGGAATTCAACTGCATTATTCAGCGGCTTCCTTGAATCACCGGGAGACGTTTTGTGGTGCCAGTGATGCGAGCAACTTCCTGGTCACCTCACGTGGAATTGTGACGTCATGCAATGAAGTTCTCCAACCTTCCGATCCTCGAGCCAAGTTGTTTCAATATGGATCGTGGAATCAGGAGGACGGTGAATTCGTCCTGGATCATGAAGCGGTTGATCGTTTAGGGAAACTTAATGTTCATGACATGCCGAAGTGCCAGGGGTGCATCGCGAAGTATAATTGCGCAGGAGACTGCTATGCCAAGAGTGCTTCTTCGACGGGTGACCCGGCTTCGGCGGGATACACGGAACGGTGTCATATCACACGAGAATTGCTCAAAGATAATCTGCTCCTTGCGCTCATTTTTAAAATGGCTGGTGTTAACGCGGGTGGGTCAGTTCAACATGCTTGTCCCATGTAACCCTGTACACGAGGATAACGCTATCGACCTGCAGTAGAAGACAATCATCCTCCATGGTGTAATGGAAAGGTCAATCAATCCATCGGAGCAAACTCTGAATGGAAGGCCGTTAAGCCTATTATTCCATGTTGGAAGATTTTTAGTGAATTTCTCCTAAAGTTTTTCGGCTAAACGCGCATAAAGACCGGCATGTCGCCTGGCGCTTTCCTCTTTCGTGTATCGCTTGAGCACCTGTGCCCGAGCCGCTTTCAACTTGACCAATGCTGGGGCCGGGTGTGCGATGATCGCGAGTGCAGCGTCTGCCAACGCCCCAGGATTGGATGGATCAACCAACATACCGTATTCTCCATTTTCAAGAATTTCTGGAAATGCCCCACTACGGCTTCCCAATAATGGGACTCCGGCGGCAATCGACTCTAACACTACTAAGCCAAACGCTTCGTTGTAAGAGGGGATCAACAAGAGGTCCAGGTGGGACATGATCTCGCAAATTTGAGTACTGTGTCCCGTGAACTCGACGTGGTCCGAGAGTCGGAGGGCTAGAACTTGATTTCTGAGTTCTTTTTCCAAGCTGCCGGCTCCGACGATCTTGAGTCGAGCGCCGGGTACGGCATCGACGATTTTTCGCATAGCCGTGATTGCCACCTGATGGCCTTTTTCATGTTCGAGCCTTCCGACAATGCCGAGGACTGGACGGGCGGGATCCGTGAAAGCCCGAACTTCCGGTAAATCAGCGCGGCCCCCAAGAAAGCGGTTTAGATCGAAAAATTGGTAAATGATTTCGGCACGGCTCCATTCGTAGGGTCGTAACTGTTCCTTCATCAAATGCCCGGCAATGCAGACGTAGGCTGCTGTGCTCGTCGACAGCCAGCGATGCATGGCATGCATAAACGGTCGCAGGAACCATCGGGGTGGAGGTTCATCAAAATTGACCGTCGCGATAACAACAGGAATGCCGGCCAGTTTGGCAGCCAGGCGGCCCCATATATTGCAAAAGCCTGATTGTGTCTGAACGATGTCCGGTTTGATGCGGCGGAACGTCTGATAATAGGCACGGATAACCTTGATCATGCCGACAGGGTTTTTAAGGTGGGGTATGCCCAGCCCGAGTTCATGAATTTTGCAACCGGTCGCCTGTACGGCAGCGCCAATGACAGAGGTGGTCGGCATCAAGGTGAGGATCTCAAAGCTGAAGCGTTCTCGATCGAGTTCTTCGGCAAGCCCTAGCGGAGAATGTTCACCTCCGGCATCACGGTAAAAACCGAGATAGACATATAAAACCGTTAATTTTTTCATTTTAGTCGAAAAATCCTGGATGGTTCCTTTGAATTGCCCAAGTAAGATAATTTAAATGAAGGGTGGTAGTCACACTGTCGCCTGGTGTTTTCATACAGCGGGGGGTTGGAATGGATTTGTAGGAATGGAAATGAGTGTGTTTGGTATTTGTATTGAATTCGTTGGTATTTATACCGGAATTGACTGTGAGGGCATGTGTACAAAAAAATACGCATTGCAATGTGATGGCCCGGCAACTCGCCTTTGTCTGAGGTGAAGGACTGCTATCTGACGCTCTATCTACAAGTTTGAAAAGTGTGGATCAGCAATAAGAAACCTAAGTAACTGAATAACTGAATTTCGATCAATTCGTTGGCGATACCATGATTAAGGGGACTTATCCCCCTGATCAGAAGCTGCAGCGTCAGCTGCAGAATGGCCAGAACTGATACCAGTGTCGACACCTGAACCGATGTTCGCATTGGCGTAACTGAGCGCCATACTCCTTGGCTTGCCAATCCACACGATTAGCAATGCGCATGATCTTCGGTTTTCTCTTGTAGCTTCCTCGCGCATAGCCTCCACGACCTTCATGGTAAGCCAGATACAGGCGCTTGGGATCCCATTTGGAGATCCCGAGGTCTCTGCTGCTTTTGTGGTTGTACCAGCCGATGAAGTCCAGGGCGTCCTCCATGGTTGACCGGCTTTGGAAGAACCCACCGGTCTCATCCTCATATTCCTCCCATGTCTCATCTTTGGCTTGGGCATAGCCTTCCGCTGACGATTGGCGTCCGAGAGGAATGAAAAGAAACCAATCCCATGGGGGCATCGCGTCGTGGCGAAACGACGACTCCTGTTT
>BQIZ01000263.1 GCA_021604365.1 Nitrospirales bacterium
GTGCTGCGCATGTATGAGTGCCTTCGCGTGTGCGCTCAGTGCGAAAACGCCCCTTCCAAACCCTTTGTTCTATCTTGGTCGTTTTGGGAATCGTACCTGCGCTGTGTTCCTATGAACGACCGAATCAAGCCCCAGGCCTGCGTTTCGGGGTCATGGGTTAGGCATGGATACGCCTGGAGAGCACATTGGTACCAATTATGCTAGGAGAGCGTGAGTGGGACGAGAAATGTTCATGTCGTGTTTCTGCGAATTGAGCAGGCACTCTTGGAACCGAAAAACAAAGAAGATGGGAAATGAAGAGAGGACCGATGCTCGATGACATTAGTACAGGGTCTTCTTATGGACGGTCTCCGCCCAAGGCATCCTGGATCTGGGCGTTGCGCGTAAAAAATGTTGGATACACGAAACGAAAAGGACCGAACAGGTTGATAGCAAGAGGTTCTTGCCCTTGAGTGGAATCCACCGCTAAGAGAGGGGAGATTATGATGAATCAGCCGGAAACTCGAAGAAAAAAACTGTCGGCGCCGACGGAGAAAGAGGCTGTGACCGATCGTAGCAAGATCTTGCGGGAACATTTTCGACCCAATTCCGAAAATGTGAGCAGGGACAAGATTGGCAAACGGTTTCTGATTAAACGTCAGGCGAAAGTCGGAACCTGATATTTCGATCAGAGGGGCATGGCCTTACTCTGCCAATTCCCTGCGAATTTAGTGATGGAATGTACCTGAAACCTGAGCAATATGTGAGTCAAGTCTGGACTAGGGGGGACAATATGTCCACTCGGATTTTGATTGTCGATGATGATACAGATTGTGCGCGCTTTCTAACGGAAGCGATAGAGCCGTGGGGATTTGAGGTGGTAGTCACCTCAAACGGGCGTGAAGGTCTCGCCGTGTTTCATTCCATGCCTATCGATGGCATTTGCCTTGATTTAGAAATGCCGGTGATGAATGGATTGAACATGCTGGATGAACTGCGATGGGAGGGTAGCGAGGTTCCGGTCATTGTCATGTCGAACGAGGGCGATTATATGAAACTTCAGAAATTTCTGGGAGAAGGTGTTCAGGATTAGCTGGTGAAACCGTTCAATCATCTTCTCTTGATGCAGAAAACATTTCGGCATTTCCCTTGGCGAGCGTGCGTGGAAGAAAGACCGGCTTTAGTCAAAAATACAAATCATGAGGCTAAACACCCTCTGGCGGAAGGAGCGCTCATGATCCAAGGGCGTTTGGCCTTATCTTTGAGGGAATCTGATTGGAAAGTGGCCTGAGCAGGAAGAGTGATCCGTCCTTGTCGTATTCTCACTCTTTTTCCTTTTCCCATAATGCTGATGCATTGTCTCTTTTTCACCGTGTGGAGATGTCCGGATCCGAGAATCCCGGAAATTATTCCCGATCGTCACCGGGAAAGGAAAGCTCGTGGGTAGAACATCAAAGCGATTGAATGGGGAAGGGTTGCACACGATTAAGCAAGCTTGATTGAGGAGTGAAAAGATTATTAATCACGAACTCGTGAACATCAGACCAACAGAAGGAGAACTATGAGAACTCAAAAATCAAACAATGAAGGAAAGACGTCAAAAGTTTTATTGTTCCAACTCCCTATTACTAAGGATCCTAAGGATGCAGCCCCTACGAGGAATACCAAAAAAGGAAATTTAAAACCAATTTCTCAACTGGCTGCGCGTAAAAAAAACGCTTCCCCCAACCGGTCTCAACCAGTTCCAACTCTTTTCATTTCAGAAGAAGAATTGCAGGCGCAAATCGCGAAGCGGGCCTTTGAATTGTTTGAACAACGAGAGCGACAACATGGCAATGATCGGGAGGATTGGTTTCGAGCGGAAAAAGATGTCCTGACCCAAAAAGATGTAGGGTAGATGGAGGGCCTGGTTGCTGAAACTTTTACCTCAGTGTTGTGACGTCCCAAGCATGCTCATTCTTGCCAATATGGGATGGAGTTGTCGGCCTGATCGCTTCCATCGGTCTCGATAGTGCACCTGTTTTCATTAAGAATATTCCCAATCCCCTGTCCAGTTTCGCGTAGTCTTTGACTCGTTTTTCCTCTTGCCTTCCGATTTGACTAAGCAAATTCGAGATTTCACATACTTGCTTTTTTTAAATATGTCTATTATTCTAGACATATGGAAGTTAATAACGCATTGTTGGCTTTTGCGGCCCTCTCACAAGATACCCGGCTACGTGTTTTTCGTCTGCTGGTGGAGTATGGCCCGGACGGGGCTCCTGCCGGGATATTAAGTGAGGCTCTGGCCATTCCGCATAACACCCTATCCTTTCACCTCTCCCACATGAGCAACGCAGGTCTGGTCCTTTCTCAGCGAAAAGGCCGGTCAATCATCTACAGCGCCAACTTTGAGTTTTTTGCCGACCTGATTCGCTATATGGTTAAAGACTGCTGCCGCGAGGATATGGCCAGTATCCGGGACAATAAAAAAAAGAAGTGCAGCATTATCGAACTCTCGACTTGTTGCTAACCCACTCACAAGGAGACACATCCATGAAACGTCTTCATATTCATATCGGAGTCGAACAGTTGGAAGAAGCCATCGGGTTTTACAGCAAATTGTTTGGGGTGGACCCCGTTAAACATAAACCGGACTACGCCAAATGGATGCTCGAAGATCCGCGGATCAACCTGGCCATATCCACGCGGACTTCCACGAAGGGCGTGGATCACCTGGGTATTCAGGTTGAGGAGGAGCAGGAGTTGGACGAGATCAGGCAACGACTTACAGTCGGGAAGCTGCCGGTGGCCGATGAAGGCGAGACCCTTTGCTGTTATGCCAAATCGGATAAATCCTGGGTGCTGGATCCTGCCGGAATCCCGTGGGAAGCCTACCGCACGATGGAAGACGCGGATATTTTTTCAACCCATTCGGCACAAACGGATACCGCCTGTTGCGAACCGTCGTTCCTGGCGAGCCCCGAGACTAAAATGCCGGAACAGGAATCCAGCGGCTGTTGTGGCTAATGTCTGATGAGCCAATAAAAATCCTGGTTATCTGCACAGGAAATTCCTGCCGCTCCATCATGGCTGAAGCCCTCATTAACCATATGGGGCAAGGACGATATCGGGCGCGGAGTGCAGGAAGTCGTCCCACCGGATACGTGCATCCGGGTTCCGTTTCGACCTTGAAACAGCAAGGAATCGATCCGGGGCAATCACGCAGCAAATCGTGGGATGACATGATTTCACAGCCTTTTGACCTGGTCATCACTGTCTGTGATCAAGCTGCCGGAGAGGCCTGCCCAATCTTTTCCGGGCAACCCCGAACGCTGCATTGGAGTATTCCTGATCCGGCCCGAGTGATAGGCACAGAAGACGAGAGTAAGGCCGCCTTTGAACAAACTTTTTTCCTGCTCAAGTCAAGAATTGAAGATTTAATATTATGACTGCCTCTGTGACACGGCGTTTATCTTTTCTGGACCGCTATCTCACGGGATGGATTCTCCTGGCCATGGCGGCCGGCGTCACGATTGGCTCGGTCTTCACCGGGGCACCGGCATTCGTGAACAGCCTTTCTCTGGGAACAACCAACGTCCCCATCGCCATTGGCCTTATGCTCATGATGTATCCTCCGCTGGCTCGCGTGAAATATGAAGAGCTGCCCCTCATCTTTCGCGATTGGAAAATTCTCCTCCTGTCACTCGTCCAAAACTGGATCATCGGTCCCTTGCTGATGTTTGGCCTGGCTGTGACGTTTCTCTCTGATTCGCCTGAATACATGACCGGGCTCATCCTCATTGGCCTGGCCCGCTGTATTGCCATGGTGCTGGTCTGGAATCAACTCGCCGAAGGTGATAACCAATATGTGGCAGCCTTGGTGGCCTTCAACAGTCTCTTTCAATTGATCTTCTTCAGTGGATTGGCCTGGTTTTATTTAGAAATCCTGCCGCCATTGTTAGGGCTGGCTGTGGAAGTGGTCGATGTCAGCTTTCAGACGATTGCGGAAAGTGTCTTCATCTACCTGGGCATTCCCTTTGTATGCGGGTTCCTCTCCCGACGGATCGGGATTAAGCAAAAAGGCCGAGAGTGGTATGAACAGGAGTTTCTCCCGAAGATTGCTCCTATCACGCTGATGGCACTGCTGTTCACCATCCTTGCCATGTTTACCCTTAAAGGTGGCATGGTACTCAGTCTGCCGGGAGATGTTATTCGCATTGCCCTGCCACTCATCCTCTACTTCGTCCTCATGTTCCTCGTCAGTTTTTGCATGGGCAAACTTATCGGGGCCGATTATGGCAAAACCACGGCCACCTCATTCACGGCAGCCAGCAATAACTTTGAACTGGCCATCGCCGTGGCCATCGC
>BQIZ01000264.1 GCA_021604365.1 Nitrospirales bacterium
TCTCCACCTTTGGAAGGTTGGGAAGATGAGCAATTATCGGAACAAAACTCTTTTCCCGGAGGAGCTTCACATGTACAGGCAGGGTGAGCACATTTTTTAGCATTGGCTGTGGTCATCATTTCTCCTTTCCGTCAGGGTAATAAGAAAAATTTCCTGAATGTATGACACAGTTCCTCTCCATAAAAATTGCCAAATATCTTGATTCAGTGTTGCCTTTTCCAGATATTCCATACAATGGACAAAACTTCTTTCAAACGAGGAAAAATGGAGAACTATCGTTCTTTCGGCTTAAAATAGGAGAATTCTAATTGGCCGAATCCTGTATGTTTTCTCCGGCCTGCTCCATCTTTTCTCCCGCTTTCTCCATTGATTCATCTACCCGTTCGCCTGCTCGTTCAGCAGGACCTTCTTGTTCACAACCCATGACAAAAAACAGAGATCCGGCGAAACATCCAAGCAACAAAATCCTTTTGACATAGAAATTCATGTATTTCCTTTCTTCATGATGTCATGAAAATATGGAGTATTTGGATATTAGGAAGCTGGATTTTCTTTGTTCTGCCATACTTTCTCCGCAATTGTTCCAGCTTTCCGTGTCACATCTTCGGCCGTCGACCGAACGGTCGTTTTTACAGATTCCACCATTTTTTCACGGGAAGGCCCCATCCATTGGTCTTCTTTTCGACTCACGGGTATCGCCGCTGCGACAGCTACGCCGAGCGCGACCATACCGGCACCGACAGCAAGGGGATAGGTATCCATAAGCTGGGTGAATTCTCCTCGCGCAACTGTCCCTTTCTCTGTAATATATCCCTTGACATTATCCATTTTTTGTTCGGTCTCTTTTTTCCATTCGTAGGCCTGTTGCTTCGCCTGATCCTTCCACTCCGTCAAATGGCCTTCAACCATGTCCTTCGCATTCTGTAATTTTTCTTTGACTGGTTCTTCCTGGGGAGTATAGTCATCTTCTGGTTTTCGCCAAGGAGAAGATACATTTCCATCGGATCTCAGGGTCGCGAGAGAACCTTCCGAAGAATTTTTAAATAACCAGTACAAACCCAATCCAACGAGAGCGGTGGGGATAGGAATGGTCATAATGGTGTTTCGCATTGACTGCTCCATTTGTTAAAGGCCTGAAGGTGTGTCGTCTTTCATTCATTCCCAATCGTGGGGTTTACCATAAAAATCATACATTCTGACTTCGTATTCTCTATTGATGGGCTGGTTCGGGTCATACTCAGGGCTTTTTTCAATGGTGTCTCGAGTCATGTCTACCGCAACCGTTTGTTTATTCCAATCTATAGAACTGACCCATTTGGGTGCTATGAGAACCTTTTTCCCCGGCAGCCAATTTTGCGTATCCACGATTAAATATCGGATTTGCCATGAGATATCATCCACGATGTAATCATCCACATGGCCGATCTCTCCGTCCTTGGCCCCGATGTAATATCCCTGAACCTCATTCGCAGACCGCAAATGGGGGTTTCCATTCAATTTGAGGGATACGTTCCTTCCATCTTTGAGCACAGGTTCGATGGCCTCCCCGCCGGGAACACTCATCGGTGTAAAACCGGAAGGTTGGATGAAGATATCATCGTCCCAATATTCTCTCCATTTAAAAAACAACCGTAATTCTTTTTCTTTTTGAAGTGAAAATGGCAGGTCGGTTTCTAAACCCGGGCTATCTTCGATTTCCGTGGAAGTCAGCGTCAGGGGAAAGACCTTGTCCTCCCAATTAGACGGTTCAAGAGCCTCCGGGGCGATGAGTACATTTCTTCCGGGGAGCCAATTTCCTGTATCCGCCACGAGATACCGTATTTCCCACAACCGGTCGTCAAAATAAAAATCATCGACGCTTCCAAGGTCTTTATCGATGGCTCGCAACCGATAGCCTCGCATTTCCAATAAAGTTTTCAACATACTTTTCCTTTTAGTCCTATGTATTAAAGAGGGGGCGCCTGCCCTCATGAAAAGAAGAATACATTCACTTGGTCCATTTAACCACTTTTCCAGGCTTCATTCGCAATGTACAAAATTTTTTACGGCCAACTTGAAAAGTCGAAAAAGCGTTGGAAAGCTTATGGAAAGAGGACCAATATCAACGGCCCAAGCACAGGGGGGTGGGAAACAACATTAGGGAAGGATATTCGACATTTTGTCCATCAAAAGAACACTCCGGTTTACTCTATTAGCTAACAAAGCCATGACCTGACGACACCGATCCTCCACTGCCTCTAAATCTATTTCTTGCTGAATGGATTCCCGGCTCGCTCTTTGGATCATTTCGACATGACGAATGATTGCCTCACGATCCTCATTTCGTTCCACGTTTTCTCCCAGACGGCCTAAGCCGTCCAACAGACAGATAATCACCGCCACATTTCCTTTTCCATGTTGTCGAATCTGATGAAAAGCGGCATTCAACACGCCTTCGAAAGTAACAGGCGGAGCAATGATCCGTAGAACTCCGTCCCGGTCGTACCGGAAAGGGGAAGGAATTTTTCGTTGACAAAGCTGGCTTAAGATCGCGCTGAGATGATCAATACAGTTTATGCACGTGAACGGGTCATTTATTCCAGGCGAAAGTGCCCTCACGGCCACTTCCACAAGTTGAAGCACGGAAAACTCAATATCCTGTTCCTGGGTTCGGTTGGTTCCACAGATCATTTGCTTATTGATATGTTGGGATACGACATCTGTCATCGGCCCAAGCGCCAGGACTTTGGCTAACGATGCTCCCATGGTGATAAAATGACCGGGCCGATAATGAAGAAATATCACTAAATTCTGTTCACGGGCGATTTCCATCAGGCCATCATTTTCAATTGCCTGAAGATAACCCCCAACTCCGGCCTTAATGTCCATTCCCTCTTTTTCAATTCTGACCATGAGATCTGGAATAAGGGTTTTTTTGGCCTCATTCCCCTCCGGCATTCCTAAACGTTCTGGAAAAAGTCTGGTCAAGTCTTCTTCCAATTCCCCATATACGGCAGCGATCAAATTCGGGGCCTGGATGGACATAGCAATATGATGCATGAAATAAATCAATACCCCTAGGCTGCACACAGCCAAAATGAGGCCCACCAAGGTTCCCCAATAAGGGGTATAGCCATTGGGATCCATATGGATGGTTCGCAAGACGAGCAGGCAATAGAGAAACGTCGCCACAAACGTTCCCAGCACTACTTGATTACCTCGATCCCGCAAAAAATTTCCTAACAGACGTGGGCCGAATTGTCCCGAAGCCAGGGTGAGAGCTACTATTGTGATAGAAAACACGACACCGGCTATGGTAATCATGGAACCGGCTATGGTCGAAAGCAGAGTCATCGCGCCTTCCGGTCCCATATTGCTGAGCCACTGAAGAGAGTCAATTTTCTTGGGAGAAAAAAACACGTCCAGATACGGAACGGCCCACGAGAGGAAAATGGCGGCAATGGCCATACAGGTGGGTATGAGCCAGAGACTCGATCGAAGTTTAGTCAGCCAATTTAATACCCAAGCCGGCATGAGGCTCTCTTTCTTCCGGGATAATGAGCATTCATCATCCCGATTTATTATTCCGGGTAGAAAGGGAAATTGCTCCAGACCTTGTAAACTTAACGACTTAAAAATTCTCCAATGGAATTAAGCGGCTCGACTTGATCGCAAATAATTTTAAGGGATGCGACAAAAGGGACAGCGAGCAGCGCCCCGACGGCTCCCCACAACCAGCCCCAGAACAACACACTCACCAAAATGATCACAGGGTTTAATGTCAGTTTTCGTCCCAATAAATGGGGTGTGATAACATTTCCTTCAATAGCCGTCAGACATAAATACGTCCCGGACACCAACGCCACGATGTTCATATGTTCAAAGGTGATAGTCGCTGCCAACGTCACCGCGCCTAAACCAATAATACTACCCACGTAAGGGATGAAATTCAGAACACCTGCCATCGCTCCCCATAAGTAAGGGTTAGGCATGCCGAGCAGGTACATGGCAAAACTTATCACCAGCGCGAGACCGACATTCACACTGGTCACCGTGACTAGGTAACTGGAAATATTGCCTTCTATTCCACGGACAATTTCCACTGCTCGTCGTTTATCCGAAAATCGTGGAAGAACTTTCACGAGTTTTTCCAGAAATAAATCGCCGGAGGCAAGGAAAAAATACAGTAAAATCATGGTTGAGACCAGCCCCAGAATAAATTCCGTGGTCCAATCGATCAAGAGTCCTCCCAAACTGTCGGTTTTCACCTCAATCCGTTGCGCTTTCCGGGATTCCGAAAGGCTCGCCATATGTTCCAGTGCTTGTGTCGCT
>BQIZ01000265.1 GCA_021604365.1 Nitrospirales bacterium
TCTCCACCTTTGGAAGGTTGGGAAGATGAGCAATTATCGGAACAAAACTCTTTTCCCGGAGGAGCTTCACATGTACAGGCAGGGTGAGCACATTTTTTAGCATTGGCTGTGGTCATCATTTCTCCTTTCCGTCAGGGTAATGAAGAATTTTTCTGAATTAAAGACATCGTCCTCCTCCGCAAGTTTTAATTACTTTCTTCTTTCAGTGTTGCCTTTTCAAGATGGTCCATACAATAGACAAAACTCCTATCAAAAAAGGAAAATTGGAGAACTTATATTCTCTCGTCCCAAAAATAAGAGATTTCTAATTGGCCGAATCCTGTATATTTTCTCCGGCCTGTTCCATCTTTTCTCCCGCTTTCTCCATTGATTCATCTACCTGTTCGCCTGCTCGTTCAGCAGGACCTTCTTGTTCACAACCCACGACAAAAAACAGAGATCCGGCAAAACATGCAAGCAACAAAATCCTTTTGACATAGAAATTCATGTATTTCCTTTCTTCATGATGTTATGAAAATATGGAGTATTTGGATATTAGGAAGCTGGATATTCTTTGTTCTGCCATACTTTCTCCGCAATTGTTCCAGCTTTCCGTGTAACATCTTCGGCCGTCGATTGAACGGTCGTTTTTACAGAATCCACCATTTTTTCACGGGACGGCCCCATCCATTGGTTTTCTTTTCGACTCGCGGGTATCGCCGCTGCGACGGCTACGCCGAGCGCGACCATACCTGCACCGACAGCAAGGGGATAGGTATTTAACAGCTGGGTGAATTCTCCTCGCGCAATCGTCCCTTTCTCTGTAATATATCCCTTGACATTCTCTATTTTTTGTTCGGTCTCTTTTTTCCATTCAAAAGCCTGTTGCCTCGCCTGATCCTTCCACTCCGTCAAATGGGCTTCGACGTGATCCTTCGCATCGTGTAATGTCTCTTTGACTTCTTCTTTCATAGGCTGATGGTCATCTACCCGATTACGCCAAGGAGAAGATTCATTTCCATCGGATCTCAGGGTCCCAGGAGAACCTTCCGTAGAATCCTTCAATAACCAGTACAGACCCAATCCAACGAGAGCGGTGGGAATTGGAATGTTCACAAGAGTATTTCGCATTAGTTTCTCCATTTGTTAAAGGTCTTCAGATTTCCTGGCTTGCGTTCATTCCCAATCGTGAGGCTTTCCGTAAAAATCATACATCCTCACTTCATATTCTCTATCAATGGGCTGGTTCGGGTCATACTCAGGACTCTTTTCAATGGTGTCTCGAGGCATGTCAACCGCAACCGTATGTTTATCCCAATCTATAAAACTGACCCATTTGGGTGCCATGAGAACCTTTTTCCCCGGCAGCCATTTTTGCGTATCCACGATTAAATATCGGATTTGCCATGAGGTATCATCCACGATGAAATCGTCCACATGACCGATCTCTCCGTCATTGGCCCCGATGTAATATCCCTGCACCTCATTCGCGGACCGCAAATGGGGATTTCCATTCAATCTGCCGGATATGTTCCTTCCATCTTTGAGCACAGGTTCGATGGCCTCCCCGCCGGGAACACTCATCGGTGTGAAACCGGAAGGTTGAATGAAAATATCATCGTCCCAATATTCTCTCCATTTATAAAACAACCGTAATTCCTTTTCTTTTTGGAGGGAAAATGGCAGGTCGGTTTCTAAACCCGGGCTATCTTCGATTTCCGTGGAAGTCAGCGTCAGGGGAAAGACCTTGTCCTCCCAATCAGACGGTTCAAGAGCCTCCGGGGCGATGAGTACCTTTCTTCCGGGGAGCCAATTTCCTGTATCCGCCACGAGATACCGTATTTCCCACAACTGGTCGTCAAAATAAAAGTCTTCGACACTGCCAAGGTCTTTATCAATGGCTCGCAATCGATAGCCTCGCATATCCATTAAAGTTTTCAACATACATTTCCTTTTATGCCTATGTATAAAAGATAGGGCCCCTCCCCTCGTGGAAAGAAGAGTACATTCACTTAATTTATTAACCACTTTTCAAGCCTTCATCCGCAATGGACAAAACTTTTTTCCGCCAACTCGAAAAGTCGAAACCGTGCTGAAAAGTTTATGGAAAGGGGACCGAATTCCTTCGGTCCGGACACAGGGGTGGAACACAGGATTCAGAGAAGACTATTGGTGATTTTATCCATCAAAAGAACACTCCGGTTTTCTCCGTTATGTAACAAAGACATGACCTGACGACACCGATCCTCCACAGCCTCCAAATCATGTTCTTGCTGAATGGAGTCCCGGCTCGCAATCTGGACCATTTCAACATGGCGAAGAATTACGACACGATCCTCATGGCGTTCCACGGTTTCACCGATTCGTCCCAAACCTTCCAACAGGCAGATGATCACCGCCACATTGCCTTTCCCGTGTTGTCGGATTTGATTAAAAGCCGCATTCACCACGCCTTCAAAGGTGACAGACGGAGCAATCACACGAAGAACTCCCTCAGGATCGTACCGGAAAGGAGATGGAAACTCTCTTTGCCCAAGCTGGCATAAAATTGCGCTGAGGTGATCGATACAATGAATGCAAGTGAACGGGTCATTAATTCCAGGCGAAAGTGCCCTCACCGCCACTTCGACAAGTTGAAGCACGGAAAACTCAATATCCTGTTCCTGGGTTCGGTTGGATCCACAGATCAGTTGCTTATTGATATGTTGGGATACAACATCTGCCATCGGCCCAATGGCCAGGACTTTGGCTAACGATGCTCCCTTGGTGATAAAGTGCCCTGGCCGATAATGAAGAAATATCACTAAATTCTGTTCATGAGCGATTTCCATCAGGCCATCATTTTCAATTGCCTGAAGGTAACCCCCGATTTCGGCCTTAATTTCCATTCCCTCTTTTTCTATCCTGGACATGATAGAGGGAATACAGGTTTTGTTCGGCTCATTCGCATCGGCCAGTCCCAAACGCTCTGGAAAAAGTCGGGTAAGGCCTTCCTCCAATTCCCCATATACCGCAGCGATCAAATTGGGGGCTTGAATGGAAACAGCAATATGATGCATAAAATAAATCAATACCCCTAAGCTGCACACGGCCAAAATAAGGCCCACCAACGTTCCCCAATATGGAGTATAGCCGTTGGGATCCATGTGGATGGTACGCAAAACGAGCAGACAATAAAGGAATGTCGCCACAAACGTTCCCAGCACAACTTGATTGCCCCGGTCCCGCAAAAAATTTCCTAACAGACGTGGGCCGAATTGTCCCGAAGCCAGGGTCAGGGCCACAATCGTGATAGAAAACACGACACCGGCAATGGTAATCATGGAACCGGCAATGGTCGAAAGCAGAGTCATCGCTCCTTCAGGACCCATATTGCTGAGCCATTGAAGAAAATCAATATTCCCGGGAGAAAAAAATTTATCAAGATAGGGTACGGCCAACGAGAGGAGAATGGCGGCAATGGTCATGCAAGTGGGTATGAGCCAGAGACTCGAACGGAGTTTATTCAACCAATTTGATACCCAAGCCGGCATGAATGACTTACCTTGTAACGGGATCATGGGAATAGATCATTTCGTCTTTATCCGAAGAAACAGAAAGTTTGCCTTAACTATTGTAAACTTAACGACTTAAAAATTCTCCAATTGAATTGAGCGGCTCGATTTGATCGCAAATAATTTTAAGAGATGCGACAAAAGGGACAGCGAGCAGCGCCCCGACGGTCCCCCACAACCAGCCCCAGAACAACACACTCACCAAGATTATCACAGGGTTTAATGCCAGTTTTCGTCCCAATAAATGGGGTGTGATGAAATTTCCTTCAATAGCCGTCAGACATAAATACGTCCCGGACACCAACGCCACCATGTTCAGATGTTCAAAGGTGATGGTCGCTGCCAACGTCACCGCGCCTAAACCAATAATGCTACCCACGTAAGGGATGAAATTCAAAACACCTGCCATCGCTCCCCATAAGTAAGGGTTAGGCATGCCGAGCAGGTACATGGCAAAACTTATCACCAGCGCGAGACCGACATTCACACTGGTCACCGTGACAAGGTAACTGGAAATATTGCCTTCTATTCCACGGACAATTTCCACTGCTCGTCGTTTATCCGAAAATCGTGGAAGAACTTTCACGAGTTTTTCCAGAAATAAATCGCCGGAGGCAAGAAAAAAATACAGTAAGATCATGGTTGAGACCAGCCCCAGAATAAATTCCGTGGTCCAATCGATCAAGAGTCCTCCCAAACTGTCGGTTTTCACCTCAATCCGTTGCGCTTTCCGGGATTCCGAAAGGCTCGCCATATGTTCCAGTGCTTGTGTCGCT
>BQIZ01000266.1 GCA_021604365.1 Nitrospirales bacterium
TACACCACTGCCATCAACTGGTTTTTTGCAGGACATAAAAACAAAATTACTGTCGATGGCTCCTGGCTCACTCTTTCCCAGCCGGCAGGTCAGAATCAGCATGAACAACGGATTCGTTTGCAATGGGATGTGTCATTTTAAATTCATCGGGACACAAAGGCACTCCTCCTCTCGTCCCCTGGACAGGCCTCTGTCGGTTCTCATACGGGACAGGCTTGTTCTTCCATTGTCTCTATCGATGAAATGGAAGGCGCGTGGGATCTCCTACAACCAGACTGCGAGAATCCCTGATTTATAAAATGAACTGGTTCTGTATACCCCAGTAGCATTCAATCTGGTGGAAACAAGAGAACCATGAACGTGTCATCTCATCCACAGATAGTCGAAAGGCGAATCTTTCAAGATTTTCCATCTGCTCCACATACATTCTACACCGACCCATACGGAGGATTTCCAGGAAAACTCCAAATCACCTTGTGATGAGGGCCATTGCGATTCAATTGTCAAGTCAATGGCTGACGACCAGAAGGCCATTCCGACGGCTTCTCGCATCACGATCTTTTTGGAACGGATCGGTGATTATGCAAAAAATTCCACCAAACGCAGCCGGCATTTGGCACAGCCCATCTCTGCTGAATTTGCTGAACAATTCGGATGGGCAAACGCATCCAATTCATGTTGTCCCAAGTCACGGAGTCCTATATTCACCATAATGCCCCGTTAGCCAATTTCGCTTGGACGGATGAGGTCGAATTGGACACAGTCTATGCCAACCTGTTTCAGCATCTGCTCCGCATGATGAGCCAGGAATCCAGGAACATCGGGGATGGGACTCAATTATTATTTATTGGCTAGGGGTTGGAACGCGCCGGCGATCATCTCACCGACATTGCTGAAGAAATATATTCAATGGTCACCGGACTTCCCTTGCAAGGCCCCCGTCCCTTAATCAGTGAACTGTCATAAAGAATTAGACGCACACCACACTCAAAGACCCTCTAGACCTCAGAATCATGGAGAAGGCTTCTCTCACCCCCGAGGGACGTCAGATTGGAAGGAAGATATTAATCGGACTCCCGTTTGTTCATCGGTGTTTTGGGAGAGATTGAATGGCCTAAAAACTTACGATATCCGATGGCCACATGCCAAGGTTTTCCTTTCAAAAAACTTCCTATGTCTTCTCCATCAGACGACTCCACCATGAACTCTCGTGGCTCAAACACGAGCAGACCGGGCTGAGGTTTTAATTGCTCAAGAGCATTGGTGCGAACAGAGTTTACGTCATAACTCGATTTCTGCGCATCCTGCCAGAGCGGAGTTTTCACGGAAAAGTTACTCACAACAACGTAAAGTTTTCCCCCAGCGACATAGAACCCACCCGAGGTGGTGAGTTGAAAATATTTTTCTAGATCATCCGTTTCAATTTCCGCAGTTTCAAAGAAGGTCACCATCTCCTCCGGAGTGGCCTGACTCAACCCTTTGACAATCAGGGGTGCAAAAAATTCAACCTCTGATGGGCTGAATACCGGATGTGTCTGTGAGCTATTGGAGAAGGATGCGCTGTAGAGACCGGCTTTTTCGGCCCGGATTCCTTGCATGATTTGCATCATTTCCTCTTTCGTGAACGACACCGGGTGATCATATCCTTTTCCGCCATAGGCATCCGGCATAGCCTGTAACGCCACCACACGATTGGGACTATCTGAAATTTTCAATGTTTGAAATTGGGGCGCCTGACATCCTCCCAGAAAGATCCCTCCCACTACCATAAGCCCGATCAACCCTGCAGATCGTTTCATACCGATATACCTCCAATCCAACATCATCACTCCCCTACCTTTCCAGGTCATTCTACCCTAGACATCCGCCGCAAAAGGAGGGGAGCCATAGAAATGTTACACATGCGTCATATACTCGCGACACACATTTAATACCAATCCGGTACATTTCATCATAAACCTTCATGTTAACAAAGGAGAGAAACATGGTACGAGTTGAACAGTTAATGACCAGAGAACTGGCCTGTGTTGAGTTCACCCAAGCGGTATCAGTCGCGGCCAACCTGATGCGAATTCGCAAGATTGGCAGCCTGTTGGTAAAACGTGGGGAAGAGTTAGTGGGAATTGTGACGGAAAGCGATATCGTGAGAAAGGTCGTGGCCTTTCATTTCCCTTCAGAGTATATCCAAGTCGGAGATATCATGAGCAGCCCCATTGTCTCCATTGATGAATCAGAGTCGATCTTTGAGGCTGCCGGGATCATGAAGGCGGCTTACACGAGACATTTGGTGGTAGGCAATGAGTCCCATGTGTCCGGTATGCTTTCGGTTCGTGATTTATTAGCTCCTGTTGCAAAGGATGAATTATAAAACCATGAAAGCCACGATGCGGTCGAATGATTCTTTTATGTTCAATAGCTCTCTTCAACAGTCATCCGCATGGCTGGCCAAAGCGTTAGAGGCCGACCTGACTCATTTCTGGATGAAAGGCATCAAAGCCGTCCTGAGCTTATTAATTGTCACCATCCTCGTAGGCCTCGCTGGAGGCGTCCTAAGGATTTTCCTGAATTTAGAAGCCCTTTTCACGGAACCCCTCGAACAGGTCTTTCGTCAACTCATCGTGGACACGTTGATCATTCTGGCCATCGTGGAGGTCTTTAAAACAACAGTGACCTATTTTTCCGAAGGGCGAGTGAAAGTCACGTTTATTGTCGATACGATTCTCGTGGTCATGCTTACCGAAATTATCTCGAAATGGTTTTCGGAAGCCCATCTGGAACAGTGGATGATCTTGGGTGGAATATTAGGGGTATTGGCCATCATCCGGGTGGTGGCTGTCCAATGGTCTCCGACGCGAGGCGAAAATACCCAGGAATGGCCTCAAGCTCAAAAATCTCACTAACCTCAATCGAGCTGGAGAGCCATTCCCAGCCCCTTCCCGGCGGATTGAAAATTTGACTGGCATCACTTTTCAATCTGCCACATCCCTGACATATTTTTTAAAGAAGTGGGAAATGTAACGGGTTCCCCCCCATGAATTCCTAATATTCAATTGCACCAGTCCACCAAAACTTCATGAAATGTTACGGACGGCTAACGATTAGGAAACTCCATGGTAATACCACCATGTCATGATACTCAGAGCATCGAGAAACGATGACACAACCAATCCGGCAGGAGACACACAATAAATTCATGGTCATGACAGTGGCAGTATTCATACTCCTTCAGCCACTCATTTACGGTATTCACACCCTTCTCCATCTCTCCAGACGCCCACGCCACTGCTATCCGATTTTGCATGGGAAAGGCCCGAAAAGAAAATTTTCGCTTGTAGCTTTAACGCCGACTTCAAACGGATCGGGAGGTTTCGGAACTCCCAATCTATATTTCAATAACAAAAGGAGCACAACTATGATTCGAGTTGAAGAACTCATGAAACAGGATCTTGCCTCAGTGAATTGCGGAGACTTCGTGTCTCTAGCAGCCACCCTAATGCGGATTCGCCGCATCGGTTGCGTGTTTGTCAAACAACAGGGGCATATTGTGGGCATCGTCACTGAGGCTGATATTGTCCGGAAAGTGGTCTCCACCCGTCGGTCGTCAGACCAAACCACCGTCGAAACCATTATGACTGCCCCCGTGATCACCATTGATCAAGACGCACCGATTTTTGAAGCGGCGGACTTGATGGATCGATCCGGCACCCGGCACCTGGCCGTGACTCACCGGGATGACATTGTCGGGATCGTGTCAGTTCGCGACCTACTGCACCCAGTGGCCATCGATGAATTTTAATATTCCCTTGCCGACGCGGGTCCCACACCGCCTCTTTTAAGGCCTGGCTGAACAGGCCCTCCTGGTTCCCAGTCGCCCATGCTCCTCTGCACTAGCTTTGATAGAACGTTTTCTCTGGACCGCACACTTATTCCAGGGAATCGTGAGTAAGAGCAACGGCTTTAATTTGGGCGTGGATTTTCTGGCCAAGGTGGAGTTTGAGGCTGGCTAACGATTTTCGCGTAATGGTGGCGAGCAAGGGACAACCAATATCCAACTTGATATCGACAAAGGGCTGATCAGATTCAATGGGACCGATTTCCATGACGGTCGCCACTAAGACATTCAACACACTAGTCTGAAAAGCTGGTGGGCTGGCCACAAGACTGACATCCCTGGCCAAAATCTGCACACGTAAGGATTCTCCTATGGAGGAATGTTGGTGGGGGACTGACAACCGACCCCCGGAAAAAACCAAAGTGGTGAGCCCGAATTCC
>BQIZ01000267.1 GCA_021604365.1 Nitrospirales bacterium
CCACTGGGCCGGCACTGACGAAGAGAAGGAACGCATCGTAGCCGGGGCGCGAAGCAATGCCAACCCGACCATTAGCCGCTTTAAAGGGTTAGGAG
Source organism: Nitrospirales bacterium (assembly GCA_021604365.1). GTDB lineage: Bacteria > Nitrospirota > Nitrospiria > Nitrospirales > UBA8639 > Nitrospira_E. The sequence continues at coordinate 96 of BQIZ01000267.1, forward strand.
AAATGTTTCCTCAACAGCTTAAAGTCACTACCTTACACCCCGCCACGCGTCGTTTACTCAAAGTCGAACTGTTAGACGAACTGCACACCAACCGGACCTTTCAAGATTTGATGGGCAAACGCACAGAAGCCCGGTATGAATTTTTGATGGCCAATGCCGGGCTGGCTGACAACCTCGACGTGTAAAAGACATGCGGTATGAAACGTAAGACATTAAATTCAAACGTCCTTCTACCTCTTCTCGCCTATAGTCATTCCAATAAATTTCCGTTGTTTTCTGAGCAAAGGCATGCCTGTTCCCCCACATCCTACTTACTGGGAATGATGTGAATATACGATAGATGCCGGGATTCGGCCCGGCAGCCGAGGTCCTTTTGTTTCGGCAAAAGGACCCAAAACCATTGACGCCCCGTCGGGCCTCATCAGATGAGACGAACGCAGATCTCGGGAAGGCGGGCCAACTCGCTGTGCTCAAGCAGGGCCCGCCAATTGTTAGAAGCATTCGCCTCTGGGACCGGGCGGCAGGCGCCGGTCAGGGAGAAACGGCTGGATTGAGGGCCTTAGGGAGTTCCGCATCGCCATTCAGGTTATGCTGGGGTGTTGCGGGCGATCACCGGTTTGCCAACAACGAACGATAGAGTCTCATCAACCCAATAAGATTACGGAAATTATTTGGAATGCCTAGAGACGTCCCACCTGGACGCCTCTACCGGAGACAGGTTGCTTCTTCTCTTGTGGCGGCGGGTCGGTGACCCGTCGTCTTCATCGTGCGTCGGCCAGCCATCCAGGATAGACGCCCCCCTGGGCGTCTCTACCAGAAAAAGAAAAGGGTAACAGGATACAGGGCAAAGGGTTAGGGGATGTCTTGGACAAGACGAAAGCCAAGGAGGAAGTTCCGGTAGTCCGTCGCGTCCCAGCTCCGGTTTGAGGACCGGAGGGTGACCGGTTTGCTGAGCCAAGAGCCACCCCGGACCACGCGATCGGTTCTCAAATCATCCAAATGCACTGACTCAGGTCTTTGAGGATTATCATAGGTGTTCAAGCACCATTCCCACAAATTTCCGGCCATATCAAACACCTCCTGCAGCGTCGCCCCTTGGAGATAGATGCCAACCGGCGTCGTACGATTCAGCCGGCTTTCAATACTATTACATAGTGCCTCATCCCATTCCTTCCCCCAGGGAAATTCGTTATTTGAATCCCCGCCGGTAGCAGCCTGCTGCCACTCCCATTCAGTGGGCAAGCGAATGCGTGAATCCGTCCTATGACTCAGCCAGAGGCAAAAGGCCACCGCATCGAACCAAGAGACCATTTCCCGTGGCGCATTGGATTCCTGCCAGAAGGATCTCTGCGGTTCTATTTTTTTCATCCCCTCCCACCATTTCTCGTTTTCGTACCCTCCATCGTCGATGAAGGCCTGAAACTGCGCGTTCGTCACGGGATATTTGGCCATCTGAAAGGGCTTAACCTTAAATACATGATCGATACCCTCAAGTTGTATCTTCCCGCCGGGGATCCGGATCCATTCTATATCCGGCAGCCCATCTTTCACCCCCACTCCTGGCCGGGGGTCCTCAAGTTCTTCCAGGTATTGGCCGATGGTTAACCGCTCCTGATAGCTGATAGTTGGCTCATTGAGACGCTGTATGAGGCGATCCTGTGGAGCCGCAAACTGGTGAACCCGGTTCTTCCCCGTCTCCTCTTTAATGGTCTGCTCTCCAAACCGCGCGATGATGCCCGGCAGAGTGCGAAGCCGGTCCACATGCCAGAGAAACTTCGGGTCGTATCCCTGACGCTCCCACTCCCCGGCTTGCATGTCGGCCTGCCGGAGGGTGAATAGGTCCTGCTGGTTGTCCGATACCCACTGCGCCAGACTCGGCCAAGCCTGGAAGAGCGTTTCATGCGCAATGAAGACCAGACTCTCGATACCCTCACCCTCTTCTCCCTGAAGCAATCGCTCTTTGATGAACAACTCTACCACCGGCACCAGTTTGGCGTCATAGGTGTCCTTTCGTAGGCGTTTCCTGGTGGGTTGGCCCTCACTCAGCATCGCCACTAGTGGAGCAAAGATCTTGGGCAGGACTTCCTGGGGTTCGGCATCGGTTAATTGAAGGATGCGTTTTTCCACTTTGCCCGCATGCAAGCGGATGGCTCCGGTCAACCCGCCGAGTTCGTGTTCATAAGCCTCCTCGGTGAGTTCATTGCCGGTCCGGCGGTCGAAGAGTTGTTCCAGTGCAAAGGCCAGCAGGGGTAAATTGCCCGACTCCGATCCCGCGTCTTGTGCCATCCGCCGAACCAGCTTGTTGGAGATGGTGAGCCCCGCGCAGGGTGCCGGCCGGCTGATCATCTCGTGAAGACTGATGGCATCGGCGGGACCCAGGGCGATATGGCCGGTCCCATTGATGACGGTGAGCATCTCGGGGAAGTCATAACAGCAGGACAGGAAATCACTGCGGATGGTGGCAATGACGCGCACGTCCGCCTCCTGAACGGCCTGGTACAGTGCCGACAGAAAGGGAGGGGCCTGGTCACATACCGTAAACAATTCTTCCATCTGATCCAGAAACACCACCAGGCCATTTCTCTGCAGTCCTTTTGAGACAATCTTTTCTATACATTCGGAAAGGGTCTTCGGCTCTTTGAGCAGGCTCTCCGCCAAATCGAACGCGGACAACCCTGCCCGTTCGGCGTAGAAATGCAGCGGCCGCACCAGCGCATCGAACGGATGACTTCCCTGGCTGGGCACCATGCGTACGCACGTGTACCCGCCTTTCGATGACAAGGACCCCTTTTCAATTTTGGGGAGGACTCCGGCATCCACCAAGGAGGATTTTCCGCTGCCCGACGCCCCGCTAATGAGCAGAAACCGATTCTCCGGCTGTCTCAACCGACCCAGGACGTCTCCCACTTCCAGCTCGCGGCCGAAGAACACTGGAGCATAGGCTCTCGTAAAATGCAGCAGGCCCGGATAGGGCGATCCCTGCGTGTTGATATCCCAAGTGACGGACGCTGGGGCTTCAGCTATTTGACCTGGAGAAGCTTCATCTTTTCTTCTATTTTCCAAAAGCTGTGTAAGCGCCGATTGAACCAGTGCCGCCAGTTCGTGAGGGTTTGAAAAAAGACTCGCCGTCTTCTCAGTCAGCAAATATTGCCGAAAGGCCTTGATTCGCTCACCTTTGTCGTCCGCATTAAAGGCATCGTCAAAGGTACGTGGCCAAGGGGTCGTGTCTTTGACCACAAATGTCAGGCACGTTTTATTCAAACTTTCGGCTTTTCGATATTCCAACTCGGTGATCGATAGGTTTTTGGGATTCTGGTGGTGGGCAGGCGGAACATATCCATACCGAAAGGCAAGCACTCCAACGTAGATATCGGAGCTCCCGACATCATCCAAACATTTCTCAACGGGCCGCTGGTCGGTGGCCACATATTCCTCCATGGCCACGACAGTGTATCCACTCTTTCGAAGCGCCTCAAAGACCGCTTTTCGGTAATCTTTCAAGTCTTCGAATGTAGAGGAGAGATAGATGGTTGGCATGACAGTAAAGAGTTTCTTGAATCAACGAAAAACGTCCGGGCTCTTTTCAAGATCTATTTGGCCAGAAACCGGACATAACTTCAAGCCTGTTTAGACACAACCTAGGACAGCAATAGCACCGAAGCTCGGATCGAATGTCTTATGGCCAACGCCTGCTGACTGACGATCTGGACGAATAACAAACCAAACGATAACGCGGGAACAGTGAGGAGGAAGGAGCGGACTCGTAAGAGTGAGGAGGCTTCTTGTTTCCCTCACCTCTCAGGGTGTTACACTAACCTACATGAAGACTGACATGCCCCAAACACAATCCGAAACAGCCTTTGCCCACGTCAAACAATATCACGAGCAGACCAAGCATGAGTTCAACCGGTACGCCCGGTCGTTAGGATATTTGGACTGGGCGAATCAGCCGGATCCCTTCCGTCGATTCCATGGCGCCCCGCTCATTCCGCTTCCTCATCTCGCACTCAACGAAGATCCGCTTTCTCCATCGTATGAGTCGCTCTTTCATCCGCACTCGATTCCCTCACAACCCATCACCCTC
>BQIZ01000268.1 GCA_021604365.1 Nitrospirales bacterium
TGAGATGGGGACTCATGATAGATTCGATTTCCCTGCCAGGCCACCATGCACGATATCCGAATCCTTAGCGACCAACTCGACTCTCTCCGCTCCCAACTCGGTGCTAGAGCCGACGATATTCCCTGGGAAACCGTCCAGACCTTAGCCGCCCAGCGACGGGTGCTCATCACCCAAAGCGAAGAACTTCGCCACCAGTTAAAAAAAGGATCGGATCGAATTGGCGAACTGAAACGTACCAAACAACCCAGCGAGGATGCCACAACCGCTCTTCGCGAAATTCGTGACCGCATCCAGACCATGGACGTGGAATTGCGCACCACCGAAGAACAACTACAAGACCACGCCCTCAGAATTCCCAATATTCCTCATGAGTCGGTCCCGCCGGGGAAGGACGAACATGATAACGTGGAGGTGCGACAATGGGGCACGCCTCAGAAATTTCCTTTCGAAGCCCGGTCGCATCAAGATCTGGGTGAGGCGCTCGGCATTCTTGATTTCAAACGGGCCACCAAAATTGCCGGAGCCAGATTTTGCGTGTCGATGGGCCTTGGCGCGCTTTTGGAAAGAGCGCTGGCCAATTTCATGCTAGATTGCCATATCCAAGAACATGGCTATACGGAAGTGCTGCCCCCTATGCTCGTCAACCAGCCCTCCATGACCGGCACCGGCCAATTACCCAAATTCGCCGAAGATCTCTTTCATCTACCTGCAGAAGATTTCTTTCTCATTCCCACGGCGGAAGTTCCCGTCACCAACCTGTTTCGAGAAGAAATCCTGGATGCAGAGCAGCTCCCGATTCGCTTCGTCGCCTATACCTCCTGCTTTCGACGAGAGGCCGGATCCTATGGCAAAGACACCCAAGGCCTGATTCGTATGCACCAATTTCAAAAAGTGGAACTGGTCAACTTTGTCCAACCAGAGGATTCCTATGATCAGTTGGAACAACTGACCCAAGCGGCCGAATCAATTCTCCAAAAGTTGGCACTCCCCTATCGTGTCGTCGCCTTATGCTCCGGCGACTTGGGATTTTCGGCCGCGAAAACCTATGATCTTGAAGTCTGGGTTCCTTCGCAGCAACGGTATCGAGAGATTTCATCCTGTAGTAATTTTGAGGCGTTCCAAGCCCGCCGAGCCAATATTCGATTCCGCTCAAAAAAGGACAAGCCTCAATTTCTGCACACGTTAAACGGGTCAGGGCTGGCCATTGGACGCACAGTGGTCGCCATTTTGGAAAACTATCAGCAAGCTGATGGAACCGTGATCATCCCTGAAGTCTTGCGTTCCTACATGCACGGACTGGATCAGATCGCTCTCAAAAATTAAGGACCGAGAAATGGCGAGAGTGGTATTTGCCAAAGGGGAGCAAAAACGATATCTCACAACCGTTAAAAAGACTATGAACATACGAGTAGAAACGCTGGCCTTAAAATGTGGAGTGCACCCGAGGACCATTCGAGACTGGCAACGGGAGAAGTACCGCATAAGTCAGGAAGCCGCAACTTCATTACAGAAAAACAGCGAGATTCCCTGCCCAATAATATTTGAAATTTTCCGGAATGGTTAGGAAGGTCATATTGAATCCTTGCTCACGAACCTGGCCTCCCCAAGATCCGCTTTCAAGACTTGCGACTCAACTACGTTTGGCAACTCATTGCCTCTGGAGTCAATCCGAAGTATATTCAGGGACAATTATAGAACAGCACCATCGAGGTTACATTTAATGTCTACAGGCACATGTTTCAGGTCGAGCGATCAGTTGGTAATCTTGAGCAAGGATCAAATTGGGAAATAGTGCACCAGAACAACCCACCTAAGTCATTGAAATACTACATTTGGAGGGGTAGGAAAGCGGTTTAATCCTCCGGTCTTGAAAACCGGCGTGGTGAAAGCCACCGTGGGTTCGAATCCCACCCCCTCCGCCAGCAACCAAACGATGCACCAAATTCTAAAAATTTCAAATAGCATAGATCCACTCAATAACAGGGTGGGATTCGAACGAGGGGTTTTGAAGGGGGCGTGCCCCCTTCATGGGGTGACCGCAGCCCGGCGAAGGCACGAGGGGGCGTGGCCCCCTAGTGGGAGTGTGGGCCTGCAGGCCCCGCACGACTTCGAATTCCCACCCCCTCCGCCAGCCTTCGCCAAGGCCTCGGCTGGCAAGCCAGCATAGAAGGGAGCCAAGATTTCATCAAGTAAACTTACCGAAGTAAAGAGGGCGAAGGCTGTCCGCCGAATTCTTGCAGCCAACGATCGATAACTCAGTTTAATTCACTCTGGAATAGGGTGCATTAACAGCAACACGAGGTCGCGACGAAGGCGGACTCCTACTATTCCTCTCTCATGAAATATGTGTATCTCATCAAAAGCGAATCACATCCTAAGCAGAGTTACATCGGTATCACTTCCGATTTAAAAAAAAACGACTGGCCATGCACAAGGGTGGCGGATCGGTTCATACGTCGACGTTCAAGCCTTGTAAGCTCATAACCTTTATGGTTTTTTCTGAAGACTCAAAGGCCCTTGCGTGCGAACGCTACCTCAAAACCGGGTCAGGAAGAGCATTCGCCAAGAAAAGACTGTGGTAATCGGGATACTTCCCCTTCATGGGGTGGCCGTAGCAACGCGAATGCACGAAGGGGCAATATTTTTTACTCATACTGGATTAAGACAATAGAATATACTGTTCACTATATCCCCAATAAGGAGCACACATGTCGAAGACTCTTCCATCCTGGGACCTTCAAGGTCTGTTGCGCCATCCGACCAAAGACTTCAAACGGATCACCAAAAAGCTTGACTCCCTCATTTCCGAACTCGAGGTTGCACGACCAGAGTTATCCCCGGATATTTCTGCTACCCGTTTCAAGGAAATATGGGAGCAATACGAAACCGTCACCGAGTACATGACGACGTTACGGGCTTTTTCGTTTTTATGGTTTTCAGAAAATACAAAAAATCAAGAAGCCAGGGCATTTGACACCCAGGTACGAAATAGATTGACAGATTTTTCAAATCGACTGGTCTTTCTCGACCTCTGGTGGCAAAGCCTCGATCCCACAAACGCGGCCCGGTTGACCGCAAAAGCCGATCGGTTTCGGTATCATCTGGAGACCTTGACTCGTTTCACCCCGCATACCTTGAGTGAGGCTGAAGAACGAATTTTAACCATTAAGAGTACGACCGGTCGCCAGGCTCTCCAAACATTGTATGGCGTCACCACGAATAGTTTGACATTTCCCATGAAAATGAAAGGCCGGACGACCCGCCTGACCCGCGAACAACTGATGGGATATGTCCGGCATCCCTTGGCCTCGGTTCGTCGAGCAGCCTACCACGCGCTATTCACGGTCTATGGTGAACAACGGGATGTCCTTGGAGAAATGTATAAAAGCCTGGTTCAGGATTGGGGAAATGAAGGCCTTACCTTGCGGCATTACGCTTCTCCTATGGCCGTGCGCAATGTCACAAATGATGTCCCCGAAAAAGCCGTTGATGCTCTACTCAAAACCTGCCGAAAGAATGCCGTTATTTTCCAGGAATACTTCCGGTTAAAGGCACGGCTCCTGAAGATAAAACAGTTTCAACGTTACGATTTGTATGCTCCCTTCGCGGCAAAGAAATCCAAATATTCTTTTGCCAGGGCGAAAGAGCTGGTGATGGAAGCGTATCAAGCCTTTTCACCGGAATTGGCCCAACGGGCGAAGCGGGTTCTTGAAGAAAACCATCTTGATGCCGCGATTAGACCAGGGAAAATGGGGGGGGCTTTTTGCTATAGCGTCCTCCCTACACAGACTCCGTATGTCCTGGTGAATTTCACCGGAGAGCCCCGTGATGTCTCGACCTTGGCGCATGAACTGGGTCATGCCGTCCACGCGATGATGGCAAGGGAGCATTCCATCTTCACGTTTCATTCGTCGCTCCCTCTGGCGGAAACGGCCTCTGTGTTTGGCGAACACCTGCTTTCGGATTTACTTCTCCAACAGGAAAATGACCCGAAGGTCAAGGCGGGACTTCTTGTGGATCAACTCGACGATGCGTATGCCACTATTATGCGACAGGCCTACTTTGTTCAATTTGAACGGCAAGCCCATCACATGATTCAACAAGGCGCGACCATTGATGCTCTCGCTCAAACCTACCTGACGCTTCTTCGTGAGCAATTCGGGCCTCGCCTACCCGTG
>BQIZ01000269.1 GCA_021604365.1 Nitrospirales bacterium
TCCTGTATGGCATGAATGAAATGAGTCTGGGTTCCGGGAAGCCCTACAGAAAATCCGCAAAAATTGTCGGTGAAATCATGGGTAACTATCACCCGCATGGTGATTCAGCCATTTACGACACGTTGGTCCGCATGGCCCAGGGTTTCAATATGCGGTATCCCCTCGTGGATGGTCAGGGAAACTATGGGTCGGTCGATGGGGATCCACCGGCAGCCATGCGCTACACCGAAGCCCGCTTAACCAAGCTGGCCGAGGAAATGCTGGTTGATATTGACCGGGAGACCGTCAACTTTACTCCGACGTATGATGAGTCGTCCCAAGAGCCCGTCGTATTGCCGGCTCGTATTCCGAATCTATTAGTAAATGGAGCAGGAGGAATTGCGGTCGGATATGCCACCAATATTCCTACGCATAATCTGGGGGAAGTTGTCGCCGCCTTGATTGCCCTTATTGAACGGCCTGAGGTGACCATTCACGAGCTCATGGAATTCATTCCAGGGCCTGATTTTCCCACCGCCGGATTTATCTATGGCACACAAGGGATCAAAGACGCCTATGAAACGGGACGTGGCCTGTTGTCTCTTCGGGCGAAGGCGGAGGTAGAGGTCGATGAACGCACGGACCGGGCCCGCATCATCGTGACGGAACTGCCCTTCCAGGTGAACAAAGCCAAACTGATAGAAAAGATCGCCGACCTCATCCACGAAAAACGGGTGGAAGGGATTTCCGATCTTCGCGACGAATCCGACCGGGACGGACTCCGTGTGGTGATCGAACTCAAGAGAAATGAAAACGCAGCGGTCTTACTGAATCAATTATATAAACACACCCAGATGCAAACCACCTTCGGGGTCATCATGTTGGCCTTGGTGGGGAACCGTCCTGAGGTGTTAACCCTCAAACAGATTCTGGCCGCGTTCCTTGAACATCGTAAAGAAGTGGTGATTCGCCGGACCGCGTACGACCTTCGCAAAGCCGAAGAGCGAGCCCACATCTTAGAGGGCTTAAGACGTGCCTTGGAATTCCTGGATGAGGTCATTGCCCTCATTCGTGGAGCGTCTTCTCCGGAAACCGCTCGCCAGGGCCTGATGAGCCAGTTTGACTTGAGCGAGGTGCAAGCCACCGCCATTCTGGAAATGCGGTTGCAGCGCCTGACCCAACTGGAACAGGACAAGCTGACGCAGGAATATAACGAACTGGTCTCCCGCATTGCCCATTTGCGCACCGTATTAGCGTCTGATGCGATGGTGCAACAAATCGTGAAACAGGAATTAATAGAAATCAAAGAGCAATATTCCGATGAGCGACGAACGCAGATTCTCCCGGCCGAAGCCGAGTTACAAATGGAAGATCTCATCGCGGAGGAAGAAGTCGTCGTCACCATTACCCATGCCGGGTATATTAAGCGAAATGCCGTGTCCATATATCGGGCCCAACGACGTGGTGGAAAAGGGAAAGTCGGCATGGGGGTCAAAGAAGAGGACTTCGTTGAACAAATCTTTACGGCCTCAACCCATGATTACCTGTTGTTCTTTACCGATGCCGGTCGCGTGTACTGGCTCAAGGTCTATCAATTGCCGGATGTCGGACGGTCCAGCAAAGGGAAAGCCATTGTGAATTTGTTGACCATCAGCCAGGGGGAGCGGGTCACCGCGACTCTGCCGGTCCGGGTGTTTGCCGAAGACCAGTATGTGGTAATGGCCACGCAAAAAGGCTATATCAAAAAAACCGATTTGGCCGCATTCAGCCATCCCCGGCAAGGCGGGATTATTGCATTGACTCTGGAGGAGGGTGACCGGCTCATCGGCGTCGATATCACGGATGGCACGAGGGAAATTCTCTTGGGCACCCGCATGGGCATTGTCATTCGTTTTCGTGAGGAAGACGTCCGTCCGGTGGGACGAACGGCCCGTGGAGTCAGGGGCATCACGTTGGCGAAGAGCAATGAGGTCATCGGGATGGTCACGATTACCAGTGAAACGCAATCCTCAATTCTGACCGTCACCGAACGCGGATATGGGAAACGGACACAGGTTGAGGAATATCGGCTCCAATCTCGGGCGGGCAAGGGCGTCATCAGCGTCAAAGTCACCGAGAAAAACGGGCCGGCCATCTCGTTCCATCAAGTCTGGGAAACGGATGAAATCATGCTCATGTCCGCAGAGGGCATGATCCTTCGTACCCGCATGGGGGATATCAGGGAAATTGGGCGCAATGCCCAAGGGGTTCGGCTGATCCACTTGCCCGATGACGATCGAGTGGTAGGTGTGGCCAAACTCGCAGAGACCGATGAAAGTGACCAACCGGATCTGGATGAACTTAATGGCGAGATGCCGGACGAACCGGCCTCCTCAACGGAATAAGGTCACGCGACCTTCTCAAACCTGCAAACCGAAGACGTTGGTGTGTTCCAAGATGACCAGAGAAATTGAGCGGTCATCAATAATACGGCAATCCCCATCTTTGGTAAGGAGGGACGCAAGATTCGATGAGGCCGTGCAAGAGATGGTGGATCGAACTGCCGTTCGCCTGCTCGTTCCTCCCCCATCACTCCCCTGCCTCTACCTCACCTGGAAAACGGGAGGAAGCAGGAAAAAGAGATTGCATCTGGGAAGGTCGTAGAGTTGGATTTCCCTCACAAAGCCCCTGAGCAACCAGCAAGACGCAAAAAGTTAGACCCCATCGTCATCATGGGATTGGGTATTTTGATTGGAGGAATAGGTGTCATCTCCCTCGGTATGTTCCTCTCAAGGCCAGACCGCACCATCCCGCCCTATAGTATCGGTGCCCAAGAGGGGTCGTTGGTGGCCGTCCACGTTCCTTCCTATACCAGTGATCCCGAAATAAAAACCCTGATTTTGCGGTTCGGCGATGTCGGCCGGGCCACCCGCGATTTTGGGGACATGAAAATCCGTCCAACCACTCCGGACGATCCTCGCGGACGATACCAAACGCTACAGGTCATCATTTTTTCGGATCCATTCTGGACAGAACCGGATAACCTCCATCAGTATGTCGCCAATGGGGCCGATGACGCTTCAAAAAAGACCTTTCGAAAAAAATTTGAGGAGGCCGTTCGAGCAGGCTATCGTGCTGATGCCGAAGGTCAGGCGGGATGGATCGGTCCCTGGAACCGGAGCGGGTCAAAAGATCGAACACTTACCATGCAGTGGGTATTTCAAGAGAGCTGGGAGGAGGCGAGCTCTAAACCCCAGGCTTCTTCGCCCGCTCTGTAGTGGAAGGCGGTGGTTCAGCCAGGGCTTTAGTGATAGTCTGAGAAAGAAGGAATTGAAGGTCAGGGTCACTCAGGCGTTTAGCTAAGCCGGTGGCAAAGGGCGATGATTCACCGACAAAGGGAGGAGGCTCTTGGGGTATTGGATCCGGTTGAGGGGGGGCTTGTGGAATGGAGCCGATACGTAAGACGACCTCGGTTAAGGCCAGTTCCGGCATCATTGAGTGAATCGCTTCCAAAATTGCCGGTTTCAAAAACATGAGTTGCTGAAGCCAAATGGAGTTATCCGCCACCAGGTGCAGTTTTTTAAAGCGGATACTCTCGGGGTAGGAATGCTTGGCCATGGTCGAACCCACAAGGTGTTCCCACTCCTGTTGAAGTTGGACCTCGGAAAGCTTGAGGCCGAGCGGATTACCCTTGGAAAAGTCTTGAATAAGGCTCTGGATCGATTCAAAGGAACTCATGGTGGAAATATTGTATCGTATTGTCCCGAATGATTCATCCTTCATGGGCTAATATCCATTCTGTCATCCCGACCTCAAGGAGAGATCCTTTTTCCGGCAACTTGTAGGGAGGGTGGGGCTGTTGAATAATAATAGATACGTTATTTCAGGTGACGCTGATTAGGTAGATAATAGAAGAAAGAAAGAGGGGCTGTTCAATAAGGCCGCAGGCCGCTTGGAGGGCCAGGCGTACCGGGAGGTTCGTTGAGCCCTTCGAGCAATGGGAACGCCGCTGGCGACCTTTTCAACAGTCCCGATAGCGGCATCATCCCCCACTTCAAGATATAATTACCCATGGCCAAACAAAAAACAGACCCCTCCAGCAAAGTCCTCAGTACCAACCGGAAGGCCTTCTATGACTACATGATAGAAGAAAAGCTCGAAGCCGGCATCGTCCTGGTCGGGACCGAAGTCAAAGCCTTACGGGAGGGGCG
>BQIZ01000270.1 GCA_021604365.1 Nitrospirales bacterium
GACTTTTTATCCGTTCTTCCATCTGTCTTCTCGATTATCCCGAGCCTTCGATTCTTCTGATTTCTTTTCGGTTGTTTGGGAAGTGAAATAAAAGCAAAGAGAACGAGGCTATGAAGGCTGGTTCAAGAATTGGAATCTGCAGATCGGGAAAAAATGAATTGTAGGGCAAGATTGAGGAGTTCCTGGTCAAGTTATGACTCAGTCCACCCCTCCGAATCACTTGCTCTACCTCCAAACCGTATCATGTAACTTGCATTGTCGGTAGGACCTGTTAAAAAGGATTACGAGAAGCCCACGCCTACTGTGGACACTATAAACCTCGCCCGCATTTCACATAGATTTTGGTCGGAAGGGTGACGACATGGACCTTTATCGTGCATTCCTCATCATGCTGTTGTGTTGTGGGTTGGGTGGACTCGTCCACCCTCAGGAAGGGGAAGCGAGTGATATCCCAACGACCGTGGGATTGGATCTGGACACCGTGTACTTGGAGGTGGTCTCCCCTCCTGCACTGAAAGATCGCTTAGTGGTCCAAGCGCGTGACCTTTTTACTCAGTATGAATTACCCCCGCTTGCGGCGAAACCCCTCGCTCACCACCGGTTAACGTTGAAGCTTCACCTGATGGCTGAACCAATCGGAGCTTTATGTCCTGACGCGTTGCTTTATGAACCCATGATAACGTTGACTTCGGAGGTTTTGGTTGAGAGGAAGTCCCGTCCCATCCAAATTCAAGCTCTCACCTGGTCCTCGGAGGCACCAGCCCACACGATAGAAAAGGGAAGTGTCCGCCAGGTGATAGAAGAAGATGGGAAAGAATTCATCGAAAAGTTTATTGGGTATAATCGGTTCAGTCGTGCCGCCTATCCGGAATATTACGCGAATTCTCCCACCATACCCTTAGCGGGAGAAAATGAACCATCTTCTCTTAGCCCACGTGTCCCAATGGAGCAGGCTATTTTAGAAGGGCTGCAACTTGATCACCTGGAGTTTATTTTCCAGGTTTGGAATCCGATAGAAGCGTTTAACATGGATCGTGTTAAATATGCTGCTTGGACAGAACAATACAAAAGGCAATTTAAGAGTTATGCCCAAAGTCAGAATCCGGACACGGGATTGTCCTTGAGTCAGAGCCATTCAGGGACCATTAACAAACAACTGCTTTTGAGTTTGCAAATATGGCCCGCGCAAACAGCGTGTCCTCATCTCCGCATCTATGAAGCGTCCATGCGATTATCGGAACCAGTGCAGATCAAAAGAAATGGGCTGTCATTTACGACGGATACATGGATCCGAAGAAAGGTGTCGGTGGTCAAAGAGGTGGACAGTAAACAATTGAGTGCTGAGGCCGATTCCTTAATGGCCGAATTCTTTACCGATTACACAGCGGCCAATTACCCAAGGTAATTTTTTTGGGAAGCTTCATATCTATCTCCCTCTCCACCAGCTCTACCAAACCCAACCAGATTGTGAACATCAGTTTTTACCTTTCGAAACCGTTGTACTCACTTATTTATATATCCCCCTTTCGGTACGATTTTGGAAACACCGATTCCGAAATCATTTTGGGGTATTGGAATTGGTCCGACCTCCTCCCCTAGGCAAGGGGGGTCGGAGGAATCAATACTAAACCCAATGGCGTTATCCGGAGACAAAATCTATTCAACTTTCTCCAAGACGTGTCCGACAGCCTATAGGTATCTCGAGTAGTAAACCGGGGAACATAAAACGGAAATTTTTCCCTTACTCCACAACCTACACTTTTGACATTTTATTAACTCTGTGGATTAATAAAAATGATTCCTTGTGCTCGTAATGTCAAAACAATAATCTGGCTAGGGTTGTGTGCCAGTATTTCAATTGGTTGCAATTCACTTCAATCAAACCAAGCAAACTCTGGAAATTCTGAATCCACGATTATATTCGGCTCAGCTCCCAATCAGGAAAGAGCAGAACTGTATTTTTATCGTCCCTTCAGGTTTGGGTCTGGAGGAGCTACCCCAGAAATTTATATTAACCAACAGCACACGCTTTCACTCCAAAACGAAAGTTGGCATGGTTTTTCCATTGCACCTGGTGAATATCAATTGGAAACTCGGCACGGGGAAAATTGGGGATTTGGCGAACAAAATCAGTTAGCACTTTCTGTAAAAATGGGTAATCGTTATTTTATTAGGGTCCTGGCTGAGTCTACTTTCGATGTAGTAAATTTTCTGGGTGCTCTTCTAGTGCCAGGTTCAGCTCTGTTTATGGGGTCGGAGTTTCCGCTTATCGTTGTAGAACAGGAAGAAGCATTACAAGAACTTATGAAAATGCACGTGAACACCCTAAGTGTCAATCGACATTTAAAATTTTGACCAATAATCCCTGGTTAGAAGATATCTCGCTATAAGCTACGAATCTTGCCGAAGTTACTGGCTTTCGTCTTCCACAGCCACCCCAATTACGATGAGAACCGCATAGTCTTGCTTCTTGCATCCCTCGACCGGAGGCATCGCCCCACCTGGAGTGACAGGAAACGCAGCCTTCTGCACGTTTGCCGGAGAACACGAACCCTCACCGGTCGTCGGTGTATAGCGCGCGGAGCGGCACCTCAGGTGCGTCACGTCATAGAGGGTCGCCTGATCATCGAGGGCCCAGCGGCTATTTCCATCTTTGTCAGCGGGATGAATGGTCAGCACGGTCGTGACCTCCCGGTCACCCGTGACCAGGTATTTGCCGGGAGGGATCGGAAATGTCGGCTGCTCCATGATGAGGCCGTGTTCCTCCAGCCACCAGTCTGTGTGGTCGAATTTCCAGCGTGCCGGGGCGACGCCATCCGCCTCCTCCAACTCTTCCAAGCGGCTCAACCGCACTCCCCGAGGGCCCGGATCCAGCGGCCAGAGACCCCACGACTCCGCGCCATTCCCGGAGGTTGCATCCGGATCACCCAATGCTGCGATGTACTGCGTCGAAATGCGCTGAAACTTCGCCTGACTTCCGCCTGCGGCGTGAACCGATTGATCCAAGCCGGCCATCATCATGATCCATGCCGTCGCAAGGCATGCGCGGCCAATCAGGAGCATCGCTCCACGAGTCGGCAACCACACAGTAGTTAGCTGTAAAGAGATTCGCACTCTGAGTATCCTGGGAATTGGAATCATAAATTGACTTTCCTCCTTGGATGGGAAGGAACTCCCCGAATAGGTTAGGCTATATAGCCTAACGCCAACTATAACGAACTGACAAACTCGTGCAGTGAGTTTGTCAGTTCGTGTTGATTATGTTGTTATGCGGTCCTCAACTATTTGCGTCAGAACCCTCGGGAGACACTATGTCGACATTTCGATCACGGTACGAGCTTGAACCGATTTCGTTAGCCAACTCAAGCGGCCTTGTCTTTGAATTTTTTCAGAATGGCGGGTTATTCCGGGCAATGTGTCATGAGGTGATGATTAATCAGATACTGGGTAACCCGCTTGAAGGGGAGTTGGATCCAAAAATTCTCCCAAGCTCTTGGCTACATTTTCTGCGCTTTCCATGTCACGCCTTCTCGCCTAGTATGCTGCTTTTTCTGAAGAATTTCTAATTTTTTATTTACCATGAGAACCCTCTCGTAAACCAAAAGGCTTGGTAATAATAGTAAGAATCGAGGCTGTAATTTATAGGTGGAACTCTTATTTCCTCTTCATGGATTTGGATGTTTCCCAGGTCAAGTTGAAATTCTTGTATGGCAGGGGCTGCGAGGTCAAAAAATAAAACAACTTGCCTCCTTTCTGTGTCCATGGATTGATTAGGTGATGTATTTTCTTGAGCTTCAATTTGCCTGAAACAGAAAGAATCCCAACGCTGATCCCATTCATCTTGCCAGTAACGTTTTATCTTACTCGGCCGATAGCTATCATGGGTTCCATTTACGAATAACTGAGTTTTTGAAAAGTCAATCTGAAAGAAATCTTTTTTACTTATTATAAAAACATACAAAAAGAACTGGTTCATCTCCTGCGCTAATTCTGATTTAGTTTTAGTAACAGGCAATAGTATCCTTGGGACTATTGGAATAAGTGGTGGCCCAAGTGCCAAGAGGTTTACCTCTTTAAGCATTGAACACATAATGACACTGACATTGGGCCCTTCAAAT
>BQIZ01000271.1 GCA_021604365.1 Nitrospirales bacterium
CCTGAAATAAACAGCCCCTACGGCACGGTTGCGATAATTCGAACCGGTCCTCCTGAACCGCCTTGAATCTTCATCGGGAGGGCCGTCACGCGAGCGCCTCGAGGTGGTAACCGTCCGAGTTGCGCCACATTCTCCAACGCATAAAGATTCGCTCGACCAAGAATTTGATGTACCGGAAAGTCTCGTGACTGCCCGGCATCTATGCTGGCTGTATCAATGCCAATTCCTAATATTTCCCGTTTGGTCAGCAGAAAGGTTACCGCGTCTGCAGAGAACCCTGGGAAATGGAGTGTGGTGGGATCTTCCGGGGTGGAGCTGCCAAGGTATCGGACTTTGTCCGGCCAATATTGTCCAAACCCCGTAAAGAGTAACACAATGGCTTTTGGAGGGATTGGTCCGTAGCAGATTTCCCATTGGGCGATATCGTCAACCTGTAGAGTATAATCCGGGTTTGAATCCACTTGCGCTCGAATATCCAGCAGGACCGCTTCACCTGTTAACTGGTTGACGGGAATTTCATCCAGACTCCAGCCTGATTCCGAAAAATGGATAGGCGCATCCATATGCGTCCCCCCATGTTCTGAAGCAGAGTACACCGCAGATGCATACCAATACCCTTGTTGGGTAGGCCCCCAATTTGTTTTCTTCCAATGAAATGGCTCATTCGTAGGCCAGTACACCGTGTGCTCATTAAAGGGATAGGTCAGATCAAGGATTGTTCCCGTAAAGGGAGGGTTTATGGTACATCCACCCATTGCGAGAACTATGAGTATGGCTCGAATCAGCATGGACTGTGAAACCTATTGGCCCCAAAATGAGGTGGACAGCAAGATCAAGAAAATCCTAACAAGTTGAGAAAGGGCACAGCAATGGAAGAACGCCATGCGAATCAACACACTAAGTCCAAAAATCCGCTAACAGGCTATGTGGAATCAAATCTGGAAACATGGTACAAAATGCTATCCATCTCAAAAGGCTGATCACACTATGTATAAAATTATAATCATTCTGATTTTATTAGCTGTTCTATTCTTTATGATTCGCCGGGCGGCACGTGATTGGAGCCAGCCCAAACTTGACCCTGCCACCCCAGGCAAAGATGTGATGATTCAAGATCCCGTCTGCAAAGTGTACGTAGCTGCCGGTACGGCCATCGTGCAGGAGCGAAAAGGGAAAAATTATTATTTCTGCAGCCAGGATTGCGCCCGACATTTCAAGCCGGAAGATGTCACGTAAAAAAGGTATGGGAAAAATCCTTGTGGGGATGCCAGGCCGGGATTTAGGTCAGGGCTCCCCCACAGGATGATCCGGATCCGGCGGTGCACCCAAGACAATGGGGCCCGACCACAATTGAACGGTGCTCCCATTCCACCAGATTGAACCGGCCTATCCAGGCGTGCGAATCCGGCTGGGCCGGAAGATCCAACATCTGATTAAAATCACAGTCATAGAGCCGCCCATCCCAACCGACACTTAGCAGAGACCGACACATGAGCCCATCGATAGCCAATGGATTGAAATTATTCAACAAAAGCGTGTAGTAATGCTCCAGTTGTCCTGCCTCGTGTAATTCATCCCAGAAACGACTGATCGGCATATTGGTAATGGTATAGAGCCGGTTAAACTGAATCCCAAATTGCTGCCCCAATTCATCTTTGAAATCTTGCTCAAGTTCGACTTGGGGCGGCGGAAGGACAGGTCCCAAGGGGTTATAAACCAAATCAAGCATGAGACCTGAACCCTCTGCTCCATACCCTAAACCATTGAGTGTTTGCAGTGCGGTTATGCTCCGATTAAACACGCCTTTTCCGCGTTGCTGATCAACATTGTCTGCTTCATAACAAGGGAGGGAGGCGACGATATCAACACGATGGTCTGCAAGAAATCGGGGAAGATGTGCTTTCCCCTTGACATAAAACACGGTCAAATTACAGCGGTCGATCACCCTCCGGCCTCGTGCTCGGCATTGCTCAACCAGATACTCAAAATGTGGATTCATCTCAGGCGCCCCACCGGTGATATCGACCGTCCTGATCTGAGGGGTTCGATCGAGCACGTCCAAGATTTGATCTATGGTGGTTAGGCTCATGCTCTCCGTCCGTTGAGGGCCGGCATCAACATGGCAGTGGTGGCAGGTTTGGTTACAGACCTTCCCGACATTGACCTGAAGCGTGGAAATTGCTTGGGCCTTGAGGGGAACCGAATGATGAAGGGCCAACGCTTGCTCGAACGACGGAGCTATCCATGAAGGTTGAACCGGGGTGACCATGGGGAGAGCTGAAGTTTTCATTGTCATGATGGCCTTAATTCCTTACACACAAAGGGCGACTTCTCATCGTTCTTAACAACACCCCTCCGAAGTACCGCAAATGACAGGTTCGGAATGCACCCCATCCCTGGATCGATTTATAGTCGCAAAATAGGGGTGATACGAAGCGGTCTGTAGGACCTTGTATGTTTTCGAACAAATTTCTATCGGCTCACCACATTGATACGTATGGTGGTCGTCGTCACATACCGCTAAAAACGGTCCGGTCAATACGGCAAACTGTCCTTCCCATACACAAGGCGCTTCTTCGGGACAGACAATCAGCATGCGGGGATTTTGAGCGGTGAGGGCCACTGGTCGCTGGGCCATCATGAACCGGTCCTGATAGGGAGCTAACGCCAATAATGCGGACGTCCGTTCATCGATTTGCTGAGGATTGCCTCGGACATAGGTCGTACCCAGCTCATCGACCACTTGAGAGAATGGTCCTGTGAGGGTCGCAAAGGTGGAAGAGGGCGTTGTCGATGCCGAAGCCAGCTTATATCCGGTGAGCGTCACAGAAAGGAACTGGATACCGTCAATCACTCTCCATGGAATCTGATTAACCTGATGAACCCCTTTGAACCCTGCGTCCCGAAGCCCGCCCCAATAGTCCTTGATGGTGAGAGCGCCTGACAAACAATCGCCCCATTTGGCCTTGTCATATATTAAATAATTCGGAATTGGTTGGTCGGCGACAATATCGGAAATAGTGAACCGCCCACCAGGTCGGAGCACCCGATACATTTCCTGAAAAACCTTCCCCTTATCCGGAGCGAGATTAATAACACAATTCGACACAATAAGATCCACCTGATCGTCTTCAACAGGCATGGCGTCGGCAAAGCCCTTTCGAAAATCCACATTCGGCTCGGGATACCCCAGATTTTTGGCAACCATTGGGGCATGCGTACGGGCCAACGCCAACATTTCATCGGTCATATCAATTCCAATGACACGGCCTTGAGCCCCGACCTTCCGGGACGCTTCAAAGCAGTCGATCCCGCCCCCCGAACCAATGTCCAGAACGACTTCACCCGGTTGAACAGTGGAGAGGCCAACCGGAGTTCCGCAGCCATATGACACCTTCAAGACCGGTTCCGGAATAAATTGGCCCAAATCCTCATGATTATACCCGGTCGGGCAACACAGCTGCTCACCGTTGGTCACCGCTTTGGCATAGCGTTGACTGACAGTCTGCGTGATAGAATGATTTTGCTCTTCTGTTTCATTGGCCATAGTACCCTCATGAAAATTTGAGTAATCCTGTTCGTTCCTTGCATCCTCTCATCCTGGGACAAGAGCTCACACTCTGATTATCCTGTCCTGACATGCCGATAAATGTTACACATTTTAGCCAGGAAAGAGAACACAGAATGAGATGAGGAGGCCGGATTTAAAAAAAATCCCCCTCCCTTGAGAAGACCAAATCAGATAAGAGAGAATAGCTGAAAGTTGGACCCACCACTTTATCTCTGAATTGGTTCAAGGAGGAGAAGGACTCCCCTGCATTTACTCATAAAATTAGGCAAAGTTTCTAGGGATTGACTGTGTCTTTACGAAGTATGTTCGAAAAACGTGTGATATAGCGAGAACGGAAATTCACTCCATGGCCCTTGTTCCCTGCCCTGAATGTCACAAAGAGGTCTCGACCGAAGCTCGGGCATGTCCTCAATGCGCTTTCCCTTCTCCTGGGAAACACGCATTGGAGGAGGAGCGTGCAGCCGGCCTACATACCTGTCCACAATGTCACGGTTTGGTCTCG
>BQIZ01000272.1 GCA_021604365.1 Nitrospirales bacterium
CTAATGTTTGTGAGTATGACGATCGGATGGGCGGTTCCTGTGATCTTCAATAGCACCGTCTCTGAAGACTCTCAATATATTTTAGAAATCTGTATTTATGGCGTGTTATTCTTTGGTATCACCCCATTCATTTTGAAGACCCTGTTTCAAAAACAATTTCAAGGCTTTCAAGTCATCTTCCGGCGTGAAACCGACTCACCACCACATTCCTCATCATAATATGGGGATCATATAGAATAGATGGCTCCCTTTCTCTTTCATCTGGGTCACTGATATATTCGTCTCCCATGTTCCGACGCCTGCTGTCTGCCCCAAGGGAGGGACGCTCTCATCCACCTGCGGGCCTTGTTTGAGCGGAGCGAGTTGGCCCGCTCTCCGCAGATTCGCGTCCGTCCCATTAAATGAGGCAGACCGGGCGTCATGGGTTTTGGGTCCTTTTCCCGAAAGAAAAGGCCTGCCCTGAGCCAAGCCGCAGGGACCTCGGCTGCCGGGCCGAAACCCGGCATTACAGAAAACCCTGTTCACACGATAATTGGTGGCACCAGTGGAATTGGTTCACCTGGCAACATTTGTTCATGGCTAAATCCAAAAATAGATATCCGGGACACACCCCAAAACTGTAAAACCAGAATCATAAATTTTCTATGATCCCAATTATGGCTCAATACACATTCTGAGACTCCTCATGAAAATTGCAACCTGGAACGTCAACTCGATTAAAGTCCGGATCCCCCACTTGATGGAATGGGTGAAAAAAGCCGACCCCGACATTGTCCTGCTGCAAGAACTTAAAACCACAGAGGACCAGTTCCCCAGAATGGCCATCGAAGAGCTGGGCTATAATATGGCCATAGTCGGACAAAAAACCTACAACGGAGTCGCAATCCTCTCCAAAGCTCCAATCGAAATCGAACACACCTCTCTGCCAGGGGCCCCCTCTGACGAACAGGCCCGCTACGTGGAAGCGGTGGTGGGAAACGTTCGAGTAGCTTCAATTTATTTACCCAATGGGAATCCGGTGGAAACCGAGAAGTTTACATATAAACTTGCCTGGTTAGATCGACTAATCACGCATGCGCAATCGCTCTTAGCCCTGGAAGAAGCGGTGGTGTTAGGGGGAGATTTTAACGTGTGCCCCACCGACCATGACGTCTATGATCCAAAAGGATTTGCCGCAGACGCCCTCTGCCGTCCCGAATCCCGTGCTCGTTTCCATGCCCTCTGTCATCTCGGGTACACCGATGCCCTTCGAGCCCTGCACCCCGAATTGGGTCTCTACACCTATTGGGATTACCAGGCAGGCCGATGGAATCGGGATGAAGGGCTCCGCATCGATCATCTCCTGCTCTCTCCCCAAGCGGCAGATCGGTTAGTTGCATCAGATGTGGATCGAAGCCCACGCGGAATGGACAAACCTTCCGATCACACCCCAGTCTGGTGTGAACTGTCTCCCTCGTAATCGCAACACCAAAGTGTATTAAATGTCCGTTGAGAAAATACGCTTGTTCGTGCTCGGTGCTGGATTTTCCGCAGGTGCAGGAATTCCCATGACCCACAGCCTTCTTTCTGGGGCTTTAGAAATTATGTAAGAGGAATTCACCGGCATTTATCAAAGAATTGAAAAATGAGCTCATACATGCTTTGAAAATGACCTGCCACTTTCAGGACAATGTCTTGATGCCGCTGGATTTTCAAAACTTTCTTCTTTTTTGCATTACATAGAAATGCGCAACTTTGGAGGTGGGGAGCGTTGGTCGGATGCTGGCGATAGAGAGTTATTAACTCTCAAATATTTTATTTCAAAGAAAATTTCCCAAATAACTCCAGATACACTTCCAGAACTATATTTGAAATTTGCTGAACAGCTTGATTGCTATGACCACGTCATGACTTTTAATTGGGATTGCTTATTGGAAAATGCCATACAAGCAGTTGGCAAGAAATATACCTACAATTCCTTTGAGGTGGATTGGTGTAATCCGGAAAATGAAAATACTGTTCGTGTAATAAAAATGCACGGTTCAATTAATTGGACATTGCCTCATGGCACATGATGTAAGAAAATTAGCCAGTTTTTGGGATCGGCCCTCTGGTGAATTTTACAGCAGTCGTGATGTTTATATAATTGGTTTGAGTTTAAGCGAAGACGACTTTTTTGTGCGCTTTCTATTTTTAGAAAGCCTCCCTTTGAGCGACTGGGAAGAAATACAAAGACAGACAGTAATTATCAACCCATCTCCTGAGAATATAGCTCACTATTCTTTCATACCTAATGAAAAAAAAACCATCCGTTACAAGCATTTTGATAGCGATGACATTAACTATTTCATTGCGCAAAGAACCAGATAGTTTCTACTAAATTAAATCTGATTTTCATTGAATTTCCCGCCCATTCCAAATCTTTTTGCTGATTATGCAATCATCGGTTATCATGAAATCCCCTTCCTTGCTCACAATCCAATCCACCCGCTTGATTTTCTTAGGGTATTACCTCCAACCGAAATTAATGGCCAGTGAAGACGATTTCTCGGCAAGTTATTTAGAAAAACTCAAGCGACCCGATTGGCAAAAGAGGGAAAATCTTCTATTCTGTAATACTTTGTGAAACTAAGGCCCCAAATCGTATCTTGACCATTTTCTGCTGAGAAATTCCTACTACATTTCGAGCATTCATCGCACATGGACTCCATTAAATTCGGTACTTCAGGGTGGCGGGCCATTATGGCCGAAGACTTTACGGTCCGGAATATCCGGATCGTGTGCCAGGGTATTGCTCAATTTCTGCGTCAACAGAAGCTGGGCCAGCAAGGTATCCTTATTGGCTACGACGCACGATTTTTAGGGGAGCATTTTGCCAAAGTGGCCGCAGAAGTCATGGCGGCCCATGGGATCCCTTGTCTGATTTGCGACCGGGATACCCCGACGCCCGCCCTCTCCTACCATGTGGTAAGTCGTAAGCTGTCAGGCGGCATGAACTTTTCAGCCAGCCACAATTCTCCTGAATGGAACGGGATCAAATTTACCCCGGACTGGGGCGGGCCGGCGCTGCCTGAAACCACCAAGGCCATTGAACTCCGCATCCTACCCCTGTTGCATGGAGAACATATCAAATGGCTCCCCTGGGAACAGGCGACACACGATGGCATGGTGCGGCATTTTGATCCGCAACCCGAGTACCTGAAAGCCCTGGAATCGCTGGTGGATCGTGACCGCATCAGGAACGGCCGGATCCGGGTGATTTTTGATCCCCTCTATGGAACATCCAGGCATTATCTTGATGAGTTCCTCCGACAAGCCGGTGCAAAAATGGCCGTCTTACATCATTGGCGAGATCCGTATTTTGGAGGATTTCGACCGGAACCGACCGACGAGACACTTCAGGACCTGAAAGAGACCGTCCGCCGCGAAGGGGCACACCTCGGCCTGGCGACCGACGGAGACGGAGGCCGGTTTGGCATCGTGGACGCCGACGGCACCTTCATTCAAGCCAACTACATCTTGGCCCTCTTGTTGGATTACCTCATTCGCAGTCGGCAATGGACCGGTGGAGTCGCCCGCTCGGTCGCCACCACCCATCTCATTGATGCCGTGGCGTCACACCATGGACTCACCGTTCATGAAACCCCGGTCGGATTCAAATACATCGGCGAATTGCTTGCGAAGGGGGAAGTGATCTTTGGCGGGGAAGAAAGCGCCGGAATGTCCATTAAGGGCCATGTGCCCGAAACAGACGGGATATTGGCCGGAGCGTTGGTCGCAGAGATGGTGGCCTTTACCGGACAAACCATTCAGGAGTTACTAAACGATCTCTTTGCACGAGTTGGGGTCGCCTTCACGGCGCGACAAGACCTGCCCCTCAACGAAAACCTCAGGGCGCAGGTCAAGCAGGTCCTTGAACATCCCCCTTCTGAGCTTGCGGGAACGGAGGTCATCCATGTCAATAAACTGGATGGATGCAAGCTCATCCTGCCTGATGACTCCTGGTATCTCATTCGATTGTCTGGAACCGAATCCCTCGTCCGATGCTATGGCGAAGCCAAAACCCCTGAACGACTGGAAGA
>BQIZ01000273.1 GCA_021604365.1 Nitrospirales bacterium
TCTCTCAGCCGAATTATTTGGCAAACTTCCCTTTCATTACCCTTTGTCGGTAGGTGAGCCAAATGCTTGCGAACTGGGCTGGGTGAGGTAAGCAAAAAGACACGAAATAGAGGACTATCTTCAGAAAACCTGCATGAATCGAATAAAACGCACCCAAGGAAGAATCATCATCATCAAATATCCCCAACCGGATAAAAGCCATGTTGGGCAAAACGTAACCGGTGAGCAGTGAAACTCCCCCCATCTTGTTGGGGGGAGTTTCATCTTTTTCTCCCCTTACTGTATTTCCAGATGCATGGGTGCTCTTTGCCTTGCGAAATCAGCCACTGACGGGCAATTGCCATCATTGGTGTTGGGCGCGGAATTTTCCCATAAAATTTTCGATGGGTATTCTGGTTTGGTAATGTGTAATGTAGCTCTCTAGAGAGTGAGCTCAAACGGCAGGATTCAGAAATTATGCAAGAGTTTAAGGCCCATGTCAGTCGAATCAAGGACCTGACCCACGATGTCCGGGAGTTGGAACTCAGCCTTACCGCTGCGGATTCAATTGAATTTAAGGCCGGGCAGTGGATCTCTCTGAACGTCTGGCATCCCGCTTTGAGACAGCCTGTTTCGCGACAGTATTCAATTGCCTCCCCACCGAGTCGGTACCATCAGATCACCCTTCTTTTTAACCGGGTACCCGATGGCTCAGGCTCAAACTATTTGTTTGGCCTTAATAAAGGGGATCCCGTAACAATTCAAGGGCCCAATGGATCGTTTTATCTCGAAGAGAAACCCGGACAAAACCTCGTTTTTGTGGCCACGGGAACCGGAATTGCGCCGTTTCGTTCAATGATCTCCACATTCCTAGAACAGCCGGAAGCTGGAAACTTGACGTTGTTTTGGGGGTTGCGGAGCGAGCGTGACCTTTACTACCAACATGAATTGGCAACCCTTGCACAGCGGCATGCGAATTTCAGTTGTATCACAATCCTGTCCAGGCCAGAAAACGATTGGAAAGGTCCCATCGGACGCGTGACAACATTAGTGGAAAACCACATTGCCTCAGTGAGCAATGTGACTTTTTATCTGTGCGGAAATGGCGGCATGATACGAGACACGACGGCCATTGTGAGAAAAAAAGGCCTCTGTCCCATTCGCACTGAACAATACTATGATAAAGCCTGGGCCGGAACAGACGAATAAATTTGTCCCGACTCTACGGATAAAACAGGTGATGCCAATGATTGTTGAGTCAAACAACAAGTGCAGTTTTTCAGTATTCCTCCCAGACTTTCCAGAGGGCAAATCGATGTGGTTTGTTTTACCCACGATTCCTCCCCAATAAACACGAACCTCGTTAAGATTCGGATAGGCCATTTAACTCCAGAAGATAGCCCTCGCGTTTCAGGAGTGTGTTCGGATGCAACTCTGGCGGCGTAGTTTGTGAGTCACATGGGGATCCACTACTTGGACTTGTTCATTGATCTCATGAAGAACCTCAAAAAACAACTCGCGACCCCTTTAGTTTTCCCACATTTGTTGATGTGTACAAGGCCAATGCCGGGAACCTACGGATCAATTTCCAAGTGCCGTAGGGTTCAGTTGTCGTTCGCAATAGTTGGGAGAAAAGGCGGGAGACTGACCGTCAATCAACTTGAAAACTCATAGCCCAAGGCCCATATGAACGCTTCATCTGATTTTTTCTTTCCTGGCTCCGGGTCGCTGTTGTACCGGTATTCGAATGCCACCTTCAGATACAATTTCCCATACACTTCTATGCGAGCCCCCTGCTCGGATGTCCACCGTAGGGCAGTACTTCCCCCTACTCCCAGATCGCGAAATCCCTTTTGGCGGTGATACACCCGTATTCGATCTGAAATCAGATCATAGGCCCAATCCACTGCCCATGCACCAGTAGCGGTTTTGGTCGTCCCGGTCTCTCGAAATTTTTCGTAAACAAACGCCGGACCGATGGATCCACTTAAACTATGGCTTGGGGTATCCAAAAATTGATACCCGAGACCCAGACCGGTCGTACTCCTGAGATCCAATCCCTGAAACCTATCATATTCGAGGAATTCGTAACTGTTGGCAAACAACCTTTTGGTGAAAAAATAATCATAGCCTAATGTGCCTCTAGCATTTTTGGCTGTGTTCTCTCCATCGGCCGAAGCAAAGGCATATTTGCCGTTCAAGAGGCCACGGTGTCGTTCTGTCCACACCGTATTGTCGGTTGAGGCGTTCACAGCCGTGGTGTCCGTATTCCCCTTCGTTCGGTTCCCTCCAAGGTCGAAGGTTCCTTTGTAGCGAAGATATGGAATATTGATGGTCTTCACACTCGCCGGCGAAATGCCTGCACTTCCGCCTAACGCGGTTACAGTCGTACGGGAGGTTTTGAGAAAATCATCCCCATCGGAATCTTCCTTCTCCTCAAAAACTTGAACGGAAAGCGGCGTTCGGGACTGGAGTTGTTCCACTTCATCCCACTGTACCGATATATCTCCCGCATAAGCAGTTTTGATAGTAAGAGCTTTTTCTTCCATCGAGCCAATGGTTCCGATAAGATGCATGCCGTTCTTGAGAGTGACCTCATCTAACTCTTCACTCTCTTGACTCGTTTCACCGGCCAGGGCTTCCTCTTTTAATTTTTTGATGGCCTTTACGGAATGGAGGGGAATTATCACGGGAGCCGAGTCCTCCTCCTCCAACACTTGGATTGAACCAGCTTCGGCCAATTGGATTCGGCCTTCATAGGTCTCGCCGGTGTCCAGAACAAGAGTGACCGGCTCTTCAGTCGTCAACCCTGTCACCTCTTTCCAAAGAAGCGGAATAGGATTGTGCATACTCGCCGACGCTCTTACCCGGAGGACACCATTCGTCATGCCAAATATCTTGCCTTGGAGAATGGTGCCATCTTTGAGGGAAATCTGTCCTGAGACGGCGGCATAAAGAGGACCGCCCCCACTGATCAGCGTAATACTAAGAAGGACGATGAGGAGGTTCAATCTCAATCCCATGATTCTCCTTGGTAGAGAAAATAGCCTTGTGCGTGATCAATCGGACGCTTCATCACAAATCACGGACAGTCAACCATCACTCCTATTTAATGTGACTTCGGACAACTTTACGAAACACGGTGTAGAAATTGGGCCTGCAACTGACTGGTTTGGCGTAAGCGGACGTTGAGATGGAGCCCACAAACAGTGCACGGTACCCGAAAAAATTGGGATTATAGCCACAGATCCACCATAAAGCTACCCTAAAATGGTGCCAGACCAGGTATATTGTGTAGCGTTAGATCAAGAGACATTTCACTTCTATTCAAATGCAAAAAGGGAAAAATCCCTACTGACGACGGGTAGGAAAAACAGAAGGGGATGTCGCCTGATGTATTTTGGAGAAATATAAAGGAGGCGGTCCCTTGTGGAGAAAAGTTTTTTCTACTCAGGATGAAGCTTGGGCAGGTGGTACCGGCGTGATGTGTTTTCTGAAGGATCACTCCTTTCTTCAATCATTTTAAAATACCGGCCAAAAATTTCTTGATATTTTCTGTCCTTGTTCAAAAATCCCCTACATTGAGATCGGCTTCTTTGTGTGCCTTTGGAACTCCTGAGTGAATAAGACTGCCCAAACATGGATTCAATAAATGCCAGACAAGAACAAAACTGTTATCGCTTTTTATGAAAAGGTGGAGCCAAAGGGAGCCCAGTCGGCATGGCGCAAGACTGGAATTGTCACAGTCGTGAAAGGCCAAATGGTGCTCCGACTCCATACTCAGCTGCGAACTCTGTTGACCAATTATATAAACTTGATGCATCGGGCAAAATTTCGTACGTTAAATCGTACGCAATTTAATGAAAAAATCACGATGACAAGCATCACTGCCACGGAAGCCCGAAGGCAGCTTTACGCGTTGCTTGACGATGTAGCGGATTCCCATGAGCCGATTCAACTTGCCGGTAAACGCCATTCCGCTGTCCTCGTATAGG
>BQIZ01000274.1 GCA_021604365.1 Nitrospirales bacterium
TGGGGACTGGCGGGATTAACCGGGGTGGAAGGGAGATTATTCTTCCCTCGAACCATCGCTCCTTGAACAGTTTTTTATTTGCATGCGTACGCTATGATGGGCGTACGTTCTCCCCATTTTACCGGTACGGATTTGATTTAATGCTGGATTTCCGTTCCATCTCGATGACGTGCTGATTCATTGAGGCGATGGATTTCCTTTCCACCACCACGACATCATGAGCCACCCTGCTCTCGTTCGACCACGCTGGAACGACCGTCACGTCCTCCCCGATGACGGGATGCGCAATTGTGACTTTCCGTCGACCGTGCTCAGGAAAGGTCCTTCTACATGGCACGGGACAAGTTCCAAACAGTCAACTGCCCTCCCACAGGCCATCCTTGAGGCCACCCCATGAAAATTATCCATGATTGTTTTGGCCAGGCCGTAAGGTGGACCGATGAACGAATGGCGCATGTCCTCCAGCATCAAGAAATGGCGGACATGGAGACAGAAGTCGAACACACACTTCAATCTCCGGCTGAGGTCCGCGTTTCTCGCTCGGATAGCACGGTCCAGTTGTTCTATGAGTACTAGGCTCGGACGCGTGTGGGTGAGAAATGGCTTTGTGTCGTGGGAAAGTATCCCCCAGATGATGCATTGGTAGTGACGGCTTATATGACCAATCAACTCAAAGCAGGAGAAACCATATGGCCGAAAAAGTAAAAGTCTGGTTTGACCCTGAAGGGGACTTTCTAGAAGTCCAGTTCAAAGATACCCCGGGATTTATGCGGCCCACTGCCCATGATGCCGTAATGGAGCGTGTGGACGAGGAAGGACATGTTCTGGGATTTAGCGTGCTGGGCGTCAGCCGTTTCAAAAAGGACCGGCCTCTGGAAGCCGAACTTGTAAGTGGGAAATAAGGAGTCAGGTAGCGGGGCACCTCGATTGGTGACCGCCTATCCACGAGAACAGGAATCTTGACCATGATCAAAGAACATGACCGGGTTGTTTTAGCCGTTGACGTTCCCTCTAAAGGCCTTGTGGCGGGAGATGTCGAAACGATCGTTCATGTCTATCAGGACAAGGAGGGCTTCGAGGTGGAGTTTACCACCCTGGAAGGAAAAACCGCTGCAGTCGTGACATTGGAGGTTCTTCAGGTTCGTCCGGTGGGCAACCGCGAGATTACTCACGCTCGTGAATTGACTTGTCGATAACCCCAATCCCCACGATGCGTCACTGATCTATATCTCTGGACGTTTTGGTTCGCTTATTTCCCTTTTTGCACCCTGAGGAGAATACAAAAATATTTTGGGATGAGAGGAAAAGAGGCTCTGCCCCCTATTCTTTTCAAGTCTAATTACCACATTCCCTCAAGCACTTCATGGTCATGGTGAGGTTCCACAATTGCGGCCAGACCTTGTCCGTCGGAGCTTTGTCCATCCCGCACACACCATGCGAGACCTTTGCCCTCCAACTTGAGGACGAATACACCGCCCAGGAAATAATTCACGAGCCAGGCAAACGTGGGAGTCCCCCCGGTCGTCGACACTGACCAATAGTTGGCCGACTTCACGTTTTGAAACGGATGGACATCCGGCAAACAGAGCCCCCCACCTAGGCACAGCACCGAATTGATATCCAGCAGACTCGCCAGTTGTTCACGCATCGGCAATGCCCAGCCTTTCCGTCCCCCCACCTCGCGGGTGGTACAATGGCTGATGGCCCCGGCCCAGTTAAAGAAGCGCACTTCAGGAGAGGTCTCCCACACGATACCTGTTTCCCGGTCACAGTACGCGACGCCATAGAGGACCGGGACAAACCGGTCAGGACCGGAGAAAGTCTGTCCATCCATCTTTGAGCCACCACATCGACCGATCCCGCCGGGTTCGGAAGAGGCAGGCATCTTGTCGTTCAGGATGTCGATATGCCGGAGAATTTCATTCACCGGTTGGCCCGGCTTGCTCTCTGATGGTCCGGTTTTGGCCCAGATCAGCCCGGGCAGCGCCAGACACATTGCCAGAGTCGCCGCCGCCCCCAGACTTGCAATGGTCGATCGTTGAGCAAACATCCCAAACCTCCCTGAGTTGCGTAAAACCGACAACCCTTCTGGTTCGTCCCACTGGTTAGGAACGAGAGAACAGTATGGCCTTCCTTAATATACTGGAGGAGCCAGACGAATGCTATCTGGTAAGACCGGCGCGCAATCACGGCAACCGTGGTTTCTTTCTTCGATTATTGTTGCGGGGTTTCGGCCCGGCTGCCGAGGCACTTTTGTTTCGGTCAAAATGGCCAAAACCATTGACGCCCCGTCTGGCCTTATTGGAGGGGAGGGACGCGAATCCTGACAAGAGCGGACCAACTCGCCGGGCTCACACAAGGTCCGCTAGATGCGAAGAGCGTCCCTCCTGTGGGCTAGCCGGTAGGCGTCGGACCATAACGAATCATTCAGGAATTTCTATGTAGAGAGAGGAACGCCGGAAGGACGATGGGGGGAAGATATGTGCGGGGGTGCGGCCGAGCGAAATTATCTCGAGGGAATGGCGGGTCTGATTATCTTCTATTCACTGACATCGTGGCGGGTTGAGAGCGGTTTTTTCTTTTGGCTTTTTTCCGGTTTCCATTGATCTTTGTTATTTTTTTGTTGACCCATTCGTGTAACGCTATCCATAGGGTGTCCTCGCCACTGTCGGCTCTGGCTGTCTCCTGCGCAAGCGTGAGAATCTCTTGATACGAACGCACGTGAAACTGAACCTGATCCTGTCTGACCGTCTGTGTGAATTCTCCCCATTCATGGGATTCTACCTTTTTGGCCATGGGCAGATCCGCACTGTCTGCATAGACGATAACCACCGCCGGTTGCTTGTTTTTCTGCCGTGCCAGCTTATAGGCCACCACCAGATTGCGCATCCATTGGTAGGCCGGTCCCGCGAATGGGCAGGGCTGGTAATCTGTTTCGGCATCGAGATAGAAGACTTTCGGAATAATGTCCCAATATTGAATGCCTTTATCACTTAAGGGGCAACGACTGGTCATGTTAATTCCGCGAATGCTTTTCTGCATATAGTTTCCCTGGCACGGGAGAGAGCCATTGCGGCGTACCGTTTGCGAACAGGCGCCTCCATCCTGCTCGGTGAATTTACATTCAAACAGAATCACCGAATTGGGACTTTCCGCATAGACATCCACTTGCGTCGGGCGAGGTTCATTGAGCAATGATGGGCGCACGCGCGATTCCAGGGTGATGTTCCAGGGACCGCCGGCCGGAACCCCGAGGGAGGTGGCCAGCGCATCAAGAATCACATCACAATCGGATGAAGTTTTGATGGTACCGAAGACATCAATGGCCAGGGCTTGGGATGAATGTGCCACATGCGTATCGATGGCTCCTCCCCGGCCTGTGTGCCACGGAAATGTTTCCCATGGTTCACAGGCTTGGTGCGCGAGAGGAAAGATATTGTGTTCGATGCGTGTTCTGGTGGCTTGGTCCATAGGTGTCGGCTTTCACTGTGAGACTGGGATGTCGGAATGTGGCGTTTATTGTCTTTATCGGTGAATGAGGCTTGAAGCTGAATATAGAGGGGAATGGGTATTAGAGTTTTTACTTTTAATAAGGATGCCTAAGGATGAAAATTCTTACACCTACCGCACTTCTGGGCTGTCCGAGTGAGAGAAGAAGGCCCACTTGACCTCCCCTATCGTGCGTCTTTGCCATGAAACCTGCTCACAACGAAAGAGAAAAAGATAGCTGCCCGATTCCGAATGTCGGAAGCGATGCGAAAATTTGATTGATGCCGGGGTTCGGCCCGACAGCCAAGCCACTTTTGTTTCGGCAAAAGTAGCCAAAACCATGTTGGCCGTGCCTTGGCCCTTCGGGTGTCCTCCGCGGTTCACCGCCACCGGCGGCGGG
>BQIZ01000275.1 GCA_021604365.1 Nitrospirales bacterium
CCTGAGTGGCGCCAGGTTTGATCGAACATGGAATTTCAAGAATTTCTTGAAAGAAGGGTGAGAGAAGAGATCGAAAAACCGCTCAGAACAAGGCTGACGCGCGAGCATCTCTGATGCTTGAAAACCATCTGTCCTCGCGCCGCCTGATGGCGACTTGATTGGGCTGTGTTTTGTTTGGCCGTAGCGGATATGGCTCTGTCACTTATAATGACAGAGCAGGGTTGCGCTCTATTGGCACCGGAAATGAGATTCTCCAAAGCTGTCCACATGATTTAAGGATAAACCCTCAGTAAACACAGGCAGGGATCAGACCATATTCCTTAAGATTCATTTTTTCACATGGTTCTTTGGATTATCCCATTAGCGGAGGATCCTCCCGATCTTCTCCGGTCAAGACTTCGGCCTCTGTTTCTTCCAGGCTTTCCATTTCACTGACCAATCCCAATAACACCTGTCGTCTTTGCTGCAAGGACTTTTGTAAAAGGTCTCGGGAAGTCGGTTCTTGAGCAGATTCAGGAAGATTGACCAAGGCTTCGGCTTCCGCCATGGTGGCAAAATTATAGGCAGCCATTTTGCCTTCTCTTCCGTCTACCCGATTCAATATCTCCTCAGTCTCACGATCAAACTGGTCCAACACTTTAGTATTTACCTGGGAGTGACTCAGGTTCTCCAATTTTTTCAATTGCTGTTTCAATTGATCTACCCGGGAAAAGGCGGAAAATGATGCATTGGTGTTTGGCATAACAAGATACTCCATTTGTTTAGATCCGATTTTCTACCATGAATAATTTTTCAAACTCACATCGTGCCCTCCGGCCTCATGACCAGGACTCCCCCTGCCTGTTTGCCGAGGAATAACACAATTCCATATTTAAATGTTCTTGGGCAATTCGGATTGCACCCATTACCCGATTGACAGCCAGAGGACCACCAGCCGTTTGAATAGCACCAAAACGTGACACCTCAGGAACGAATGGGGCAGAAGTTCCGCCTCCTAACACAATCGTTTGGCCTTTATACCCGGCAGATTTTAGATCCCTTAAAATTCCTATCGTATCATTATGAGGGCCATTACCATCCAGGATGATGATATCTGGAGGGGTTTGCCGAAGGTGCATCCGCAAATTTTGAGATGGGGAAATTCCCATCGCACCTTTTCCCATTTTTCGCAACCGGCCTGTCATCATCTGTGAAAATTTTTGATCCTCTGTCACAAGGAAAATCATCTGCGCCTCCTTCCATCCATTCACATTGACAGATTCAGCCTACCGCTTATTATCGGATTTCGATGGAATCCGCCACTATCAAAAACCCTTGAATGTGCAAATTTCATGATTCCTGCATAGTCCATCTACCTGTGTAGGGGGGACTTTAGAATAACGGTAGACAAAGTGCTGATGGACCATCCAATTTTATCTATTTTAGTGGGTGGAATAGGAAACTACATTGAAGAGAGCACTCTGCTTCTTAAGTGAATTTTAGTAGAAAGGTCATGTGAATCAACCGGCACCCGGAGATCTATATGCCACTACCCTTTCTCACGATGTTTTTCGGTTCCATCCTCATCCTGGCGCCCTTTTCCCAATCTGTAGCTTTTTTCCCTAACCAGGGTTCCTACAAAGCTAGTGAGCTGGTTGGGAAATCCGTTAAGAATTTGCAGGGCGAGAATATTGGGCAGATTGAGGAACTGGTCATTGGAAGCAAGGGAGAAGTCGGGTATGCCGTTTTATCCTTTGGAGGATTTTTAGGTGTGGGAGATAAGCTCTTTGCTGTGCCCTGGGCCTCTCTTGCTCACCAACCGGATCGCGAGTATTTGATTCTGGATATTCAGACGAAAAAATTAGAAAAGGCGCCAGGCTTCGATAAAAATGATTGGCCGGACATGAAGGATGAAAAGTGGAAATCCCTCATATGGGAATTCTACTCAACGCCGGATCAAATCCCTCGGAATTTCAAGACCCGATAAGCCTGTATGGGCAATGGGCCGAAGAGGAAAAAAATGAAGATGCATCAGCAATAAGTCACTCAACATACTCACACCTGTACAAGAATGAAGTCTGGAAGAATAAGGGGAGTCATTGCGGCGTTATTAGCCGGAGGTGTTGCCATGGGGATCGGTGCATTGTATTCCATCGGAAGTGCCGACCTGCCTGTTCAGGATCAGCAACCTTTACGTTTTAGTCATCGACAACATGCGGGAACGTTGAATATCCATTGTCAATTTTGCCATCGGTATACCACGCAATCTCCAGTGGCCGGTGTGCCCTCCACGGCCTTGTGCCAGACGTGTCATGAGTCCCTTTCTGAAACGACACCGGATATGAAAATGCTGCAGATCTATTGGAAAGAAAAACGGCCGATCCCATGGGTCAGACTGCAGCGTCTCCCGGATCATGTCTACTTCACGCATGAAATGCATCTGTTCGCGGGCCTATCCTGCACCTCATGTCATGGAAATGTTGCCCGCATGTCGGGCACCCCGAGAGCCCCCACCTATGAAATGGGCTGGTGCTTAACCTGCCATGAACAACGGGATGCCTCTCACGATTGTTGGACCTGTCATAAGTAAAAGGACACGGCCATGGACCTATATCGCCGGACCCTATTGAAAATTCTTGGACTGACAGCAGCCGGGTCATCCCTGCCAGGATGTGAGCGAGAGGTGCATAACCTGGTGCCCTATCTGTTGCCGGACGCCGATATCGTTCCCGGAGTGGCGAATTGGTATGCCTCCACATGTCAGGAATGCGAAGCCGGTTGCGGGACCATAGTTCGTGTCATGGAAGGACGCGCGAAAAAAATTGAAGGCAATCCCAAGCATCCGGTCAATGAGGGGAAACTCTGTGCTCGAGGACAAGCCGCTCTTCAGGGGCTGTACAATCCCGACCGCCTTCAAGGCCCTTTGAGGCGCGAAGGCCCAAGAGGTCAAGGCCAATTCCGCCCGATAACCTGGGAAGAGGGCCTGGCGGAATGGATGGAGCAACTACGAACGCATGCCGGAAAGTCGGCCATGGTAACCCGTCCCGTGACAGGCACGTTAGCCAGCCTGTTGACGACGATGATGGATTCCCTGTCCGGTCGTCTGGTGATGTACGAATCTACGGGGGAACAGACTCTCAGAACAGCCAACTATCTCAGCTTTGGAACCTATGCCCTTCCAAATTATGACCTGGCAAATGCGGATTTCCTCTTGTCATTCGGTGCGCCATTCCTTGAACACTGGCTCTCACCGGTGTCCTTTGGTGTGGCCTATGGAAATTTCCGTCAGGGCCGTTCGATGGTTCGAGGTCGTTTTATTCAGGTGGAGCCGCGCCTGTCCCTCACCGGGTCGAATGCGGATCAATGGATTCCTCTCAGACCCGGCACCGAAGGTTTATTGGCAATGGGCATCGGGCAGGTTTTATTACGGGATGGACTGACAGTGCTTTCTTCTTCATTCCAGGCATCCTTTCACCAAACCTTTTTTGCTTTCTCATTGGAAGATATTTCGGCCAATACGGAGGTCTCGGAAAAGGTGATCACCCAACTGGCGCATGAACTGACATCAGCGAATGCTCCGCTTATTCTGGGTGGGGGTCCGGCTGCGGCCCAGACCAACGGCACAACAACTCTTCTCCTCATTAATGCACTCAACGTGATGATCGGTGCTATTGGCCGGCGGGGCGGACTTCAGTGGACGGAACCTCAGGACTCACCGGTGGATCTTGCCAAACCCAGGCCGGCCAGTGAACGCACGCTCATGGACCTGGCCAGCGAATTTGAACAAGGATCCCGCACGCTGCTTCATTTGTATCGCGCCGATCCTCTGTTCACCCTTCCACCGTCTCTAAAGTTTGAACGGGTGTTTGACCATGCGC
>BQIZ01000276.1 GCA_021604365.1 Nitrospirales bacterium
ACTGGCATTCCATTCCACGGGCAGGGTGATGAGATGCACCATGGCGGAGACGCTCATGGTCCCGATCGCCACGACTAAGACGGCAAGACCCACGGCAGGGATCCGGGTCACTCCAGCCAGGACGGGTATCCCCAGCATCAAGTACGATCCGGCCTTTTCCGCCTTCTGCGCAAATTTGATCAGTTGAGTTCGATCTTTTAAAAGTGAATAACCTTCATGATCTTGCAGAGCATGGCCGACTTCATGCGCTGCGATAACTGCCGCTGTGAGGGATTTGCCGTTGTAATGTCTCGGGTTCAGACCGACGACTTTGGTTTCGGGATTGTAATGGTCTCCCATCGGCGTGGGTTCCACGCGCACCTGTTGCAGACCAAACCGATTGAGCAAATGACGCGCCAATTCCCCACCCGTTCCTCCAAGATCCTCACGGTGTTGACGATATTGGCGGAAGACCCACCACACCCACAGTTGGGGTCCCAACACGACAATCATGAGCAGGAAAAAAAGAAGAATCATGCGCATGGAATTACTCTATTTCCTCCGCCCGCTCCTTGCCAAGGAAGGGATTGCTCCTTGTATTGTTTTCCTGATGACACACAAGGATTTTTTGAAGAGGTCCTTTTACTCAATGGTCATTTACATCAAAAGACTGTACGCACGAGACCGCCTTCGGCCCGGATACAAGACCCATTGATCACTGAGGCGCGGGCACTACAGACGAACGCCACGATCTCACCTATTTCCTTTGGATCAATCAGACGACCGATCAGGGAAGTCGGGCGTTTCTCTGACATACAACGGCGCTCGGCTTACGCCGGCGGAAGATCAGGAAATATGTACCGAACGAAGTTCTTAATGTTTTCCGTACGGGTCGGTCCGGGGAGCACCGATTTGACCGTCACCTCCGTCCCTTTGGTGAGTTCGGCCAATGAGCGGGCGATGCTTAACTGCATGGTTTTCGTTGCGCCATAATGCGCCATTTCCGGGTCCGGGTTGAGGCCCGATTCGCTTGAAATGAATACGATACGTCCGTGACCGCGCTCAAGCATGCCTTAGAGGTAATGGCGGGAGAGGCGCACGCCGCTCATGATATTAATTTCGAACATCTCCTGCCACGCCTGATCCGTTTCCTCGAAAAATCCGACGGCCTCGCAGATGCCAAGATTATTAACCAGAATATCGACCTCAGGCACTTGGGAGATGGTGAGATTGCACCCAGAGGCAGTTCCGTTGTCTGCCACAAGAGGGGTCATCTCTGTATGGGGAAGATCGGCTCGGACCTCCGCCATCGCTTGTTCCACGCTGACCTGCGTACGACCATTCATCACAACGTTAGCGCCCTCGGCGGCGAGAGCACGCGCAATTTCCAACCCGATGCCTCCTGAGGACGCCGTCACCAATGCTGTTTTCCCATTTAGATTCAGATCCACGATGACATTCCCTTCCCATGACGGATGAGGAGAAATCCACGATCAGGTCCTAACTGTTTGTTCTCAATAATTCACGAAGAGCACGAAACGATAATCGATGGTTCGCCGGGAGGCGGAGGCAGGGCATAGGCTTCCATGCCGGGTTGTTCGGTAAACGGATCGCTCAGCAGGTTCAACAACCGATCTATTTCCGAATAGTCCTTCTGCTGAACGGCTTGGGTAATAGCCCGTTGCGCGAGATGGTTCCGGAGGATGTACTTGGGGTTCACCTGGTCCATTCTGACTTGGCGTTCCTCATCATCGCTTTTTTCAGCTCGAAGCCGTTCCCGATACCGGTCGGTCCAATCATCAAAGGGTTCCCGGTGGAGGAACTGATCCCGTAACCCGGAGGGTACCGTGGGACTCTCCTGGCGAACAGTGCCCAAGGCACGGAACAGGGTCGTGTAATCCGCCCGGCTGGAATCCATCAGGTTCAGCAGATCGGTCACGAGTTTGTCGTCTCCCGCGTGCGCTTCGACCAACCCCAGCTTGGCCCGCATCAATTCGGCATATTTCCCCGTCATCGCATTTTCATAGACTCCCGGCGTGGCATTGACGTCGGCTTCTTCCACGAAGGGTGACAAGGCCCGCGCCAGAGCCCGAATATTCCAATAGCCGATGTCGGGTTGGTTCTGGAAGGAATACCGCCCGTGATGGTCTGAATGATTGCAGATAAACGTTGGATCATAGCGTTCCATAAATCCGAATGGGCCGTAATCCATCGTTAACCCCAGTATGGACATGTTATCGGTATTCAGGACACCATGTGCCCACCCCACGGCTTGCCATTGAGCCACGAGATGCCCGGTGCGAACCGCGACTTCATGCACCAACCTGGCATAGGGATTCTCTGCTCCTACCAAATGCGGATAATGATATTCGATGACATAGTCTGCCAGCGTTTTCAAATATTCGAATTGACGGCGATAGTAAAACACTTCAAAACTGCCAAACCGCACATGGGTCGGCGCCATCCGGAGCAGCATCGCCCCTGGTTCCGGTGTTTCCCGCCAGACCACTTCTTCCCCCGCCACAATACATAAACTCC
This sequence comes from Nitrospirales bacterium, assembly GCA_021604365.1. Taxonomy (GTDB): domain Bacteria; phylum Nitrospirota; class Nitrospiria; order Nitrospirales; family UBA8639; genus Nitrospira_E. The sequence continues at coordinate 2,518 of BQIZ01000276.1, forward strand.
TTGTGGTGGGAATCCCTAACCCATACATGGCTTCGCCACAGAGATATTCCCGAATCGTCGAACGCATCACCGCACGCCCATCGCCATCCCTTGAGAATCGGGTCAGCCCCGCGCCTTTTAATTGCAACTCCCACCGCTCCCCTTTTTGATTGCGCACCTCCCCGAGCATAATGGCGCGCCCATCGCCGAGCTGCGGCACGTAATGTCCGAATTGATGCCCCGAATACAACATGGCAATGGGATCGCTCCCAGGCAACAGCTTGGCCCCGCAGAAGTATTCGGCAAACTCCGGACGAGTCCATTCCGTGGGGTCAAGATCGAGTAATTCGGCAGCTGCCGGATTCACGCTCACAAGGTAAGGATTAGGAAAAGGCGTGGGCTTGACCCGCTCATGAAATACGTCAGGCAAGCCCGCATAGGTGTTCTGAAAATTGAGGTGTTCTAATTTGGCCATGACTTCATTATCCGTGACCTAGCCTTGGTCGAGCAACCACAAACATCCTTTTATCCCTTTGAGACCTCTGAAGATTCACCGCTGAACGCAAAAACCATTAGGCCACTCGGCAAGAAACGCCACATCGCTGCGTGCGTCGAAACACTTCCCTCAACACCGTATCTCTTTCGATTCAACTGTGTGTGTTATATTCTCAACAACCATTCTCTTTATTTCCTTGTAAATTTGAAAACATCAATATATACAACACATTACGACTAATGCCTTTCTAGGTTCAATAATTGCTTTTGTCAAAGTGTAGAAGTCTCAAAGCTGAGAAGCTTATGATTATTGGGTGCGAAAATTTTTTGTTGAGCCCTCGAAAAAGAAAAGGAGATGGCATGATTCGGATTTGTGCATGGTGTCGACAGGAAGGCAAAACTGGAATTCTTGGAAGGAACCCGGGAGAGTCCGGGGAGATGGATGAACCGGAATCCCACGGGATTTGCCATGACCATGGGCTCCTCCTGCGTCAGGCTTTCACGCGAAACCTTGCTCATCGCCCTCTTTCAACCGCCACTCTCTCCTCCTCATCAGCCTCCTTCTAAACAGCGTTCACTCTTCCTGATGCTGAAACCCGGTTGGCAGGATGACAGAAGTGTGTGCTCCGGCCTGGGAAAAGATATACATCACGGCTGCGCACATGGGAATCTCAGCAGCTACGGTTTGTCGGATTGGCGTCTTGAGTCTGGGAATCGAGAGGACCGGGGAAAATTGCTTATC
>BQIZ01000277.1 GCA_021604365.1 Nitrospirales bacterium
TCCGTGATCGTGATTGCCTATTATGTAAGTGGCCTGGCCAACTATATCTTTAAGGCCCTCCACGAACTCGGTTGGCTGGACAAGTATGAATTAGCCTCTGGGATTTTTGTGCCCATCGCCTTGGGCCTCTCATTTGCCATCATCACATGGGGCAGAAATCGCATCCATAAAAAAATATCAGCAACGACCCAACCCTCCGTCTCTCATCGCCCCGATCGTTCCTAATTGTTACGCCCGTTCTCCTCGTTCCTTCGCCAGCATGAATGAAGCCTGACCTCTCAGGGCAGCGACAGACTCCTTCCTGGCTTCTGAACGGACATCCCATTTGAAAACCGACCTCAACCAGCTGCATGAACCAACAGCCAAACCGGAACTGAAAAGAATTCATTTTAAGTACCCCAGGGAAATGTCCGAGAACTACAAGAAAGAGGCAAATTTTTCGCCGTTGAACACCAGAGCTGCACCAGAAGGGATCAACATGCTGACAGCCGAAGAAACCGTAAAAAACTGCACGAAACTTTTTACGCTGCCGGACGTCTACCTGCAAGTCAAAAAGGTCATTGATAATCCTGAGTCCACCATGGCGGATCTGTCCAGGGCGATTAGCATTGATCCTGGCATGACTGTCGCCGTCCTCAAGTTAGTCAATAGCGCGTTTTACGCAATGCCTCGAAAAGTCGAGACCATTTCCCGGGCTGTCGGAATCCTCGGTATGCAACCCCTCCATGATTTGACGCTCGCCATTTCGGTCACCCAAACCTTTTCGGGCCTCAACCAACAAGTGATGAGTATGAGCGTATTTTGGTCAAACAGCTTCTTTAGTGGACTGGTCGCACGGGAATTAGCAAGAAAGTGTTTTCTGGTGGACAGTGAAAGGATGTTTGTAGAGGGTTTGTTAAGAGATATCGGACATCTCATCCTCTATGAGCAACTCCCCGAACCATCTGAACAGGTGTTACGAGAGTCCGCTACGACCGGGACGCCCATCCATATTATGGAACAACGGATATTGGGCTTCGATTTTACGGAAGTGGGCCAGACACTCATTGAGGAATGGCAACTACCAAAAAATTTCGGGATCGCCATTCGGTATCAAAACAATCCATCCGGCACCACCGATCACGGATTTGAAGCGGCACTCCTCAATATGGCGAGCGCACTCACGGAAGGGTTCCAGGCACCCAATGGGCATGCCCAATGGAAACATCTTGTAGCTCCAGAATCGTGGAAATTGACGGGTCTGGATGAGGAAGGCCTCAAAGAATGCATGATAGAAGCGGGCAAACAGCTCTCCGGTATGTTAGACCTCATGAAAGAGGCACACCAACCCGTAGCAGCAGGATAATGGCGAGAAGGGCCCGCATGGCAGAAGATTACAAGGGCGAAAATCGAACACGCGAATTACTCATCAATTCAAAAAGACCATGCCCTTTACCAACAAAAGCTCATCCGTCCATCATGTATCGTAAAACACCCATGCTCGATGTCATTTTCCAAATAATCTTCCCATATATTCCCAAATGTCCTTGGCTCCTCCCGTCACGTTTCAAGGATGAGTCACAAACCTCATCCCAAATTTTCCCCTAACACAATAGCAAGCTTCGTATAATTTCCTCAGTGTCGATCAGCGGTGGCAATTGCTTTTGAATCGGGGATCCGGCCGTGGTTGTCAGACAATACGAGGGATGGGAAGACTTTCAGACACATATCAAGCTGGCGACCGACGCGGTAGAGGTCAAGCCTCCACCCTACGCCTCACGTATCGGATTACGTTTTAGAAAGATCTTCCGGAAGTCCGTAGTTGGTCTCACGGGAAAAATTGAGATCAACTCTTACACAACAAATGGACAGGAGACCTCGCCTGGTCTGGGGTGGCGGGAACCATGAAAGCCACGCACAGCGAAGTGGTGATGGGACTGAATGGTGGAGATGACCTGGTGTGCGTGCGACATGGACTCGTTCCAATTGCGCAACCCACACAGGAAATGGGCTATGTAATCGATCATGATTTTTTTGTGAATGGCCAATTGGCAATGACAGAGATCGCAGGCAAACTCACAGAATATCACCAAGCCGCACAACGATTCTTTAAATTATGGATCACCGATATGTTGCATCAGGCGATGAAACCAACGACCTGAGCTGAGTGATTTCTTTGCGGCACCAAGCAGAAGGTCCTCAAGAGATGGTCCTCGAATTTCCAGTACTCTCCTCTTTCCACTATATTCACTCTTGAGGGTAGGTAAAATAAAGAAGAATTCCAATCCAAATTATTAGACCCACCCAAAAACTGACATCTCTATAGGGTAGTTCGCTTTTAAATGTCTCCTTTTTAAGGGGTCTTCGCGGATCACAGTGGGTCTTTTCCTTCACTCCGCGTTAACGGCGGCAGGAAGGCCGCGACGATTTTGAGTTTGAGATAGTCCTCATCACGGTAGCCGTAGGCTCGCCGCTGGAGGACGCGGAGCTTGTTGTTGAGCCCCTCCACCAGGCCGAGGCTGACCTTGTTCTCCGGGTGACAGTACGAAGCGATGCCCTCCCAGTGGCGGTCGATCATCGCGGCGAACTTCTCGTAGGGCGTGAGCCGCTGCCACTTGAGGCTCTGTTTCCAACGCGTGAAGAAGGCGCGGGCTCCGCCCTCGGTTTGGTAACTCCAGAGTTGGCCAAAGGACTCTTTGAGCAGGTAGGCGGTGTTGAGCCGCCTGTTAGCCTTGAGCAGCTTGGCGAGGGAACGGCGGCCGTCGAGGGAGAGGTGCTCGCGGTGGGAGAGCAGGGTATAGCGCTGTCCCTTGATGAAGCCGCGGTCTTTGGCGGCGAGCCGGCGGTACTCACGACGGCGGACCTCGTCGAGTGCGTTGCCGAGGTGGCGCACGATGTGGAACTTGTCGAAGATGACGCGCGCCTGTGGTGCATGGCGCGTGAGCGCGGTGCGGAAGGGCTTCCACATGTCCATCGCGGCGAGCTGGATGCGCGCCGTCTTCTTCGCGCCCAGGGCGGCGAAGAAGAGATCCATGTCGGCCTCGGTGCGGCCCTTACCGCCGACCCAGATTGGACGCCTTCGGTCGAGGTCGCTGACGACGATGCGGTAGTCGTGTCCCTTCCGGATGGCGATCTCGTCCACACCGATTGCCCGCGGCGCGGGCAGGCCGGCACGGGCGACCTGCTGTTGCATGTAGACCGTGTCGAGGTCCTTGACCGTGCTGTCGTGGAGGCGCTCCGCCTTGGCTACCGCCGTGTTGGTCATCTCGTGGCAGAGTGCCCCCACATGCATCGCGAAGCGCTGAGTAAAGCGCGGATTCTTCGCCAGCCAGTCGAGGCGCTCTACGTACACGCCGCGACACCGCAGGCAGTGAACCCGAAACCGCTCGAATTGGAGGTAGATGCGGAACCCGCCAGCCGAAAGATCGCGGGCACGGCAGGTGCGTTTGTCGTAGCGGCCGCGACACCGGTGGCCACACTGCGAGCAGTGGGCAGTTTTTTTCGGCGCCGTAACACCAGAACCCTGGCGCAGCGGTCCCCGAAGACGCCGATAAGCCGGGAGGCCGCATCGAAGCCCGGCAGCGAGTAGAGCGCGCGGATTGATGTGGGGTTATTCATGCGGTGACTCTGCGCCAAAACCTGCACCAGTTTCAAGCGGAAGAGAACGTCAGGAACGCCGCCTCAGATAAGGCGTTCATACTGGATCGGACCACAGAAAGACCCACTCGAAGATGCGAAGACCC
>BQIZ01000278.1 GCA_021604365.1 Nitrospirales bacterium
TGCACCACTCCCATTGATTCCACCTCGAAAAATGTGGATGAGGTCATCATTGAATTACGCAACACCAAGGTGGCAGAGCGGGCAGGACGCGCACAAGACGAAGGACGAGGGATGGAACAATTACGCAAAGATGGATACATGTAAATATGACGGTCACACCAGCCATAGGCCTACCTAACGACACTCCTCAGGACAATTCCATCCGGGAGAGAATGAATATCGTGATCGTGGGTCACGTCGACCACGGCAAATCCACGCTATTGGGTCGTCTTTATGCCGACACCGGGACGTTACCAACCGGCAAGATCGAAAAGATCCGGGCCATTTGCAAACAACAAGGCAAAGAATTCGAATATGCCTTTCTGTTTGATGCGTTTTTAGAAGAGCAACAACAGGGTATCACCATCGATACGGCCCGAACCTTCTTTTCATGGGGAGGGCGCCAATACATCATCATTGACGCGCCAGGACATAAGGAATTTCTGAAAAACATGGTATCAGGCGCTGCTCGTGCCGAAGCGGCGCTCCTGGTCATTGATGCCCTGGAAGGCGTGCGCGACCAATCAAAACGCCATGGACTATTGCTCTCCATGTTAGGGGTCAAACAGGTCACCGTAGTGGTCAATAAAATGGACCTGGTCAATTACCGGGAAGACACCTTCCAAGCCATCGAAAAAGAATACCGGGAATTTCTTACCCAACTGAACGTCATTCCCCAATACGTCATCCCCGCGAGTGCCAAACAGGGCATCAACATCATCAAATCGAGCCCGGAAACCCCGTGGTACACAGGCCCCTCCGTGTTGGATTCCCTGGCGCATTTCCATCTGGAATCCAAACGTGCCGAACAAACGCTTCGTCTTCCCATCCAGGACGTGTATAAGTTCGACGCCCGCCGGATTTTAGTTGGACGGATCACGGCAGGAAAACTCAAGATTGGTGACCGGCTGGTCTTTTCCCCCTCCAACAAGTCCGCCAATATCGAAACCATTGAAGCCTTCAATCTTGATCCACCGCCAACTCAAGCCGAAGCCGGCCAATCCGTCGGCATTACCCTGGATGAACAAATTTTTGTGGAACGAGGGGAAATTGCGACACACGAAGATGCCAGGCCGCTGGTCTCCACCCGCATTCGTGCCAACCTGTTCTGGTTAGGAGGGCGACCTCTAGAAACCCGCCGGCCATATGTCTTACGACTGGCCACCAGGGAAGTCCCCTGCGAAGTGGCCACCATTCATCGCATTGTGGACGCCACCAATTTAGACGACCGTCAGACGCAAACCACCGTGAAGCGGAATGAAGTGGCCGATATCACACTTCGGACCAAATCTCCCATCGCCTTTGATCTCTATGCGCAGTTCGAGACGACCGGCCGGTTCGTCTTGGTGGATGAGTACGATGTGGCAGGAGGTGGAATTATCACGGAACTGGTCCAGGACGACCAGGAAGATTTTCGCACGGAGGCACGAGAACGGGATTCCGCCTGGGTCAAGGGAGATGTGGGAGCCGAAGACCGGGCTCAGCATTATGGACATCGAGCGGCTGTGGTCTTACTGACCGGCCCGGATACCACCGCGAAGGGATTTCTGGCTCGAAAACTGGAAACCGTGCTTGTCGCGGAAGGCCGGCATGCCTACCTCCTCGCGCCGGAAAATCTGCAACGGGGACTCGATGCTGATCTGCTCGACACGAAACCGGATGAAATCATTCGACGGTTCGGGGAAGTCGTGCGATTACTCACCGATACAGGCTCCCTGGTGATTTCTACAACCAATGCCCTCCATGAACCGACCAAACACATCGTGCAAATCGTGCAAACGTTGGTGAACCCGATCCCGGTCATCACCATCCACATGGCCAAAGATTTACAAGGGCCTCAACCGGATACCGATCTGATTTTTGCAGGGCCGGAAAATTTCGACGACTGCACTCACCAAATTATTGACTTGCTGAAGTCCAGGGGAATACTTGCTGACCCTCCTCGCGGGCGTGCCGACTTCCAGTACTCCATTTAAGACATTCGTCATTTCCCGCAAGGATGACTGACTGGGCCCACCATTCTCACTCGTGATTTGGGTCAATCAGGGACGAAACTCGCCCATTCATCCAGACGTATCATTTTGGTAGACAAGATTCCATCCGTTTTCTTTTTTGGTAGGCACCGTCAGACTGAAAACTTGAGTCACACGAGTGTGAAAGACGATGAGTAGCAATTTTTATTTCGGCCTAGTGAGCACATGCAAGTGTAAGTCAGGCTGAGAAGGCTTAAAGCCATGATGACAAGTGCGAATCAGCAGCTTCCATCGTAGCAAGGCGTATTATCGTTCTGTTCAATAGTTTGGAGGCTGCCTCGCGTATAGAACCAGTAGCGATAGGTGCCCAAGGCATCAGGATTGCCGGGATCCAGCGGCTTGAACAGGCCAAACGTGTCCGGATAGTCATGGGTGTTCGGGTAATTCTGACTGTGGCCGGGGCATGAATCGTTTTGATATTTGGCAAGTGTCAATGCCCAGATGCCCCATTGATAGTTCCATGGGTATTTACCTTTGTGAGATTCTTCGTTTGGATCATTGTTTATGCGGCCATTCGGGTAGTAGAGCACCGCGTTATTTTCAACGAAATGTTCCCACTGACAGATTAAGTCACCATGGTGGTAGTACGTATTTACCACGTGCAGATTATTGCCCGTGTACGGAAGGTGTTGAACCACGAAGTTGGTTGGGAGGAGCTGCGCGTACAGTTCGCGCTGGACCGCCCGATCGTAGCTCTGCAAAAGCAGGCCCGTGGCATTGTTGTCCCAGGGAACCTGATCGGCAAGCAGCGGCGCGGCCAGGGTCTTGAGCCGTCCCCAGTCGGTCATGACGCGATCGAATTCACTTCCGAGAGAGACGAGTGTGGCCGAGAACTGATTCGCCAATTGATTCGCTAAGTCCCCAGCCGCTACTTCCTGGTTCTCCTGCGCCTGTAGGGGCGTGCCGGCGGCCGAATTGGTATGAGACGCGGCTTGATTGGCAATTGCGGTGCCGACGGTCAGCGCGACCTCGGTGCCCGCCGCCACAATCCCGCCGCCGGGAATGGCATTGAGCAAGCTGGACCCAACAGCGAAAACATCACTCAATATGCCTGTCCATGAGGCGGCATGCGCCCGGGTGGTAAGGCCGACTTGCAGGTTATTCAAAATCTTGTCGCCATCGTCCTGCAACAGCAGCGACACGTTGGCCTGCTGATCCTGATACAGGCCGACAACATTGATTTGGAAGAGGCGCGCCAGCGTGACGTATTGGAACTCGGTGGTGAGCTGTTGCACCATGGCATCGAAATCTGCGGGACTGGAATTGGGGATTCTCGAGGAGTCGTACGTCAGATGTCGCAGTTCCGCCAGCCAAATGGCAGGTGAAATATTCAGATTAACATAGGCTGAACGAATATCGACGCAACACAGTTGCTGGCTGATCCAATTGTAGGCGGCCTTCGATCCGGCCGGATCAGGTCCGGGGAACGGCCAGGGCGTGGGGTTCAGCAACGACGCCGACAAGATATCCGCGATCGTCGTCTTGCTCAGGTTGAGACGGTGTCCGAACGAGGCCGGACTGTAAAACCCCTGGTGGTTCACCCGCAGGAAGCCTTCCATGTCCGCGCCATGGCCCGCACCGGTAGGCGGCGGAAACGCTTCCGTCTCACGCGCGATGATGGAGCTCATCTCGGCGCC
>BQIZ01000279.1 GCA_021604365.1 Nitrospirales bacterium
GTCAATAATTTGTCTCTTTCACAGGGGGATGTTGAATTTGGCACGTGGGATTTCAATGCGCAGACGTTCAATCCAACGGTGAACCGGCCGAATGCCATTCGTGCAACTGCCCGACGTGATGGTGCGGCAAATGGTGCAATGCCGACATTTTTTGCCGGTATGTTGGACGTGAGTACCATGAATGTTTCGACCAGTTCGATTGCCGCATTGGGGACTTCAGGAGGACCTGTACCACCGGGAGTGGCCGATGTGCCGTTTGCAATTTCCACTAACTGGTTCAACGGAGTTGCCAACTGCGATGGGGGTATCCAATTTTCTCCGACTGGGCCGAATGGCTGTGCGGGATGGCACGTCTTTGATCAGAACCCGGCCAATGCGAATACACTCCGTAATACTATTGATGGGTTAAAAGATGGAAGCTATCAAAGTCCAGGGATCATCCCAGGCCAGACCCAATTTACGTTTACCGGTGGAGAAGTGGCTTCCGACTTTCCCAATCTGATCGATCTCTGGGATGCGAAGAAACAATGGAATGATGATGCTGGACGGAATGAATGGGATATCAATCTACCTGTATATCAAGAGGGAGGCTCTTGTAGTAATCCCAGTGGTTCTATCACCATCGTGGGATATACGAAAGCGGTGGTGACAACGGTCAGAAAAAAGGATATTCAAGCGGAAGTGAAATGCGACGGTTTTTTTGATGGGCGCCAAATCCCAATCAGGCCGGTGGGGGCTGGATCGCTTTAGCTCCGATCGGTATATCCAAGACTAGTGTTATGATTACGAGTCAACAGCCCGAAGCATAAGAGCCTTTTCCAGGAACCTTGGTCCCTTTAGGTCGGTCGTGTTTGAGCCGGGCTCAAAGGGACTTTTTTTATGAGCTCCCTCTCCTAGGCCCCTAGAGTCCAAATACGTCTGCTCATCTCCTCGATATGCGCATTCTTTTTGAAGAATGGACTGACGAATGACTCATGGTCGTTTCGTTTCGCAGCCAGAGAAAGTTTTCCCCCCTCCACGTCTCTGTCTTTCCCTCTAGACCTCTTCCCATCATTTTGCTTAGCCGTTTCCTGGAGTCTGTCCCTCCAGCATGCCGAGGGATGCGGCAAACCAAACCAGCAATATAAAGGGCACCTCTAAAAAACCTTGGTTCTGTCCGCATTCCTTGCTCTTGCTTGGAGGGATGGATTCCGGAAGGCTCTGGGAATGAAGATGCGGAGGAGATCGTCGATGTTTTCACCATGCTTGCTTGTCCTTGGCTTACGAACCATGGCCTTCTTCGGCGAGGCCAGTCCCAGGGTCCGGTGGAAGTTATACCTGAATTCTTCATCCCAATCGTCATGCGAGCTTGCACAAGCCCTACAGTTTGAATCAGGGTGCCGCTCATCGCGGTCACTTGATGGCCGAAGATATGTTCGACGTGGGCTCGAATACGAGAGCGGCCACGATTATGTTCCTGCTGTTGAGTGGTCAGGGGTTTATGGCGATACCTTTTGCGGTGGATCTGGAAGCGCGGTCCGGTGGTTTTGAGGTGGGCCTCGATCCCCTCGGACCGGTAGGCCGAGTCGGCCCAGAAATCGCGCCCGGCCTCCACATCCAGCAGTACGGCCGCCAGAACCTGACTATCATACATCGCCGCCTCGGTGACCGTATACTGCCGAATCAGCTTGTGGATCTTATCCACGCGCACATGGTGTTTGGACCCATATTGATTCTCGCCTTGTATCACCGTCCAACGAGCCTTCGTGTTTTTCTGCCGTGGCTTAGCAGAGTGACGGTCTCACGCCGCTGGGCACGGGGACCAATGAGGCAGCAATCAGTTGGCCGCCACGCGGTTGGAAGCCATGCTCGACTACATTAGTTTCAAATTGCCTAAAGACACTCTCCTCGACGTGGTCGAGGGTTTCGCAAAACAGCCGGATGGTTTTGGCATCGGGGATGCGTTGAGCCAGATTGAGCCCCAACAACCGCATGAAGGATAAACGGTCACGGACCTGATATGCGGTCTGATCACCGGCCACGTTATAGAGGGGTTGCAGGACAAGTCCTTTGAACAGGAGCACGGCATCAAAGAGGAGTGCCGACTTGCTTCCGCATAGAGCAGCGCAGGACCGCCTCGAGAAAAGGGCGAAATGCTTTCCAAGGAATCACCTGCGCCAGCTGTTCTCAGGGATCACCCTTTTGACTGAGGGCGGCATAGCGGTTTGTGAAATCAAAGAATCCAAGCTGGCTCGGTATTAACATATCCTCCTTGGGCCCGCTGCATGGCATACGTGAGGCCCCTTGTCGGGATTTCTTAGAAATGCACTCAATAAGGTAATTCAGCGGCGAGTCCATAGTAGGTCAAAAGCAAAACCCCTTGAGAAAGCAGGGAGAGTGCGATTCCTTTCAATTGCACTCCAGACGGTTCACCTCTTATTCCGTAGCTGCATCCTTATACCCGACGTTATTAACCGGGCTTTCATCTGTTCCTATTGCGCTCGACATTTGTTGCCGGAAACTCATCTATCACTAACTTTTGAAGGATCCTCGCTGATGACTGGCGGGGATGAGCGAGAGGGGATAAGAAAAATGGGCTTACGGAAATGATGGAGAGACAAAGGATGGAGTATCCAGGATCGAAGTCGGGCATGACGATGGGAGAGTTTTTTCGTGACACAGCCCATAACCGTGCTTTCAATCTTTCAGTCGTAGTTGGCCTAACGCTTTTCTCCCCCCAAAAAGAAAAACGCCAATCTTTATCTTGCTGAGACGGTCGCATAAATAAAAGAAAATACATGCACTCATGCTTTTGAGAAATCATGGGTCTCTGAGAAAAACGAAGGAACTCCGCGAACTCTGTTGTCTTCCTCGGGACAGAGATTCCTTTCATGGGTTCAGGAGGATCGTGCAGGGATGGTTTTGCCCACTTATCTCGTGTTCGTCGCACGTCTGACCGGGGAAATCTAAAAAATACACATACCCATGCACCCGGTCTTCAATCATACCTACTTGTTGAGGGCACGCCTTAAGAAAGTCAGGTAACCCACCGAAACATGAACTGTTCCCAGTGCTTGAGCTTCATGACCGATGGTGGTTTTCGGGCGGATTGGGATGTGTCGTGATCGGGGCACCTGCTTGAAAGTTTGATTATGAATTTAATTGAGGGAATAAGCTGGAATCATGAGTACTTCCTTTTTGTTATTTGGATTAGCCTTGGGGTTAGTGGTCGCAGCGATCACTGATGTTCGGGAGGGGCGGATTCCCAATTGGCTGACAGGTTCCTTGGCAGTCTTTGGAATCGGATTGAATAGCCTGGAGTATGGTTGGGACGGATTTCTGTTCAGTCTCGGAGGTCTGATTATGGGGTTGGTCTGCTTGATATATTTTTATCTTAAAGGGGGGATGGGCGCCGGAGATGTGAAATTGCTCGGAGCAATTGGCACGATCTTGGGTCCGGGCCAGGTGGTATTTGCGTTTGCATTTTCGGCCATGTTGGGTGGGCTGTATAGCTTGGCTCTAATGTCAAATCAGGGGGGGATGCGTCATGCCTGGGATCGGATGTTTCTCCTTCTTTCAACTCTCAAAATTACGCGGACACTTCCGGTTTCAGGTGAAAAAAAAACAGCGGAACCAAAGTTGCGGTATGCCCTCGTGTTAGGGCTGGGAACGGTGATCGCCAAAACGTTGTTTTATTATGATGTGTTGTAACTCGCGT
>BQIZ01000280.1 GCA_021604365.1 Nitrospirales bacterium
GTTCAAGGAATCACCGGCAAAGAAGGGTCCTTTCACGCGACCCAGTGCAAGGCGTACGGAACGCAAGTTGTGGCCGGGGTGACCCCTGGCAAAGCCGGTCAGGAAGTCGAAGGCATCCCGGTGTTTAATACCGTTCGGGAAGCCGTCAAGAAGACGGAAGCCACCACGTCGTTGATCTTTGTGCCTCCTCCGTTTGCCGCGGATGCGATTTTAGAGGCCGCCGATGCGGGAATATGGCTCATCATCTGCATTACAGAGGGGATTCCGGTCAATGATATGGTTCGGGTCCAGCGAGCACTTTATGGGAAAACCACACGTCTGATAGGCCCGAATTGTCCGGGAATTATAACGGCCGAGGAATGCAAGATTGGGATCATGCCGGGATTTATTCATAAAAAAGGGCGGGTCGGCGTAATTTCAAGAAGTGGAACCTTAACCTACGAAGCGGTCAATCAGCTCACCGATTTGGGTCTTGGCGAAACGACCTGCGTCGGCATAGGCGGCGATCCCCTCATTGGAACCGGGTATATCGATTTGTTGCACATGTTCCAGGAGGATGACGAAACGGAAGCAGTCGTGATGATTGGGGAAATTGGTGGCGATGCCGAGGAACGGGCTGCCGCCTATATTCACAAAGAGATGACCAAGCCGGTCGTGAGTTTCATTGCCGGAATAACGGCACCTCCCGGAAGACGAATGGGCCATGCCGGTGCCATTATTACCGGAGGAAAGGGCACCGCCGCCGATAAAATGGCCGCCCTGGAATCGGCTGGGGTGACTGTCGTCAAGAATCCCGCAGAAATAGGGGAATCGGTCAGAAGCGTTCTACATGCCTAGCCATATTCATTGTTAGCGACGCCCCCATTTTTTTAATTGGTTTAATCCATTTCCATGAACACTAAGTGGACGAATGCGTCCTGATTAGAACATGGAGTTAAAGGAGTGTTGATAACTCCTTTCGCAAAACCCTCTCAAGCCCAACATTTCCCCAATTGGTACTCAATATCCGCCTTCATTCCATGCAATGTCTGCCAGGGTTCCATTATTTTTACAATATTCTTTATTTTTTTCAAAAAGAATAGTAAGGTTCCTCACTTAAAAGGTGGGGACCGATGCCAAAACAACGCAATAATTCCACGACATATTTCACGTGGCGAATGGGTGGAGGGCTATTAGGATCCATTCTGCTCTTGCCGCTCCTGCTCCTTGCTCAGGAACCTCCGATTCCTTCCTCTGTTGAAACAACAGATGTTTTTATTCTTCGGCAACTCATCGAAATTCAAAACGAACTGAGGGAGGTTCGGAAAGAACTTGCAGAAGTTCGTAAATCGGTGAGCGAATTAGGGGGAAACTCCAATCTCCCCCGTGCTGCGGCCCCACCTCCTTCTGCTTTTGGCAATATTGAACTCAATTCAGATGATCCTACCCTTGGTAGTCAGCAAGCGAAAGTTGCCATCGTCGAGTTTACGGATTATCAATGTCCCTATTGTGCTCAATACCATTCAGAAACATTTGAAAATCTGAAAAAAGAATATATCGATACAGGAAAAGTGCGATATGCCATTCGAGATTTTCCGTTGGACTTTCATGCCTATGCAAAAGGGGCAGCTATTGCTGCGAATTGTGCAGGTGAACAGGATGCATATTGGCAGATGAACCATCAGCTTTTTTCCAATCAATCCGAGCTTGGGGATGGCTTATATCAAAAATTGGCCCAGTCTTTGGAACTCAACATGGATCAGTTTGAATCATGTGTAACCAGCCCTGAGCAAGTACAAACAGTTGATGCGGACGTGGTTTACGGGCAGGAGATTGGGGTGAACGGAACCCCGACGTTTTTTATTGGACGAGTAGAAAACGGACACCTTACAGATGCCCAAGAAGTGAGTGGAACTAAACCTCTATCAGCCTTCTCAAGAATCATTGAACCGTTACTTGCAAGTGATGGGAATATACGCGAATAAAATGAGAATTTTTAAGGGTAAAATGGAAAAAAGCTGTACCCAGCTTGTGCATGGGGCCCTGAAATGATCGCCTGAAAATGGGAGACTTATGAGATACTTAAAGACCCTGCTGACTTTTACTAGTCTACTTCTCGTCATGAGTGCGGGCGCAGCTGCTTACGAGGTGGTTCCGAATGACAAGGCGGATGCTCTCTTCAAGCAGATGGAAAAATCCATTTTTTTGTACGACAAAGATCCCTACACGATTAGCAAGGCCGTGGAGAAAAACGACGTGGCAGGCATGTCCCTTGCCATTATCTATAATGGTAAGCCAGTCATCCATAAATGGTATGGAGACCGTAACCAGAAAAAGAAGGAAAAGACTACTGCAGACACGATCTATCAATGTGCCTCGACGAGCAAGATGGTGTCCTCACTGGGTTTTGCTGTGGCCTCGCGACGAAGCCAACTGAGTCTCGACGAGAGTGTTACGAATTTCAATAAGGAGCACCCTGACACGATTGTGACGAAGTGGGTCGACAAGGTCTTTAAGGACCATCCAACGTGGCCCAATGACATCACGCCCCGACGGTTGCTGAGCCATACGGCAGGCCTTGACACACATGGAATCGCGAACAAGCCCTGGCTTCCCTCCAGTGACCCTCTCAAAGGTGTCATTCTCGGCAGAAACCTGGCGCATGACGCCGTTAAACCTATTCACAAACCAGGGACTAAGTATGACTACTCGGGAGGTGGGTATACCGTGGCAGAAGCCATGCTCGAGATCGCTACCGATAAAGGTTTCGAGAACTATCTCCAACAGAATGTTCTGGAACCCTATGGCATGAACAACAGTACCTATGAGGACGGACATTCCGACATGGTCCATTTGGCGCGTGGGTGTAGCCGAGGCGTATGCCTATATGATGTCAATGTTTCCAAGCTCAAAGCTGCGGGTGGGTTGCTATGCCATCCCGTTGATTACGCGCGTCTGGTCTCTCTGATGATGAACGATGGAGCCGAGTATCTTGATGGAAGAGCTGGCACCCAGATCATACCGAAGAATGATATTAATGAAGTGCTGACCAAGGTGCCTCCTGCTGCGTATGGACTGGGAGTCAACATATCGGGGTCTCAATTCTCTCACGGAGGCAAGCACCAAGGATTCGCGACAAACTTTTATGCGCACCGGGATAAGCAAGTGGGCATTGTCGTTCTCGTGAATGGCAAGTACACCTGGGCGAGGAATAAAGAAGTCTACGGGGCAGGCACTCTCAATAGTGCGGTAGTCAAAGCATTTAAAATTGCCTTTGGCGTCCTCAACGAATCTGGGAAACCCCTGAACCCTACCTGTAGCGAAGACGAGGATTGTGCCGAGGGCAAATACTGCGACAAAGGTCCCGTTGCGACAATTGGTATTAACAAGTGCAAGTCAGGCAAGAAGCGTAACGAAACATGTAGTCGGAACGGCGTCTGCGGCTCTGGTCTTACGTGCTACGGAGAGCCCATCGGGAAATGTGGCTTCCTGGGAACCGTCGCTGTCGGTGATGAGTGTTATAAAAACAAGGAATGCACATCCGGCAAGTGCGAAAAAGATAAATGTGTGTGTAAGAGTGACGGCGACTGTCCCACTGGGCAAGCCTGTTATACCCCAATCGGGAAAGCCAACTATTGCGCGAGTACGAGTAAGGCCCTTGGGGCCAGCTGTTCCAAGAATAGCCAATGTGCCTCGGACAAATGCCAACAGAGCAAG
>BQIZ01000281.1 GCA_021604365.1 Nitrospirales bacterium
GTCATGAGCAGGTCAAATTTTTTGGCCAAGTTGAGATTGATTGAAATTTGCCGAGCGGAAAAGGTTCCATAGAAGACTTCAAGCCCTCGTAATCCCTGGTCAATCAACGTCCGGCATGAGGACACCGTCTTATCGGCACCCAATCCCTCCCAATAGGGGTGAGCAAGTATGGGGATGCCCCCAGCATCAGTGATCCACGTCATGATTTCGGCTGCCTCAGGGACCATTCGTCGAACATAAGCTGAGCCTCTGATCCCCAGGAAGCGATCGAACGCTTCTTTCATTCCCTTCACATACCCCTTTTCAATTAATATCTGTGCAATGTGTGGGCGACCGATCGTTCCGCTTCCGGCGACATGCTCCACTTCAGCGAGAGAAACCTCTACATGGAGGGTGTGGAGCCGGTCAAGGATGTGGTGAAGCCGATCAACGCGTGTCGTGCGAAGCTGCTCAAGCCTGGTTTGAAACTCAGGATCAGCGAGATCAATGAAATACCCGAGCATATGCGTTTCCCGCCCTTGAAACTCTGTACTTAATTCAATGCCCGGTATGATTTCAACCGGGAGGTCCTGAGCGGCCTCCATGGCTTCCATGAGGCCCTCAGTTGTGTCATGGTCTGTTACCGCCAGGATGCTCACGTTTTGTTGATGAGCAAGCTCCACGAGTGCGGTGGGAGATTCGCTTCCGTCCGAGAAATGGGTGTGAGTATGAAGGTCGATCCGGCTCATAAGATTCGGGTTTATGGTTTGCGTGCTAAGATTCGTGCGGTAAATGCCGGTCCTGAAGAGCCCGCATGATCTCCTTCGTCGTAATGGAGAATGCTGAGCCCTTGAAGGAGGTTGAGCAATTCATTGGATTCAAGACAGAACTCTTTCCGGCGTGGGTGTTGTCGATGGATATGGTTGTCCAGAAGAAAGGTTTCATACATGATGACGCCACCGGATTTAAGGGCTTGAATGAGTTGGGGAAAAAGAGGCCGGTTCAGATAGAAAAAGACGAGAATGACATCATACATGGCCGTGCCCAAGTCCGGAGGATGTTGCGGATTCACTTCTAAATCTATGGATTCGGTTGTTATTGGGGACAGACCGGCTTCCTGGGCTTGTACCTGAAGCTCATGTAGCGCGTCGGCATCACGATCGATCCCATGAACGGAAAACCCTTTGGAAGCCAGATACAGCGCATGACGACCTCGTCCCGTTGCCACATCCAACACTGTTCCGTGAGGAAGTCGGGAGATATGGTCTACCAAAAAGGGAGCAGGATGCATGAGATCGGTTGAATCGATTGGTTGGCGTGACCGGATCAACTGAACCCCGACTGACCCCTCAATCCTCTTCAACGGAGGGCGGGTTTTTCTGACCCATATCTTGAGCCGGGTAATGGGAAATTCATGAAACAGGGCCTGGCAGATTGTCTCCGCCATTGTTTCAATTAGGGAAAAGGCCTGCCCTTCGCCAATGTCCTGAATTCGTTGCGTGATTGTTCCATAATCGACCGTATCGGATAATTCATCGCTCTGAAAGGCCGATTGATTGGGGCATCGGAAGATGAGATCGACCAGGAGGGGTTGAGGTTGCTGTCTTTCCGTTTCAGTGACCCCGCACCGTGCGGACAACTGGATACCTTTGACGACGATGGATGAGGACATGAGCCATTATGTCAGAACTTCCTCGTCGTGTGCATGTGCATTTTCAAAAGAGTCCATAGATAGTCCAAATCGTGTTCAGGAATAGAGGGATTTCGTATGTTCCATTCAGGAGATGTTGATGGAATTCTGGAAAAGGATTGAACGACAGCATTGGATTTGCCGGAACGCTTTACCGGGCCTGCTGTGGGTCATCGGTTTCCCCGTTATGCAGGGGTCGTGTGAATGGCGTGGTCCATCCACCATCATTGTGACTGCTGAGGAATTTCGATTTAGTCCTACCCGGATTGAATGGGAATCCGACCAGCCTCTTCGTCTTCTGATTCGGAATCAAGGACGTGAACGCCATGTGTTTCACAGTCAGGAATTGTTTGGTCCGGATGCTAATATCCTATGGCATCAGCCAAGGGTTGCGCTGCAGGAGGCCAATGCCGTTGTGCTTGAGCCGGGTCAATCGATTGAGCTGTATTTTACTGCATCTGCCGGTCTCTATCCCTTTCGATGTTGGATAAAAGGGCACACCGGCATGGAGGGAACGATCCTCATTCGAGATTTTCCCACAGGGAGCTTTGAATAAAAATAATTTCCAAGGGCATATTGACCCACAGGCACGTTGCCTATCAGAGGCCTCGGGGCGGTTCAAAAAAGTATGCCCTGAGCCTTTGGAAGGGTTCGTCCAGTCCTGCCCTGAGCCTTTCGAAGGGTTTGTTCAGCAAGGCCGCAGTCATTCTTGCGCGTAGAGCGTACTTCCAGTTCGTGAGCACGGAAAAATGGCGAGAACGCCGCTGGCGGCTTTTTTCAACAGCCCCCCTCAAGCTAATAGTGATCATCTTGATGAAATCACAAAAGGATCACCCTCAGGGAACCGGAAAACCACGGATCTTCTTGTTGGTGTATATCGTGGCTTGAGAAGCCCAAAGACCTGAGGAACCTAATTATCTATGATTTGTTGGATCCGAATGGTGGCGAGAGACAAAACGCTTGCTGGTGGCAGGGAGCCGCCAGCAAGCATGGTCTTATTTGCCTGGAACAGCGTCAATGGAGGTTCTGGCCTTGGCGTCACGTTCGCAACTCGTCGTGGCGATCATTCGTTGGCCATCAGTCGCATCCTTGGGAATTCTGGAGATACAGGCTTCAAGCGTGTCACCCTGTGTGCCCGTGGAAACTCGGGTGGGTCCCGTGGTTACGGCTGTGGCTTCAGCGCTTGCGGACGGAGAAGTAGAAGCTGGAGAGCCACTTGCACCGGTTGCGCCGCCATTCATCTCAGCGCAGCCCATCGTCAAGGTTGCGAGACCGAAAGAAGCATAGAGCAATAGTGTAGAAAATGATTTCATTGGTCGAGCCCCTCCTCAATAGATAAACAAGTCGCGAAATATACTTGAGACTCCAGAAAAAAACAAGGTGTGGAGATCAAAATATTCTTTACTGATCTCTTCCGCATTTGGGTCGTTTCCCATCCGATATTCTTGACTGATTTAGGGTTTATTGCTAACGTAAAATTTTCCTCCCTACGCGCAGAAAACGGACGGAATTATTCATGGCGTACCTCATTGCTCGACTGTTCCGGGGTCTACCTAGGGGCCAGGGTCAAGTGTTGTGACCTTTCAAGACATTATTCTCTCCCTTCATCAGTTTTGGAAATCCCACCACTGCATTTTGACTCAGCCGTATGACACTGAAAAAGGGGCTGGAACGTTTAATCCGGCAACGTTTCTACGCGCAATCGGACCCGAGCCTTGGCGTGCGGCGTATATTGAACCCTGTCGAAGACCAACCGATGGGCGATACGGGGATAACCCGAATCGCCTTCAGCATTACTTTCAATATCAGGTGGTGTTGAAACCGGCTCCTGCGGATTCACAAGATCTGTATCTCCAAAGCCTTGCCCATTTAGGGTTAGATCCCTACCAACACGATATTCAATTTCTTCAGGATGACTGGGAGTCTCCCACGTTAGGGGCCTGGGGGTTGGGATGGGAGGTCCGGTTGGATGGGATGGAG
>BQIZ01000282.1 GCA_021604365.1 Nitrospirales bacterium
CAGTTGATGAGCCATTTCGGCCGTACTTCCCGTTGCGTTGACCGGGGAACTTCCATCAAAGAGACCCATCATGCCTTCAATAATCGAGAGGTCGGCACCGTAAGCCGCTTCTTGAAAAATCGTTCGGTTCAATACCACCCCAAGCATCCACCCATCAAGGTTCCGAGATTCCCTGCCACTGGCCAACTGATGATGCCCCGGATCCAGAAAATCCGGCCCGACTTTAAATGGTTGAACCGTGCGCCCTCGAGCCCGAAACGCCGACAACAGTGCTAAGGTCATCGTCGTTTTACCGACTCCACTATGCGTGCCCGCAATGACAAGTCTCGGAAAGCTCATGAGTTGTCCGTGGGACTAGAAGTTTTTGACACCGGAAGATCAAACGTCACTCGAACGCCACCGAACACCGATCGCACCGGCGTTCCAAAGTACAGCACTTCTTCATAATGCCGGTTCAGAATATTGTCCACGCGCACATATCCTTGCAAGGAGGGCGTAATGTCATACGAGGCCGAAAGATTGATGAGATAAAAATCCGGGAGTGGCTGTTGATCGCCGGTCGTGTTAAACCGAGAACCCACATAGCGGAACGTGGTGGTCATACTTAAAGGAGCGATGGGTTGATAGGTCAACACAACACTGCCCTGATGAACCGGCCAGCGAGGCAGCCGGGCCCCTGTCTCCAGGTCTCTCGTGATCGTATAAGTATACTGTCCCTGAAGATCCAGCAACTTCATAAATGGGAGCCCTTCAGCCAGAATGACCTTAGCGCTCCCCTCCCAACCCTGACTTTTTGCCGATCCGATATTCTGGGCGCAAAACCCAAACGGAGTGAATGGGGCACAGCCTGCAGGGTCAAACGCCGTGACAATAAGTTGGCGATAGCGGTTCCAGAAATATCCTGCACTCAAGGTGATGCGCTTGTCCCAAAACACTTGATCGATCCCGATATCGAAGCTTTGACTTTTTTCCGGTTTGAGATTCGGATTCCCGAAATTCGGGAAAAATAGTTCATTAATCGATGGAGCTCGAAATCCGGTTGCATAACTGGTCCGAAGTTTCGTGCCGATCTCTTTGATGAGATATCCGCCCGTCACACGATATGTCGTCGCATCGCCGAACGTATTATAGGAATCCTGTCGGAATCCACCCGTGACAAAAAACCGGTCAAACAGGTTCAATTGTAGCTGGGCAAATCCAGCATTGCTTGAGAGCGTTTTTTCAGAAAACGTGCCCTTATTTTCTCCCCGCTGTTGTCTGAATTGATAGCCAACGGTCAGAAGAAGCGGCTTCCCAATTTGAAAATTACTTTGCCATTCAATCCGATTAGTCTTTGTACGAATATCTGAATTACCAAACCCTTCAGGGGTACTCTCCAACCCCGTGGTAATGCTGCGTTGGTTATCCCCTGCCTGGGTTATCAATGTTTCCTGTGAGTGGGCCAACGTAACTTTCTGATCCCACCAGTCAGTAATCGGTTGATGATAACTCCCGCTATAAATAAATTGTTCATTCGCGGATTTCGCTTTAAACACATCGAAGGGACCGCCGAATGTACTGGGATTATCAAGATCGATATCGTTATTGATCCACCGGAACGCCAATTCCAACCGTCCGTCCCAGGGTCCCTTTATCCCTAACAACGAAGACGCCTGCCAATTGCGAAAGGCATCCCGCTCAACCGCTCCTCGCCGATAATTCACCGAAGAAAATTTGGTCATATCCCACCGCGTCAAGGTGGCAGTAAAATCTACCGGCCCCATTTGTCCGGCAAAACTTCCTCCTTCTCGAATTGAATTATAGGACCCATATTCTGAAAAAATTCTGGCAACCGGATCACCTGTCCCTCGCTTGGTTCGGATGTCGACTACCCCACCGGCAGCGTCAGAACCCCACAGCATGCTCTGCGCCCCCCGGAGGACGGTCACGGACTCGATATTGTCCGTGGTCATCGTACCGAAATTATATTCCCCGAGTGTCGCACTGTTCACAATGGCACCATCAATGAGCACCAACGTTTGAGCCGAACTCCCTCCACGAATTCTCACGGTATTGTTCGTGCCTGGGCCACCAGAGGAAAACGTCGCCACTCCTTGACTCAAACTGATGGCATCCACAAGGGTTCGACTATGTCGGCGCTGCATATTTTCTTCCGTAATGACTTCAACGGCACTCGTGGTTTGAGTCAGAGGCACGGGAGTTTTCGTTGCCGTGACGACCATGGGGTCTAATTCCGTGACAGACTCGGCATGTTGCGGATCTGCTGCCCCAACAATGATTGGAAAAAATAGAGATAGGACGAGCAATCCCAAACTTCGAAAACATAGGACGAGACAATATGAACGCAGAAACCATGAAAACATCATCCACCTCCCTTTCGCACGAAGGGGTCTTATGGAAGAGACTGATTGTCGGATATCCTGACTTACGGATCATCGCGTTTCTGCGCCTTCTCATGGACACCAGGTCCACAATGGACTCTTGCAGAAGTACTCCCCGCTTACAGTGGCGGCACCGTGCTGGATTTACACCAGCTTCCCCGTCACAACCATCGTTTTTCCTCTATAACCCTATCCTTTATTAAATGGTTAATACCGACATCCACGCATAAAACACTACAGTGGTCCACTCGCTCACACCGGCAAAGACACACGGGGTAATCCTGATTGAGGATGACCATCCACCAGAACCGGGCAACCGTACACCGATTCCAACAGGTCAGGACGCAGGACTTCTAAAGGAGATCCAACTTCCACAACCTGTCCATGGTGTAACAACATCAGGCGATCACAGTACTGACTGGCCAGATTCAGATCATGAGACACCAGAATCACCGTAAGCCCACGCTCCCGATTCAACCGCCGAAGAATTCGCGCAATATCCAATTGATGATGCAAATCCAAAAAAGCCGTAGGCTCATCCAAAAGCAATATCTGTGGCTCCTGAGTAAGGGCACGGGCGATCACTGCCCGTTGACGTTCCCCTCCCGACACATCCGTGACCAGCCTGGACCCCAGGTGAGTGACATCCAGCTCTTCCATAGCCTGATGTGCGATTCGCCAGTCGTCAGAATCCTCCCAATGCCAGCCACCCCAACCCCGATGGTGAGGAAATCGTCCCATCAGCACCATTTCCGCGATGGTAAAGGGAAAAATCTGCATGGTCTCCTGCGGAACCAACGCCACCCGCCTGGCCACCTCAGCCTGAGACAGTAGGGAAAATGAATTCCCGAATAACTCAATCGTACCGGACCCCTGAAGCAGGACACGGACTAGAAGCTTGAGTAAGGTACTTTTTCCTGATCCATTCGGACCAAGAATCCCAAGGATCTTCCCGGAATCAATCGAGCAGGTGAGGTTCTTCAGCACCGATTCAGATGTGTCGCGGGAAGACGTGGCATAGCGAAAGGTCACATCTTGAAGCGCATAGGCCGGCGCGGCAATAAAAGAATCCGGGTTCAGCATCACATTCCCACCCGCATATTCCGATTCATCAGCAGAAACAAGAATACGGGGCCGCCCACCAACGCCGTGACGACACCGACAGGAAATTCAGCGGGACTCAAGACGGTTCGCGCGATCGTGTCGGCGAACATCAGGAAAATGCCTCCCGCAAATCCGGCAACCGGGAGTAAGAG
>BQIZ01000283.1 GCA_021604365.1 Nitrospirales bacterium
CAATAAAAGGCATGAAGCATTTTCCCGCCCAAGGATTCGACATTTTTCTTCACCATGTCCGACCGCTGCACACCCTTGTTCTTCATAGTCATGAGCCCGTCATGGGTAAAATTCACTAAACTCACATAGATCGGCATGATGTACCTCCCCCGGAAAAAGTGAATAATGAAAAAAATGTTTTAGCGCAAAGACGAGATACCACTATCCTAATTGAAAGAGCTAATAAAAAATAGCCTCTTTCTCATGACTGGCAACGGCCATGCGAGAGATTAGGACGCATGATCCCACCGTGTAGGAAAACTCACATTGAACACCAAAGGGTTCAATCCTTAAACATCATGAGGCGTGAGGACATTCCTCAATCGCATCCATCTTCTCTGGATAAAAAGCCACGTAACCCCTGATATCTGCCACCGAGGCTAAGGGGGCCTCATACGTCCAGACCGCATTCTCGGCTGTTTGGCCCTTCAGGCTCACGGTGAAATAGGACGCGTCACCCTTAAAGGGGCAGTGTGTGGAATGGGTCGTGGGGAGAAGACAGGACATGGTCACATCTTCACGCGGGAGGTATTGAGCCGGCGGCACAGGTCCCTCCCGCAATATCAACGCCCGACTGGTGTCCGCAATGACGGTCCCGTTAAAGGTGACCTTGACCCGATTCGGATTAGGCGTAATGGTAATGGCATGAGGATGGCTCGGTGCAGTCATGATAATCTGTCCTTTCTGAAGTTGATACATTCCGGCGGAAGAAATAGCGCTAAAAGGAGGTGACAGAGAATCTGTAGCGTTGATAACAACATGGTCTGATTCCCTACGGAAGCTGTTGAGCGACTTCCAGGAATGTCTGAAGATTCGCAGGGGTGCTAAACCGATGATCCCCCGTCTTTAACAGCAGCTCGATAGGATACTGAGGATCTTGTGTGAGCAGGTGTTCAGTAAACTCCCAACTCCCTTTGGGAAGAATTACGACGTCCTGAAGCCCATGCACAATGCGGGTGGATACCCTCCTGGGCGAATCCAATCTCCTGGCCCATAACGCCTCGCTTTCCTCCACCCATTTCCACGAGAGTGGAAAGTCCTTATGCAAGGCGTCATCATCCCAGGGCATCCATCCGGTCTCCTGCCACTGTTGGCGTCGCTCAGGAGAAATATCCTTCGCGCGTTTCCCCATCATATTAAACGCTGGAGCCAGGAGCACCAATTGTTGCACGTGCGAAAACTCCTGGCCAAGGAGCCATGCCAGCCACCCACCTAACGATGATCCGATAATGGTCACAGGCGGACCATCGGCCAGCATCTTCGTCACGCTTCGCGCATCCTCCAGCCAGTCGAGCAGCGTATAGTCGGCGAACGCGCCTTCCGATTCGCCATTTCCACGAAAATCAAAACAGCAAAATCCCCAGCCTCGCTCTCGACACAAATCGGCCAGCGCCTTGCTTTTATTGCCCCACCGCTTGGAAAGAAAACCGGTCACAAAAAGCAATTGTCGTTCCTGCCCGGGAATGCGATCACCGACAATGAGTTTAGAATCCGTTCCGGGAATTTCAATTCTGGTTGATTGATTCATCATATTCCATGTGTGGTCAGGTGAATAAAGAACTGAAGTGTAATTGTAGAACACGAATGGGATGATTCACAGACGTGCCATTGTGTTCTATCTCATACCATGTAACACATTGTCGGGGCAGGAGAAAACAACCTGGCTGTTGCCGTTTCGTAAAGACCGTTTAGGCCGGAGGCTCTAATAGTAAAAAGGCATTAGACCAGTTACAGCGCCGGTGGGCAGCGAGGAGGCTCGCTGCAAGTAAAGGGAGCAGTGCCATTCCAGTGCGGAACCACCGGGAGAATCCCAATGGCGCATGCCGCCTCCATGGCCTGTCCGGCATGATCGACCAACACAAAGTCCACTCCGCGATTAAATAGATCTCCCAGGTCTTGCCTGAGCTTGCTCTCGTCTTCATCCCGGAGCCAGGAATAGTTCACACGGATTCCTGCCTCCTTCAGTTGGTCAATAGTCTCGACGGGTGGCGGGCCACGCAGAAAGGACAGCTGGATAAACTCATCACAGGAATTCATGGTGGTGTCAACATACTGGAAACGAAAAATCTCCCGGCTCATGTTGGCGACCCAGCTCTCCTCGTCCGCCTCCCCTGCCACGCGGCGCACAGCCAGGTCGGTTTCGTCGCGCGCGCCAAAAATCACCTGATTGAAGCGTTGGGCTTTGGCAACCGTCTCGGCAACAAGCCTCCCAACCAGGGGATTATTCTCTTTGATATCCACATTGATCCAGATATTGTGCGGCATGACGGCAAGAGCCTCTTCAAATGTGGGAATATGCTGACCGGCTCTCTCACCTGTACATGAAACGAGCTTCAGGTTTTGGACGTCAGCGACAGTCGACTCGGAAATGCGCAACGTCCGTCCCTCCGGGTCTCCCACACGATCATCATGTGAAACAACAAGGACCGCATCAGCGGTCGATCGCACATCCAGTTCAATCTGGTGAACGCCAAGACAAATGGCTCGCTGAAACGCACCGACCGTATTTACCGGACATCCCAACTGCCCTCCGCGGTGAGCGGAGATGCCACGCTCAGGAAGATTAGTCGACTGCAGATGGGAGCTCTCACAGGATACCGGTGCAACTCCTGGCGGCGACGAAACACATCCCAGCCAAAGCGTCATGCCGGCGAGTGCAACTCCGTAGAATCGCCACGTGGCTTGCAGCAATTTCGCGCGGGGCCGAATGCAGGTCATCACGCACCTCGGGGCGGTTGATCATTTCCAAGAGGTCTGTTGAGAGAGGTCACGGTTGGTCCAGCATGAGTTCAGGTACCCCGCCCATCGTGGTTACAAGCAAGGCGAGCAAGAGGGCCTGAATAATCCAGCCGATAAGACACACACCAATGGCGCGGTAGGTGCTCTGGTAATCCAAGGCTTGCCGCACGGCAATGATCATGGCCACGAGCATCCACACACCGGCAAGAAGGTTCACAAACCCACTAATGCCCGGGATAATGCCGAAAACCCGAATCAGGCCAGGGGCACTTGAAAAGCCGATCGTCCGTAAGAGTTCACCATGGTCAGCATGGGTTTGTGGTTCCGGAAGAAGCTTCGTGCCAATGAGGAAGGTCATGAATGCCCACACATACCATCCAAGCAGGGACCCGACCGTGCCAATGACCAGTCCCACCATACCGGCCTCCTGCATAAACCCGATTCCACCGGCCAGGCTCGATAACACGACGACGCCCATCGCCTGACCCATCGAACGCCTATCAGCTTCCACCTCCTCATAGAGGTGAACATCGAGTTTAGCCGCCCGTATCATCCGATCAACAAACAAACTCATATGGTCTATCTCCTTTCCCTGACTTGGGATAAATGTCATGGCAATCGAAAGAGATTGTGCCCGAGGAGGAAGACCACAAGCAATTATTGGGAAAATTTGTATTTTCCTCTTTACTAAGAGGGATTAGAAAATTTCGATTTCCACTTCAATATCTGATGTCGCACTAAGTGAAGATGGTGGGAAATAGGCTGGCTTATAAAAAATCAGGAGGGATAATGCTCACAAGGGAGCAATTACTCAGTCACGAACCGGGAGATGAACCGGAGATTTCGTTTGTATCAAG
>BQIZ01000284.1 GCA_021604365.1 Nitrospirales bacterium
GCCTAAGGCGCCTTTCAGATGGGTATATCCAGCCATTTGCCAGATGTCCTTCCCCTCATGGAGCGCCAATTGATAGCCTGTTTTCCCGGCAACGGCGAATTGTGCGCTTTCTACCCCGGTTTCGGCGAGATTGCGTTTAAACAATGTTTTTTCAAAATCATGGGTCATGTCCTCTGTGCCTTGATTGGAAGGGTCATAATCCACAAGTACCTGTCCCTTATCACCGAGCAGAGAAATTTCCGATCCTGCCCATCCGGCCCCTTTAAGCTCTTGATAGGCGGTTTGCACGATTTCTTCTACCAGAGAAAACTTGACCCGATTGCTCCAATACCCGATCAGATCGCCATCCACATACACCGGAGCAGAAAAACCCAAGGTTAACCCGTCATCTCCCGAATACACCGATTTCACATCTTCATCGACGTGGACATCTTCAATGAAGGTCCCGGTCGCCGTATCATTGCCGGGAGCGGTAAAGGGCTGTTTGGTGGTATATTCTTTGGCTTCCATCGCCTTAAACCACGGGGCGTCCGTATATTTTTTTGAATATATTGCCGTGGTGTCGATCGGATTCCCGTTCGCATCCTTGGAGTTCACGGCCATAACATCTCCAACCGGGTCTACCAGTATCGTCAAATAATAAATACCGGATGTCGCAACGTATTGGTTCATCGCACTCGCAATGGCATTATTCTCCTTGCTATACCAATGGTAGCGTTCACCCACAATCCTGTTCAGTCCGAAGGATTGAGGATCCCCATACCGTTCGAATAAATTCCGGTCGATTTTATCTCCAATGGTCTCCGCCATCGCTTGCACACGCAGTCCGGCAGCTGTTTCCATTTCCCCCGTAGCCGAAGCCCCTAAATACCCCACCGCAGCCATCGGCACTATGCCAAAGATGGCGAACAACAACACCAACTTGGTTGCGATTCCCAAACTGAAAATTTTGTTCACCATCATGTTCATAAAAGCCTCGCTGATTTCCTTGAAATTGTTAAAGGCCTCTGGCCTCCTGGACCATCCATGGCCTATGTCGATTCGGGTCGGGCATGGATTTCAGCTTTTTCTTCCACATCTTGAATCTTCCCCACTACGGTGACTTCCTCCTCCGTGAGAACCCGATCAATGTCCAACAGAGTCACTAAGCGATCCTGAGCATTACCAATGCCGGCGATAAACGTGACATCGACTGAATTACCCATGTCCGGAGGGGCCTGAATATCCTTGGCATTCATATCCAACACATCGGAAACGGCATCGACCAGAAACCCCATCACACGATTACGGACATTGACCACGACAACCACAGTGAACGAAGTAGGCTCGGTCACCCCCATGCCGAATTTCATCCGAAGATCCACAATGGGTACAATGGTCCCACGAAGATTGAGCACCCCTTTGAGAAAATCCGGGGTATTGGGGATCCTGGTTACCGTGGTGTATCCCTTGATCTCCTGCACTTTCAGAATATCCACTCCGTAATATTCATCAGCCAGATTAAAGGTCAGATATTGTTGATCGTCGCTGGCATACGTCGTTCGAATTGAGCGTTGCTCCATCGGTTCAGCCGTTGCGGTGGTCATGATTAGACTCCTTTGTTTTATACGTCATGGTTATGACTCAACACGTGTATTATTGTGTTTCGAAAAGCGTGAAGCATGAGGCGCATAAGAAACTTCACAACCTCAGTGCCTTTTGTCCTTTTCCCTCACGGTCTCTTATGCCGCCGCAATGTGGCCAACCCTTGCCAATTTGGCTAACCCCGGCACATCCAGGATCAAGGCGACTTGCCCGTCCCCAAGAATTGTAGCTCCAGAAATAGCCTCAACTTTTCGGAAATTTTGCTCCAAACTCTTAATAACCACTTGTTGTTGTCCCGTCAGTTCATCCACCAGCACGGCCAAGCGCCGACCATCGGTTTCCACGATCACCAACAAAGCTTGAGAAGGATCGGTAAAATCCGGCGTGAGGTTAAAAGCCTCATAGAGTTTGACCACAGGCACCCATTCTCCGCGAAGATTGACCACCTCACCTTTCCCCACGATCCGTTGCAATTCATTGGGTTTAGGCCGAATAGACTCGGTGACCGCAATAAGCGGAATGATGTAGTTATCCTGACCGACCCGGACAGTCATCCCATCAATAATGGCCAGCGTGAGCGGTAATTTCAACGTGAGACGAGAACCCTTGCCCATCGTGCTCTGAATGTCCACCGACCCGCCAAGCCCTTCGATGTTTCGCTTCACCACATCCATACCTACCCCTCGACCTGACACATCGGTAATGCTCTCGGCGGTGGAAAAACCCGGACGAAAAATCAGTTGATACACGGCCTCATCCGACATATTGCTTCCATCGGCAATGATCCCTTTTTCAACCGCTTTTTTAATGATTTTATCCCGGCTCAATCCTCGCCCGTCATCCTCCACGGCGACACAAATATTCCCGCCATCATGATAGGCATGGAGTCGAATCGTTCCTCTGGCCGACTTGCCTTGTGACAACCGGTCTTCGGGCAGCTCCAGTCCATGATCGGCTGAATTTCGAACCAGATGGGTGAGCGGATCGCCAATCGCCTCAATCAGCGTTTTATCCAATTCCGTTTCCTCGCCGGACATGACTAATTGGATCTGCTTACCACTTTTGCCTGCGAGATCCCGAACTAACCGTGGAAACCGGTGGAACGCACTGCCGATCGGCATCATCCGAATGGACATGACCCGTTCTTGAATCTCTCGGGTATTGCGTTCCAATTGGGTAATACGTTCCTGGAGAACGGGGAGCTGATCGATGGAGAACTTCTCGCTGAGATCCGTAATCATCGATTGAGTAATCACTAATTCTCCGACCAAATTGATCAACTTGTCGATTTTTTCCGTATCGACCCGAATGGATGCCACTTCATTCTTTTTCAATTGCTGCTGCTTTTGAAGGGCCTTATCGACTTGTTGAGGAGACGCCTTTTTCTCTTCCACCAGAATTTCGCCAAGAGGCTTTTGCTTGGCCAGACTTTCGGTTACTTGCTCCGGGGTCACCACCCCTTCTTCTACCAGAATATCCCCCACCCGTTTATAGCGTTCTGCCTGTTTCGGAGCACGATCAATGATGGTCAATTCACTCCCGTCCCGTACAAATGCGAACACCTCTTCGACCTGACCGATAGATGCATCGGTTTCCAATTCCACGGTCCAACTGAGATAACAACGTTCCGGATCGAGAGTTTCCAAGGGAGGAAGACCATCAGTTCTTACTTGCAGCACTTTCACCAGGCCCAACTCATGAAGTTCTTTGAAAATCTGAGCCGGATCCATTCCTCGCTGAAATAATTCAGGTAAGGGACTCCAATCAATTTGGATCATTCGCCAAGTCGCCGTTTGAGGGGGAGAACTCTTGGGAGCAGTTTTTGAGGAAGACTCCTCATGTGCATGGGCAGTCGATCCCTTCTGACAGGCTTCCAGTTCAGCTTCTACGACCTGAATGACTGTCTCATCTGCCGGCTCACCCCCTTGCGCCGCATCCAACAGACTTTTCAAGCCGTCCAACCCCCGCAACAGCACATCGATGGCATGAGGGGTCACCGGCATTTTCTCATTCCGGAGATCATCCA
>BQIZ01000285.1 GCA_021604365.1 Nitrospirales bacterium
GCGGAAGGTTCTCCCAGGCTGGCCTTTGACGAAAATCAACGGCGTCTGAATAATCAGACCGACCCTATATTGGTGTTTCAGTCATGGGATTGGCGAGAGGATGAAGATGAATTTTATTGGGACTATCTCCACGGTTATTCACGAATTGTGGGAAAGGGTCTTGGAGATTTCCTGGCGCTTGAAGAACTGAAAAGGGATGTTCAACAATCTACCCGTTTGGTGATGATGACGAAAGACCAGTATCAACGAGTTATTTCCGGTGATCCCAATTTGAATGCCATCGTGTTGTTTGAGTTCTACCGATCAAAAAAGAACATTGTGCTCCTTTCCCTCGATTGGAGAACACAGCTGGCGGATTCTTTGGAACCCCAGAAGCAATGAATGCCAAAAAGATTGCCAACTGCTAAATTTACCGTAAAATTAGTATCTAGCCCTTCCTGAAGCAATTCAGGTCAATGAATGGAAGAAATAGTTCTAGATCGTTATCATTTCTGAGTCGGTATTCCGATCCATATTTTATACCAATCCATCAAAAAAGTAGAAATCATGAACTATTACTATCGATTGGGTCTATTTCTCCTCATGATTGTGTGTGGGTGGTCTTCGCTAGTGGAAGCCAGAGTACAGATTACAACTATCCCCTATAACCATGGAGAAGTTGCTTTGGAAGGGGTCGTTGCCTGGGATGATGCGATAAAAGGTAAGCGTCCGGGGATTTTGGTTGTCCACGAATGGTGGGGCCTGAATGAATATGTCAGAGAACGTGCGGAACAATTGGCGGCCTTGGGATATGTGGCGGTGGCTGTGGATATGTATGGAAAGGGAAAAGTGACCACTCATCCCGATGACGCCAGGCAATGGATGCAACAGATCACCGCCAATGTAGAGATGTGGCAGGCCAGGGCGAGAGAGGGATTAGGGCTTCTTCAGGCCAACCCCCTGGTAGACCAAACCCGGTTAGCGGCTATTGGGTATTGTTTTGGAGGGGCAACGGTTTTGCAAATGGTGTATGATGGGGCACCGGTCAAAGGAGTCGTGAGTTTCCATGGGTCGCTCCCTCTTCCGTCCGCATCTCTTTCTAATAAGAATTCAGTAAAAATCCTCATTGCCCATGGAGAGGCTGATCCCTTTCTTAGCCAGGACCACATTACAAAATTTAAACGTGCCTTAGACGAGGCTGGGTTTGATTGGCACATGGTGATTTTTGGAGGCGCCCAACATGGATTTACTAATCCTTCGGCCAATCAATATGGCATGGAGGGGGTACAATACCAGGAACAAGCCAATCGACGATCATGGGGGTATATGAAGTTGTTCTTTGATGAAATTTTTCGATGAATTGAGTGTGCTCTTTTCTATCGATAGTATGAACAGGAAAGAGGTTCTATTAAGTCCCTTTGATTTTCACCGAAAAAGTAGGGTTCGAGGTTTTTCTGCCTGGTAACACCAATCTCAATTCTTAAGGAAAGCCCTTAATCTAAGGAAAACATGACCAAGCCAATCGGCAAATTGACTTCAATTTTGGGCGTCTCGGCCTATTATCACGACAGTGCGGCTTGTCTCATCCAGAATGGCAATATTGTGGCGGCTGCCCAAGAAGAACGGTTCACGCGAAAGAAACATGATGCCGGGTTCCCGAACCATGCGGTGGAGTTTTGTCTGCGGCAAGGGGGGGTTGGCCTGCGGGACATTGATTATTTGGTGTTCTATGACAAACCTTTTGTCAAATTTGAACGTTTATTGGAAACCTATTTGTCCTATGCCCCGAAGGGACTTGGATCTTTTTTAACCGCCATTCCGGTTTGGATCAAAGAAAAGCTGTTTCTGCGAAACTTATTAGAAAAGGCTTTTCGTCAGGTGGGCAATTTCGAAAAAAAAGAGAAATTGCCACCTTTGCTCTTTGGGGAACACCATGAATCACATGCGGCTGCTGCCTTTTACCCTTCCCCTTATGAGGAGGCCGTGGTGCTGTGTATGGACGGGGTCGGCGAGTGGGCCACCACTTCAGCATGGGTTGGACGAGGGAGCCAATTAACGCCTTTATGGGAAATTCCCTTCCCTCATTCCATCGGGCTGCTGTATTCCGCATTTACGTACTATACCGGGTTTAAGGTCAATTCCGGTGAATATAAAGTCATGGGGCTTGCTCCCTATGGAGAGCCCAAGTATGTGAAAACAATTTTGGATAATGTGGTGGATGTGAAGCCGGATGGCACTTTCCGGCTTAATATGGACTATTTTGATTACTGCACCGGATTACGGATGACCAACAACAAGTTCGACGCCATATTTGGTGGTCCTCCTCGTCAGTCGGAAGGTACTCTCACTCAGCGGGAAATGGATCTGGCTCGGTCTGTGCAAGAAGTCACCGAAATGGTCATGCTACGCCTTGCCAATAGTCTTCAACAAGAAACAGGCCTTTCCAATCTTTGCCTTTCCGGAGGAGTGGCCTTAAATTGCGTCGGAAACGGGAGAGTGCTGCGGGAAGGACCATTCAGCGGTCTGTGGATTCAGCCGGCGGCAGGCGATGCGGGGAGCGCGTTGGGGGCGGCGTTGAATGTGCATTACAGCTATCTGAATCAGCCTCGGGTATGCCAGGGCTCTAGTGATTCGATGCGAGGTAGTTATTTAGGGCCTCGCTTTTCCAACGAGGAAATAGAAACCAGCCTTCAACAGCTTGAGGCCAGGTATGAGCGCGTGGAGGATTC
Organism: Nitrospirales bacterium; assembly: GCA_021604365.1. Taxonomy (GTDB): domain Bacteria; phylum Nitrospirota; class Nitrospiria; order Nitrospirales; family UBA8639; genus Nitrospira_E. The sequence continues at coordinate 2,709 of BQIZ01000285.1, forward strand.
AGACCTGTATCGTCGAGTGGCGGAGTATTTGGCTGAGGGAAAGGTCATCGGATGGTTACAGGGGCACATGGAATTCGGTCCTCGGGCTTTAGGGGGACGAAGTATCTTGGGTGACCCTCGTAGCGAGAAAATGCAATCGGTCATGAATTTAAAGATTAAATATCGTGAATCCTTCCGTCCCTTTGCGCCATCGGTTTTAAGAGAACGAGTGTCCGAGTATTTTGAAATGGATACCGATAGTCCTTACATGTTGCTGGTGGCTCCGGTTGCCGAAAAGCGACGTTTAGCGGTACAAGCGGATCAACAAAAACTTTGGGGGATTGATCTGCTCAATGTTCCCAAATCGGATATTCCAGCAGTGACTCATGTGGATTATTCCGCCAGGGTTCAGACGGTGTCACCAGGCACCAATCCTCGGTACTATCAATTGTTGCAAGAGTTTGAAAAGCAAACGGGGTGTGCGGTGTTGATCAATACCTCATTTAATGTTCGAGGCGAACCGATTGTCTGCACGCCTGAGGATGCCTACCGGTGTTTTATGCGGACTGAGATGGACGTACTGGTGCTGGAAAATTGTCTTGTCTTGAAGGAACATCAAAAGCCGGTGCCTAAGGATGAAGCGTGGATGAATGAGTTTGAATTGGATTAAGCGGGAAAAAATAATGACATGACATCAACGATTTATCAACCAACTGCAAAGGATCTTCGCTCGTTTGGCTTGTTAATGGGCGGAGTCTTTTTGATAGTAGCGTTATGGCCATTGGTCATTCATGGAGAAGGCATTCGAGTATGGGC
>BQIZ01000286.1 GCA_021604365.1 Nitrospirales bacterium
GGTGCCGTAATTCCGGCAATGAAACTCACGACCGGCTTGGTCATCTCTTTTTGAATATAGGCGGCAGCCCGTTCCTCGGCATCTCCACCAATTTCCCCGATCATCACCACCGCTTCGGTTTCGTCATCCTCCTGGAACATATGCAACAAATCGATATATCCGGTTCCAATGAGGGGGTCGCCACCGATGCCGACGCAGGTCGTTTCGCCAAGACCCAAATTGGTGAGCTGATTGACGGCTTCGTAGGTTAAGGTGCCACTTCGTGAAATTACGCCGACCCGCCCTTTTTTATGAATAAATCCAGGCATGATCCCGATTTTGCATTCCTCGGCCGTTATAATTCCCGGACAATTGGGGCCAATCAGACGCGTGGTTTTCCCATACAGTGCTCGCTGGACCCTCACCATATCATTGACCGGAATCCCCTCCGTAATGCAGATGATGAGCCATATCCCCGCATCGGCGGCCTCTAAAATCGCATCGGCGGCAAACGGAGGTGGCACAAAAATCAACGACGTGGTGGCTTCCGTCTTCTTGACGGCTTCCCGAACGGTATTATACACGGGGATGCCCTCGACTTCTTGCCCGGCCTTGCCTGGCGTCACACCGGCCACGACCTGCGTTCCATATGCTTTGCATTGGGTCGCATGAAAGGACCCTTCTTTGCCGGTGATTCCTTGAACGACAACCCGGGTATTTTTATTCACCAAAATGCTCATGCCACGTCACCTTTCACCAATCAAGGAGAATAATTTCACAATCAGGTTGACTATTTCTTTTTTCTGAGAGCGACAATGCGTTGTGCCGCTTCCCAGAGGTCAGCGACCCCTTCCACTTTCAAACCTGATTCAGCCAGAAGTTTTCGGCCTTCTTCCGCATTGGTTCCTTGAAGTCGAACGACAACAGGTAGCTTGATGCCGACTTCTTTCGCCGCATCAATCACTCCATGGGCAATACGCTCGCAACGCACAATCCCGCCGAAAATATTAATGAATATGCCTTTGACCTTTTTATCTTTCAAGAGAATGCGAAACCCGGCTGCGACCGTCTCTTTCGTCGCCCCACCGCCCACATCCAAAAAATTCGCCGGCTCTGATCCCGCCAACTTAATGACATCCATGGTCGCCATTGCCAGCCCCGCCCCGTTGACCATGCAGCCGATGTCCCCATCAAGTTTGACGTAATTCAAATTATTATTGCCCGCTTCGATTTCCAACGGTTCTTCTTCGTGTAAATCTCTGAACTTTTGAACATCGGGATGCTTAAACAGCCCGCTGTCATCAAAGGAGACTTTTCCATCCAACGCGACCAGACGCTTATCCGTGGTAATCACCAGTGGATTAATTTCCACAAGCGATGCATTTTTTTCCATGAACAGACGGTACAGGTTTTCCAACATTTGAAAAAACGGCTTCACCACAGCCGGCTCAAGCTCTGGTAGACCTAGGCCAAATGCCAGATTTCTTCCATTATACCCCTGGAATCCCACCGCCGGATCAATGGACTCTTTCAGCAATTTGTCGGGTGTATGTTCGGCTACTTCCTCAATGTCCATGCCACCTTCGGTACTGGCAATAAACGTCGGAAATCCTGATTCACGGTCCACCAGTAAACTCAAATATAATTCCTTAGCAATCCCTGCACCTTCTTCAATGAGGAGGCGCCGAACTTTTCGTCCCTTGGGACCGGTCTGATGCGTAACCAAGGTTTTCCCGAGAATGTCCTTGGCCAGATCAGGCACTTCCGCTTTATTTTTGGTCAACTTGACTCCGCCGGCTTTCCCACGCCCACCGGCATGGATCTGGGCTTTCACGACAAACACCGGGGTATCAAGTACTGAGGCCCATTTTTCAGCCGCTTTGACATTTTTGATTTCCTTGCCTTTGGGTACAGGAATCCCAAATTGCGCAAAGAGCTGTTTGGCTTGAAACTCGTGAATATTCATAAATCCTCTTCGTAGGTTCTACAGCTCAAATCGGAACATTCGGCGATGACAATATCCCGTTTGGTGATCAATCGACTTGATAACTACTTGTTGGTGTAGGCCGGCAAGACCATGGGTGAGATGATGCCAGCGGACACATGATTCCGTTTGGCTTCCGCTTGAAACCGCTTCAGATGCTCTAATGTCAACGAGCTTTTCGGCAGGGACTTGGATCGCTCGGCTGCGAGAGTACCCGTCCGCTTACCAAACACCATTAAGTCCAACAAGGAATTTCCCATGAGCCGGTTTCGCCCATGCAATCCCCCGGAGGCCTCCCCCGCCACAAATAAATTGGCCACCGGCGTTTCTCCATTCACATCAATCTTCACGCCCCCGTTTTGGTAATGCAGCGTGGGATAAATCAACACGGGATCTTTCCGGATATCAACCTGGTAGCGCTCATACTGCCGAACCATCGCGGGAAAATGTTTATCCAATGTTCCCGGGCCATGTTCCACATCCAACAATGGTGTGTCGAGCCAGACTCCCACCCTTCCTGATGGAGTTCGAACGCCTCGGCCTTCTTCACATTCCCGAATGATCGAGGAGGACACGACATCCCGGGTATCCAATTCATTCACAAAGCGCTCGCCCTTCCCATTCACCAAATGGCCGCCCTCAGATCGAATGCCTTCTGTGACCAGCGCACCAACTAATTGTTCCGGATACACGCCTCCTGAAGGATGATATTGAAAGGTATCGATTTGAACGAGGGGCGCCCCGAGGCGATAGGCCAGGACCAGGGCATCCCCTGTTGCCCCGAAATGATTGCTGGTCGGAAAACCCTGAATGTGCAACCGGCCTATTCCGCCTGTTGCCAGGATCACCGTTTTCGCGGCAACGACGATGTACCGGTTGTTGTCTAAGTCCTTCAGCACCGCCCCGGTGCAGGCTCCCTTGGCATCGCTTAACAATTCCACCGCCGCGACAAATTCCAACAACGGAACTTTCTGGTTCAGCACTTCGTCTTTCAACACTCGCATGATTTCCAAACCGGTGTAATCGGAGCAGGTTAACAGCCTGGCCTTTGAGCTTCCTCCGCCTTTTTTTACATGCAGATTTCCATCGGCATCCCGATCGAATAAGACACCCAATTCCAGCAGCCATTTCGCAATAGACGGTCCCTCTTCCACCATGACCTTTAACAACTGATGGTCATTTTTCATGTGCCCGCCCTTTAAGGTGTCCAAGAAATGCTGGACAGGCGAATCGTCCGAGCCGACGGCAATTTGCATACCGCCTTGGGCCATTACCGAGTTGGAATCCCCCAGGCGCAACTTGGTGGCCAGTAACACATCGGCTCCCTGAGCATGGGCATGGAGCGCCGACGCGCACCCCGCCCCTCCTCCACCAACGACCAGGACATCCACTGAATAATCAGGAGTAAGATTAAGATCAGCCGGAACCGGGCTCTCCCCTTCCAACAGAGTCGCCACTTCGGTCACGGTTGATTCACCGGCATTCGGGCCAAAAATAATTGGCCGGTAGGCATGAGCCCGATGATCAGGATGG
>BQIZ01000287.1 GCA_021604365.1 Nitrospirales bacterium
CGTCGACAGCCGTTGAAGAATGTCTTGTGATGTCGTGCCGGTGTTGATCGCGTCCGCCAGTTCGTCAAAATCCCGATGCACGGACATGCCGAGCTGTTTCATGGGAAGAGGAAGTTTGAGGATGAGTCCTGGATTGTCATCCACGGCCATTTTCATTCCGGCCGAGCGGGCGGCCGCTGCAGCCTGGGGATGTCCTTGGGTCTGATCCGTATCACTCACGCCAGTCACAACGCCATGCACCGCCCGTAAGAGTTGCCGCATTTCCGTCAGAATAAAGTCGCGTTCTGCCGGAGCCAGAAGCACGGCCGTTCGGCCATCGGCGGAAGGGGCGGTCTCCCCTTTGACAAAGAACCAGCCCAGCACACCGGCGCTGACTATCCAGAGTACAAGTGCAATCCGGCAAAGATTTTTTGAGAAGGATGGTGAAGATGGCAACTGGAGTCTCCTTATTTTTTCAATAACCTGTTGATCCCCTTCCCGGGGACATCTGCCTTGCTGCGTTCAGGATTCGATTGCATTAGGTCATCGACTGGGGCATTTTTCTACATCACCCAGGATTTTGACTGTACCTCTTTTCCACAATGGTTCGACTCACTGATCCAGGTCTACTCAAGATAACTGAGATTTTGCTAGGTGAATCTATCATTTCCATCTCTCACCAAATAAGGCATATCTCTTGCCAAATACATCAAGAGTGAGTGAAAACGACATAAATCTATTCAGGTGAATTGATGAGGGACGAATGATCCAAATCCGTATGCATGGCAGAGGAGGGCAAGGCGTGGTGACGGCTGCCGAGTTGCTGGCCTTAGCGGCATTCCGGGATGGGAAGGAGGCGCAAGCCTTTCCCAGTTTTGGGTCTGAACGGACTGGTGCCCCGGTTACGGCATTCTGTCGGATCGATTCTCAACCGATCCGCAGTCGGGAGCCGATCTATCATCCGGATGTCTTGCTCATCCAGGACTCTACCCTGCTGCATCAGGTGGATGTCTTTGCGGGATTAGCTGTGTCAGCCTTTGTGCTCATTAATTCCACACGACATCTGGACGCGCTTTCTCTTACTGACTTTGTGACCCAACACCCCGGAGTGCAGATGTGTACGCTTCCCGCTTCCGATCTGGCCATGAAGCATTTGGGACGACCGTTTGCCAATATCGGGATGGTGGCTGGCTATGCGGCCCTGACGGGGGAAGTCACCCAAGCCTCTGTGAATCAGGCGATCACCGGGAAGTTTCCTGGAGCGATTGGAGAATTGAATGCAGCGGTGGCGGCAGAGGTCTATGCCTATGTGGCGGCCAATCTGGCCAAGGTCTAATTCAATCGAGGAAACAACCGAAGACCATGAAACAACACATTGAAGGATCTCAAGCCGTGGCCCACGCTGTCGCCCTTTGTCGGCCTGAAGTGATGGCCTGTTATCCGATTTCTCCCCAAACTCATATTGTCGAAACGCTTTCTCGCAAAGTCAAAGCGGGAGAAATCGGCCATTGCCAATTCCTGAATGTGGAATCCGAGTTTGGTGCGTTAAGCGTGTTGATCGGTGCCTCGGCGATGGGGGCGCGATCCTATACCGCGACGACGAGTCAGGGACTGTTATTTATGGCGGAAGCGGTTTATAACGCCGCGGGCCTGGGGCTCCCCATTGTCATGACGATTGCCAATCGCGCTATCGGTGCCCCGATTAATATCTGGAATGATCATTCGGACAGCATGGCCATGCGGGATGCCGGCTGGATTCAATTGTTTGCGGAAGATAATCAAGAAGCCGTCGACCTTCACCTTCAAGCCTTTCGCCTGGCCGAGGAACTCAGTTGCCCGGTGATGGTCTGCATGGATGGTTATATTCTCACCCATGCCTATGAGGTGGTGGATCTCCCCACGCAAGAGCAAGTGGATGCCTACCTGCCTGCGTTTGAACCGGTTCAAGTGTTAGACCCGCAGGACCCTGTGTCCATTGGGGCGATGGTCGGACCGGAAGCTTTTACCGAGGTGCGTTATCTCGCCCATCACAAACATCTGCGAGCGCTAGAGGCGATCCCACGACTCTCTCAGACTTTTCGGGATATTTTTCAGCGTCAATCTGGTGGACTGTTGAAGACCTATCACACGGATGAAGCTGAAACCATTCTGCTGGCACTGGGCTCGGTGAACGGGACGATAAAGGACGCGGTGGATGATTTGCGGAAGGAAGGATGGCCGGTCGGATCAATTGCGCTCTGTGCATTTCGTCCCTTTCCCTCCCATGCGCTTCGTCACGTCGTTAAAGAGGCCAAGCGGATTATTGTCATTGAAAAAGATCTGGCGGTCGGAAAGGGCGGCATCGTGTCCAGCGATGTAAAAATGGCCCTTCAGGGATTACCGATCATTGTGGATACGGTGATTGCCGGACTTGGCGGTCGTCCGATTCCTAAAGCCTCGGTCATTGATACCGTGAAGCAGGCATGCCTGGACGGTTTGGAGGAACCCCATTTCCTCGATCTGAATTGGGGCGCTATTAATGGGGAATTGACCAGACAACAGGCGCAACGGCGTTCGGGACCCACCGCAGAAAATATTCTTCGCGAAATCGGTGCTCCTGGCGCATCGCCCATTTAATCTTTAGTGGTGAGGCCGCTATGTCCTATCAACGGGTGAAATTTTATCAAACCGGGACTTTCACGGTTGGCAACCGGTTACTGGATGAATCCGATCGCACGGTGCAAGCCGGGATGGATCGAACGAATTCGCTCAATTCAGGTCATCGTGCCTGCCAGGGGTGTGGCGAAGCGTTGGGCGCCCGCTATGCTCTTGATGCGGTGATGCGCGCGACACATCAGCAAATGGTTGCGGTGAATGCCACCGGCTGTTTGGAGGTCTTCTCCAGTCCCTATCCGGAAAGTGCCTGGCAGATTCCCTGGCTGCATTCGGTGTTCGGGAATGCACCGGCGGTGGCGAGCGGCGTGGCGGCAGCCCTGCGGGCCAAAGGCAGGACGGATATCCGTGTGATCGCGCAGGGCGGAGATGGCGCGACGGTTGATATCGGGTTCGGGTGTTTGTCCGGGATGTTCGAACGCAATGATGACGTGTTGTATGTCTGTTACGACAATGAGGCCTATATGAACACGGGAGTTCAGCGTTCGGGGTCTACCCCGCCCCGAGCCTGGACCAATACCACGCAGGCTGTGGGAACAGACCCCGGCAATCCCATGGGCATTGGAAAAAATCTTCCACGAATTGCGATGGCCCACGACATTCCCTATGTGGCGACGGCTTCCGTGGCCGATCTCCATGATCTGGAAGCCAAAGTGACGAAGGCCATGAGCATCAGGGGCGCACGGTATATTCATATCCATGTGCCCTG
>BQIZ01000288.1 GCA_021604365.1 Nitrospirales bacterium
TTCGCCAGGCGTTTACGGATCGACTGCAATTCTTTCTGGCGGGTCTTGGTCGTAATCGGGTAACTCATGTCGAGACTCTTTAATGTTTCGACGATTACATCCGAAATGATGAGCCTGGCGTTCTTTTTGTCATCGGCAGGCACGACATACCAGGGGGCGGTCTCTGTGCTTGTCGCACTCAAGCAGGCCGCATAGGCCTGCATATACTCTTTCCAATACTTTCGTTCCTTAATGTCGGCCAGGCTGAATTTCCAGTTCTTTTCCGGTTCATCAATCCGTTGAAGGAATCGCTTTCGCTGCTCTTCCTCTGAAAGATGAAGGAAAAATTTTATGATTCGCGTGCCATTGCGAAAAAGATGGCTCTCCAGGTCGATGATGGAGCGAAACCGGTCTTGCCAAAGGTTTTTTTCGTCAAGCAAATCGCCCGGCAGCCCCTGGCTCAACAGAATCTCCGGATGCACTCGCACGATGAGAACCTCCTCGTAATAAGAACGATTGAAAATACCGATGCGTCCGCGTTCAGGCAGAGACTGCGTGGTGCGCCATAGGAAATCATGGTCCAATTCCTCAGCGCTGGGATGTTTGAAGCTAAACACCTGGCAACCTTGTGGATTCACTCCCGACATGACATGCCGGATGGCGCCATCCTTGCCTGCGGCATCCATGGCCTGAAATATTAGCAGTAACGCATAGCGGTTCGACGCATAGAGAAGACGTTGCAGGCCACTGAGTTCTTCAATATGTTTTTTAAGAACCTGCTTGTACTGTTTTTTCGAGTTATAGATATCCTTTACCCTGGTTGGCCTTTTGCTGAGATCGACCCTTGTGCCTTCCTCTACCCGGAAACCGTTGGTCTGAATGTTCATGGTTGCCCCTTTTTCATGATTTGATGTCTGTGTTGTTCACCTGGCGTTTGGAGATTTTTATTCTTTGGGCAGCGCCTCAAAGCCGGAGATGACGTCAAAGAGTTCCTCGTCGATGCCACTTTGGCGCAATTGATGAAAGTGCCGGTTGAGGTCCTCCAGCAGCTCGTCGATGTTTTTCTCGGCGCGTTGCATGGCGGTCAATCGGCTGGCGTTTTCGCTGGCGAGAGATTCAGCACATGCCCGGAAGAGCGAGATAAAGAGATACTCATGAATGAGCGCCCGCAGCGTTGCCGCACCACTGCCGATGACTTCCGGCAGATTTCCTGTCGGCCACGGGATTATGGCCAACTCGCTTCGCCAGGTTTGGTCCAGTGGAAGCAGGCGCTGATTGACCGGCGCATAGACCCCTCTGGAGGTGGGGCGGTTGTAAAAGAGGTGGAGTTCGGCGATTTCCCCATGGCTGCGGCGCGTTTCGCTTTCCAGGAGAATCTGTCCGACCAGCGGAGTGATGGCCTTGATGGAATTCGGGACAGAATAGAATCCCAGCAACGGCAGGCCTGCGTCTGCCAGGCGCGTCTGCACGCGCTCACCAATGGCCCATACCCGGTGTTGGCCGGGCCGAGCGGCCAGGGTCTTGACCGCATAATCGGCTATCACTTCATTAAACTGGCCCACCAATCCCTGGTCCGAACCGAACACGACGGCGCCAATCGCCCCTGCAGCGGTTTGCCTTTTTTGTTCTCCCATCAAGGCCATCGACGAGTCTTCCCGGAAACAGACGCTTAACCCCAGCTCCACGGTGCGAGCGTAGTCGGCCAATGCGCTCACCGATTGCTCATATTGTCCAATGCTTGAGGCGGCTAGGGCCTTCATTGTGCGAACGACGGATTGGAGATCCCCGGCTCCGCCGATCTTTCGGCGCAGACCCACCATGGTGTCGCTCATGCCTTCTCCTTGAGATCTTGTATGGGCTGAAAGCATTCCAGAGCTTGACGGGCGATCTGAATAATCGTTTCACGATCTTCAGTATTCAATTTGGCTGGACCTTCCAATCGTTTGCGCACCTCCAACGGGATGTCGAGTGATGCCTTGTGTAACATCTGTTCGCCCTTCGTCATTTCGTCAAGCGGCACAGTATCGAAGAATTTGTCGGTCAACGCCAATAGCAAGGTGATTTGAGCGGGAACGGAAACCGGGGTAAATTCCGGCTGTTTGAGGCAGGCGCGGATTCTCCGCCCGTGTTCGATAATCTTTCGGGTGTCGTCATCCAGCCTCGCGTCGAACCTGGCAAAGGTTTCCAGCTCTTCAAACTGGGCATAGGCCAATTTGAGGTCTCCTGCCACGGCGCGATAGGCGGCCCGTTGGGCCTTTCCCCCCACGCGGGACACAGATCGACCGACATCGATTGCAGGCAGCACTCCTAATTCGAACAGGGAGGGCGAGAGGTAGATTTGTCCATCCGTGATAGAAATCAGGTTGGTCGGAATATAGGCCGAAATGTTTTGTGCTTCGGTTTCGATGATGGGGAGCGCGGTCAATGAGCCGGCACCGAATTCTTTTCGCAGATGGGTGGCGCGCTCCAGAAGCCGCGAGTGGATGTAAAAAATGTCGCCGGGAAATGCTTCTCGACCGGGCGGGCGGCGCAGGAGCAAAGATAGCTCACGATAGGCGCGGGCGTGATGTGTCAGGTCGTCATAGACAATCAGCACATCCCGACCTTGTTCCATGAAATGCTCGGCAATGCTGGTTGCGGCGTACGGCGCGATATACGCCAGTCCCGGCGGGTCGTTGCCTTCGGTAACGACGACGATGGTGTATTCCATTGCGCCTTGTTCCCGGAGAGTGGCCACCACTTTGGCCACACCGGATGCGCGTTGGCCGATGGCGCAATACACGCACAGCACATTTTGGTCTCGTTGGTTGAGAATGGTGTCGAGGGCGATGGCAGTCTTGCCCGTTTGCCGGTCGCCGAGAATCAACTCCCGCTGGCCTCGCCCAATCGGGATGAGCGCATCGATGACCTTGATGCCGGTTTGCAACGGCACCGTAACGGGTGCACGATTCATGATGGGCGGTGCCGGACGTTCGATAGGCAGGCGCTCGGGAGAAACCACAGGTCCGAGGCCATCCAGGGGTCGCCCCAATGGGTTGATGACTCGCCCGATTAATCCGTCGCCTACCGGCACGTCCATGACGTGTCCCCTACGCTCGACTTCATCACCTGTATGCAACTGCCAGTAGTCTCCAAGGAGCACGACGCCGATTTCGTCTTCATCGACGTTGAAGGCGATGCCATACACCTCACCGGGAAACTTCAACACCTCCTCAAATCCCACCCCCGGAAGGCCTGAAACCCTGGCGATGCCGGTGGAGACGTTTGTAATCCTTCCTATCTCGTGGGCCACCATGTCGGGTGTGAAGCTTTCGCATGCGTGGCTCATGCCAGTGAAC
>BQIZ01000289.1 GCA_021604365.1 Nitrospirales bacterium
CTTGGCGTGACCAACGTCTCCATCGATCTCCTCGCCAAAGCCAACACCCTCTATCACACCCAACTCGACCCTGAGCTCAAAGCCCAACTCCTCAAAGACCATCCCCACCTATTTGAAAACCCTATTCCTTAATTTTCCGAATAAAGATACTATCTCTTCCCATATCCAGGAAGGTTCAACTCAGTAGAAAAATCCCGACAATGGGCCGGTTGAATATTTTTCTCACAAAACACCCCAATGCCCAAAGCGAAATTAATATCAGTAATGGTCGGGAATGGTCAAAAAAGTCCGTCCAGCAAGGCCGCAGCCATTTTTGCGCGCAGAGCGTACTTCCAGTACGTGAGCACGGAAAAATGGCGAGAACGCCGCTGGCGGCTTTTTTCAACATTCCCACAATCAGAACCGTGAAGGCACCTCAATTCAAGATGGAAAGACAGACACGAGTCAAAATGCCGGCCAAACTCCCAACAATCTGGCCGCCTATATCTGGTCGCTGGCTGACTTACTGCGTGGCGACTTCAAGCAAGCCAATACGGCCGCATCATCATGCCGTTTACCCTATTACGCCGGTTGGAATGCGTGCTGCAAGACAGCAAAGAAGCCGTCTTAGCCGAAAAGATAAACGTTCAAAAAATGAACGTGCCCGAAGACGCGCAGGAAAAACTTCTCCTCCGCGCCACTAACGGCCTCCCATTCTTCAACACCTCCAAAATGGATCTCTCCACACTCGGCGAGACCGGCATCAAAGCCAACCTGGAAAATTACATCCAAGGCTTTTCCAAAGATGCCCGCGAAATCTTTGAATACTTCAACTTCGCCGAATTCATCGGGGAAGCGGTGCGGTACAAGCTGTCTTTTGATAGGTATATTGGAGAGAAACGGTACACACGCATCTGCGCCATGATCGCGATTTCTAGCGAGGTGGAATTTACTGATAAAGATCCGAATGCCGCGGGATTGCTTGGCGAGAAGTTTTCGGAATCTACGATGAATACGGGGCTTAAAGGTCGGGATATGCGGAAAGCCTTTGATAGTGAAGATTATCAAGTGATGATTGCCGCCGATAAATTTCAGACCGCGTTTGATCAGCCTAAACTCTGTGCCATGTATGTGGACAAAAAGCTTGGTGGGGTTGAATGCGTCCAAACCCTGTCACGTCTTAATCGAACCTACCCGGGCAAGGCTGAAACCGACACGTTTGTTTTAGATTTTTTCAACGAACCAGAAGATATCCGTTCCGCATTCCAGCCATATTATCAAACCGCAGAACTGGCCGATGTCTCCAACCCGAATCTCATCTTTGACCTGTTCGACAAACTCAGAGCTACGGGCATCTTCCTGTGGCAGGAAGTGGAACATTTCTGCGTGGCCTTTTTTGTGAAGAGCAAGAGCAACGCCGCTATTCCCAATATCTGCAAACCGGCGGTTGAACGTTGGCAACACCGTTACCAATCGGCCCTCCACGAGCTAACCGTCGCCAAGGACCTCTTCGCACGTGCTCAACAAACCGGCGACGCCATGCTCACCGCCAATGATTAAAACACCTTTAAGGCCTGCAAAACCGAAAAAGACGCCCGGAAAATCTTCAAGAAAGATCTCGAAACCTTCGTCCGTTTCTACGAGTTTATGTCACAGATCGCCGATTACGACAAAAAAGATTTGGAAAAACTCTGCCTCTTCGCTCGAAATTTGCGCCCCAGGCTCCGTGAACGGACTCCAGATGAGCAATTCAAGCAGGTCATTTTTGATCTTTTAATGAGTATTCCCTACCCGCGAAGGCTCAGAGATCAACCACCCGGCCTACATCCCTCCTAGTAATCTCGAAATATCCACCTTCTTTCTTTTGCTATGTTCCTAGAGATATGTTGTCGTATCGGTTTTTTTGGCAGATCGCTATCCTGGGTCATGTTCGTCGTTCTGTTGGGAACAACTTCCAGTCTTAGTTTTGCTGAGACCAATCATTCATTGTATGAACGCCTTGGTGGATATAACGCGATCTCGGCCCTCGTCGATGTATTTCTCACCAAAATCTGGAAAGACCCGGTCGTCGGACGGTTTTTTTGTGGGCATGGGCGCGGATACCCGCAATCAATTGAATAAAAAAATACGAACCTGATGTGCGCCAGTACCGGTGGGCCCTGCAAAAGGTAAATCGCCCCTTAGGCGAGGCCCATGTCGGCTTAGGAATTAAGGACAAAGAAGTTGATATTGCCGCCGCCCATTCGGATGTCACCTCAAAAGAATTCAACGTTCCTCAAAAAGAATATGATGAACTCATGCCAAAGTCGGCGGGCTTCGGGACGATGTGGTCGAAGCCCGTATAAAAAAGTAAACTGATAAACTATTTACGGCGGATGGCGACCAGACGGCCAAGCATTTCCTGGGGAAATTGCGAAGGAGGAGGACTGAGATCAATACGGGGACCAACGCCTTGGACGAGCTTCGGCCCTTCCGACGTGTTCACGATGCCTTTAATGCGAAGAGTGTTTAGTGGTTGAAGTTGTTGAATGAGCTGTTCGGGCGTGATGTTGTCGGGAAAGGAGAGTTCCTGCGCATCAAATTCCTCATGGGTGTGAGGAAGGAGTTCTGGCTTTCGTTGAGCGTTGGATGAAGTCTTTCCCGTAGGGATGGAAGGGAAAACAATCGTCGAATCGATTTCACCCTGAATACTTCGAATCACTGGAGCGCCAGGAGCCATATCATGGAGAAGATCTTCCAAACGACCGAATGAATCTGATGGAACTAAATCGACTTTATTGATGACCAACAAATCCGCCGAAGATACCTGTTGCTCAAACGTGCCTTCCAAATCCCGTCCTTGGGCCACTTGTTCGGCATTGACGACTACCACAGCTAAACTCTCACCCACCCACTCAGTGACGGGCTCGCGCCAAAACGTCAGAAGCGTTTCGAAGGGTAATGCTACACCGGATGTTTCCACGACGACCCGATCCGGATGAATGGATTCCCACAGATTCTGCAGGGTGTTGAGCAACTCACCGGAAAGCTGACAGCACACACACCCGCCTTCAAGTTCCACATATCCCGGACCGCCTTCTTCTTGAAGCAGGGCTCGATCAATTCCTAATTCACCAAATTCATTTGAGATCACTGCTAACTTCAGACCCTGTCGCTGAGCATCGGCAATCAAATGTTTGACAAGAGTCGTCTTGCCCGCCCCCAGGAAGCCGGACACCACCAATGCCGGAACCCCAAGATCAGGTCCAGCAGTTTTAGTTTCTGCAACAGTTTCTGGCTTTTCATTGTTCATGGAGGAAATGCTCATGAGGACAAGGACGGGAACACAA
>BQIZ01000290.1 GCA_021604365.1 Nitrospirales bacterium
GATAAGCAATTTTCCCCGGTCCTCTCGATTCCCAGACTCAAGACGCCAATCCGACAAACCGTAGCTGCTGAGATTCCCATGTGCGCAGCCGTGATGTATATCTTTTCCCAGGCCGGAGCACACACTTCTGTCATCCTGCCACCCGGGTTTCAGCATCAGGAAGAGTGAACGCTGTTTAGAAGGAGGCTGATGAGGAGGAGAGAGTGGCGGTTGAAAGAGGGCGATGAGCAAGGTTTCGCGTGAAAGCCTGGCGAAGGAGGAGTCCATGGTCGTGGCAGATCCCGTGGGATTCCGGTTCATTGATCTCCGCAGACTCTCCCGGGTTCCTTCCAAGAATTCCAGTTTTGCCTTCCTGTCGACACCATGCACAAATCCGAATCATGCGATCTCCTTTTCTTTTTCGAGGGCTCAACAAAAAATTCGCGCACCCAATCATCATAAGCTTCTCGGCTTTGAGACTTCTGCATGATGACAAAAGCAATTATTGAACCTAGAAAATTATTGTTCGTAATGTATTGTATATATTGATGTTTTTGAATTTTAAAAGAAATGAAAAGAATGGTTGTTGAGAATATAACACACACAGTTGAATCGAAAGAGATACGGTGTTGAGGTAAGCGTTTTGAAACACGCACCGATGTGCATTTCTTGCCCAGTGCCTAAAGGTTTTTGCGGTCACCGGGGGAATCTTCAGAGGCCTCAAAGTGATACAAAGAGGTTTGTGGTTGCTCGACCCCGGCAAGGTCACGGATAATGAAGCCATGGCTAAATTAGAACATCTCAATTTTCAGAACACCTATGCGGGCCTGCCTGACGTGTTTCATGAGCGGGTTAAGCCCACGCCTTTTCCTAAGCCTTACCTTGTGAGCGTGAATCCGGCAGCCGCCGAATTACTTGATATTGACCCCACAGAATGGACCCGTCCGGAGTTTGCAGAATATTTCTGCGGGGCCAGGCTGTTGCCTGGGAGCGATCCCATTGCCATGTTGTATTCGGGGCATCAATTCGGACATTACGTGCCGCAGCTCGGCGATGGGCGCGCCATTATGCTGGGGGAGGTGCGCAATCAAAAAGGGGAACGGTGGGAATTACAGTTAAAAGGGGCAGGGCTGACGCGGTTCTCCCGTGACGGCGATGGTCGTGCAGTGATGCGTTCGACGATTCGGGAATATCTCTGTGGCGAAGCCATGCATGGGTTGGGGATTCCCACGACTCGCAGTTTATGTATTGTGGCCGGGGAAGAAGTGGTCTGGCGGGAAACACCGGAACCGGGGGCGATGCTGCTCAGGATGGCGCCGACCCATGTGCGGTTTGGCAGCTTTGAAGTGTTTTACTATCGCCGTCAATTCGAATATCTGAAAACGCTGGCAGATTATGTCATCGAATATCATTATCCGCATTTAGTAGGAGCAGAGAATCCCTATGCCAGGCTGGTGCATGAAGTCGCGGTTCGCACCGGGCATCTCGTGGCTCAATGGCAAGCCGTGGGGTGGGCACATGGTGTCCTGAATACCGATAACATGTCCATCCTGGGGTTGACGATGGATTACGGCCCCTTCGGATTTATGGAACGCTATGATCCAACGTTTATCTGCAATCACTCAGACCATCACGGGCGGTATTCCTTTCAGAACCAACCCGACATCGGCTATTGGAATATTCGGGCGCTGGCGCGGGCCTTGTCACCGTTCGTGGAAGAAGCCGACGTCAATGCCACTCCGGCAGTCTATGAAAAGGCGATGACGGGGAAATATGCCGAACTGATGCGAGCTAAACTCGGTCTGGTCGAATCGCATGCGGGAGACGACAAACTCGTGACCGATCTGTTGAACCTTATGGATTCCAGCCGGGCGGATTACACGACCCTGTTTCGTGCCTTGGGAGCCGTTCGCCAGGAGAGTCCCACGGTACCCTCCGGGTTACGGGACCAGTTCCTTCACCGGGAAGCGTTCGAGGATTGGACCGCACGGTATCGGGAACGGCTTCGAGCCGAAAAAAGCGATGATGAGGAACGCCAAGTCAGAATGGACCACGTGAACCCCAAGTACATCCTCCGGAACCATCTCGCGCAACGGGCCATTACCCAAGCCGTTCAGCAGAAGGACTATTCGGAAATAGACCGGTTGTTGAAACTCCTGAGTGATCCTTTTACCGAACAACCCGGCATGGAAGCCTATGCCCTGCCTCCGCCTCCCGGCGAACCATCGATTATCGTCTCGTGCTCTTCGTAACAATTTAGCGAAAAACAGTAGAAAACCTGATCGGGGAGTTCCACTCATCCGTCATGGGAAGGGAATGTCACCATGAATCTGAATCTAAATGGGAAAACGGCCTTGGTGACGGCGTCCTCAGGAGGCATAGGGCTGGAAATCGCGCGTGCTCTCGCCGCTGAGGGCGCTAAAGTTGTCATCAACGGTCGTACCCAGGTCAGCGTGGAACAAGCGATGGCGGAGATCCGCACAGATCTTCCCCATGCAGAGATGATCTCTCTTGTGGCTGACAACGGAACTGCCGCCGGGTGCAATCACACCATCTCCCAAGTGCCCGAGGTTGATATTCTGGTCAACAATCTCGGCATCTACGAGGCCGTCGGATTTTTTGAGGAAACGGATAAGGCGTGGCAGAACATGTTTGAGATCAATATCATGAGCGGCGTGCGTCTCGCCCGCCATTACCTCCAGAGCATGCTTGGGCGTGGTCACGGACGGATCGTATTCATTTCAAGCGAATCAGGCGTCTCTCCGGCTCCCGAAATGGCGCACTACAGCGCAACGAAAACCATGCAGTTAGGCATTGCCCGTTCACTGGCCGAACTCACCAAAGGGACGGAGGTGACGGTCAATTCGGTGCTCCCCGGCCCCACCCGCACGGAAAGTGTTGAGAAGTTCATCCGGGACATCTTTCCTGATCTTCCGCCAGCGGAAGCCGGGCGCCGTTTTATGACGGAAAATCGCCCGACCTCCCTTATCGGTCGTCTGGTTGATCCCAAAGAAATCGGAGAGATCGTGGCGTTCGTTTGCAGTGCCCGCGCCTCAGTGATTAATGGATCCTGCATCCGGGCTGAAGGCGGTCTCGTGCGGACGGTCTTTTGATGTAACAACCCAATGAGCAAAAAGACCTCTTTGAAAAATCCTTGGGTGCAATCAGGAAAACAACAGATGGAGCAATCCCTTCCTTGGTAAGGAGCGGGCTGAGGAGATAGAGTAATTCCATGCGCATGATTCTTCTTGTTCTCCTGCTCATGATTGTCGTGTTGGGACCCCAACT
>BQIZ01000291.1 GCA_021604365.1 Nitrospirales bacterium
GCCGATAACCGATATCACTTCCGGTCAACCATCGTCGGTCGGTCTGTTCAATGCCGTCACCATTTACTGGATCATTAAGATAAAACGTGAAGTTGCTGAACAGGGACAGGTAATAATATTGAGCCCACAGATTGGCGAATACTGTCCCTCCGCCGGGTAGATCGTAATGGTAATCCAATCGACCGGTGCTCCGTAACGATTTGCCGCCTTCTGAAGGATCAATGGAACCAAAGCGGTCTACCCCTCCGGACGTCACGTCCCGCAAAGGAATCTGGCCTGACCCGTTCCATCGTCCATAATATTGGGAAAGCGTCACACTGAGTTGGGATGTGGCTGAGGGATCAAACGTCAGTTTCGCCAGTCCGTTGTACCGGGTATTGCGATTGACAAAATCATAGGGGCCGTCGGTGTAATAAAATTCTCCGGCAAGGAGTGTACGGAATTCCCCATGAGTGGGGGAGGTGATGAATAAATGTCGTTGGGTATTGAAATTCCCTCCGGCGGATTGGACCACGGTTTGGGGAACTGTCTCACGGGTGACATAATTGGCGGCGCCGGCGGTGGCAAAATCACCATATTCCACATGGTAGGGTCCTTTTTTTACCGTAATTTCTTCGATGGTTTCTGGAATAATGAAATTAATGTCCCCGTATCCTTGACCATGAGCATGGCTGCGCATGTTGATCGGCATGCCATCCACATGAAGGGCCAGGTCTGTGCCATGATCAGCGTCAAAGCCGCGCAGGAGAAACTGATCGGCCTTTCCGGCGCCGCCTGAATGTTCCAACGTAATAAGACCGGGAGCCAACCGTAATAAATCGGCAGGCCGGCCTTGAGGCTGAAGCAGGATATCGTCATTCAGAATGATTCGACTGGACGATGCTGCGATAGGGCGTTCTCCGACGACCTGCACTTCCTCTAGAACCGTGACCTCTTCCTGGTCATGGCCTGAAGCCGAATCCACCAACAAGAAACTGAAGAGAAGTAAGACCTGTATACACCAGGCAGGATGAGGTGTGTGGGGATGTAGAGCAACCATCGGTTGGTACTGAGGAAGAGGGTAGAGGGGTAAAGGGCAAATCTGCAGGTGACACGAAAAAATAAATAGTAGCACGATTTGTAGCAAGGTCCGGCAATATTGTCAATTTACAATCGTGCGGGTTAGGGAGAGAGGAGGCATGGGGAGGATCGGAAGCCATGCGGTGAGGAAGGAATACCTTGAAAGGAGGAATGAAGAGGCGCTATTTCACGGCCTTTCCGGTGGTCGTCATGGTAAGTTGTCCATGCTTGACCCCTTTGGTTTTAATCAGCAGATTGGCTAAATCGACGAGAGCTGAACTTCGCCCTCTAACCACAATGACTTCCAGGCAATGGTCGTGATCCAAATGCACATGCAGATTCGAAATGATTTGCTTCCCGTATTCGTGCTGATGATGGGTTAATTGTTGCAGCACATCTGATTGATGATGGTCGTACACCAGAGTAATGGTGCCGACGGTCTCTTTGTTACCACCCCATTCTTCCCCGACAAGTTGATTGCGGATGAGGTCTCGAATCGCTTCCGAGCGATTCTGGTATCCCTTCCGATTGATGTGTTGATCAAAGGCGTTAAGGAGTGGTTCTTCAAGAGAAACCCCAAAGCGGACGAGTTGACTCATTGGCATGTTCCTTCCAGATTGGTTTTGGCCGTCCTCTATCCTATGGCCTTCTAATGAAAAAGACAATTGATGGGCCATAAGGTCCGATTGGTCTACAACCGTTGCGGGTTTGAAGTCGTTCTGCGGAGGGTGAAGAGTGTGAGGGCGTGGGAAAGTAATGGTTAATCCCAGAGTGACGAACCTGCGAACAATGCCATCAGAGCGCCGAGAATGGTCCTCATCACACCCAAGCAGGCCTGGCAGGCAATCGATTGTGTGTGAAACCGGCGATCTGAAGGGTCTTCATACTCTTTGAGGCAGTTTTGGCAGAGCGGAAAGGGTTTCCTGGTGGTATGAGGACGGTCGAAGGGCATATGTTCCTGGATGTGAGATGGGCTCTGCAATGGATGCAGGTGGTAGAGGGATATCGGAAGCGACGGAAATAGGGATCAAAAATGTCCAGGAGGCATTCGTGGCATGTGGCGATGTCGGGGACAATCCCCGTATGGCCCTCGGTGCCCCTGCTGTGGGCAATCAGAAAAACCGATTCGCTCACATCGTGAAGGGGGTGTCGCACCCATGGAAACGGCAGTGATTCGGGCCAAGTATGGGGGATGGGTGGTTAGTTTCGAGACAAATTGTTCAATGTGGTGTTTGGCGCCGGCCGCAAAAATTGGAATGCCCACGCTGGTATTCAAGACGCGTTCGCGAAGGCGATAGCGCTGCGCCCGGTTCCAAAGGGTCGACCGGAATCTTACTCCCTGAACCAGGTCCTCGACATGGATGGCAAAGGGTTCTTCCTGAGCCCGTCCAATGAATGGGGTGTCGCTCATAACCGGACGCCTGTCGTTTGGGGAGTTGCGTAACTTCAGAGGCGAGGACCAAAACGATTTCCATAGATTGGAACGGGCTCGTGAAAAACGACAGGAAGTGTATCTCAAATTCTTATGAGTATTCCGAATAAAGCCCATGGCGGAGTCTGGGTTATTGAATCGGATGAGGGAAATGCCTCGACTTATGAATGAGAGATCTGATCCCGGCGCAAACCTTGTCAACGAAAGTGGCGACAGGTTGGTTCAGATTTTCTCCTAAGGTGGTATCGAAGACTTCAATGAGAAAGACGGTGATATCTTGAGGAAACTCATCTTGAAAGATGATACGGCCGGTCTCGACGGCATGATCCCACCAACGAAAATTATGCGGGTTGAACCTTGAAAAAGGCTGGTTGATATGACTGGAGTCGTTGAGCCACAACGACTCCTATCCCATCATCCTTTCGATAGAGGTCTCCGCATCCAATGATCACATGCATCGATGAGCAATGGTTGCCCGGATCGCAGAGTCAGATCCGGAGAGGGGGTGAAAAGGAGGCGGTAACCTGGTTACTTACCTAGCGCCCGGTCCAGATTGAAAGCGGCGCTAATGAGGGCCAGATGCGTAAAGGCTTGCGGGAAATTGCCGAGTGCCTCACCGTGATGGCCGGTTTCTTCGGCATAAAGCCCCAGGTGGTTGGCATAACCGAGCATTTGCTCAAA
>BQIZ01000292.1 GCA_021604365.1 Nitrospirales bacterium
GGCTGGAATGAAGGGTACTCCCAAAGCCGTGGCTCAAGCTCAACCACGATCCAAAGCGACGCCGAAAAAGGTGGTGAAAGGGAAAGAGAAAAAGTTGACTACATCTGACAATGTTTCAAAAACGACAACGGCGGCCAAAACCGGGGCGAATCGTACCAAGCCTGATTCCACAAAGAAAACGGCGGCCAAGCCGGCGCTATCTGAGCCCAAAAAGAGCCCAGGAAGGCCTAAAAAAGAATCAACGGTGGTAAAAGGTCTTAACGATAAAAAGAAAAAAGTTACCTCACTTGTTCCTGCTGATGAGGACGTGAGTTTGATCAAGGGTGGTGAATCGGATTTGGAGGATGCATCTCTGCCGGAGGACATTGATTCCGAATTGGATATTGAAGTGGAAACCGATGGGGATATCACCCTGGATTCATTGACCACCGGACTCGATGATGTTAGCGATGACCTGGATGTGGATGATCTTACGGATGATTTTGATGATGAGTTCTCCGAGGACTCCACAGATGAAGCCGATGAAGATTTAGATTTGACGGAAGACTTATCCGAAGAATTGGGCACCGATAAGTTTTTTCGGGACACCGAATCTAATCATGAGGATGATGAAGAGGAAATTCCTCGCTCCTGGTAGTTCTGCTGGTCTATTATGGGTCCAGGTTTGGCCAAGGTCTCTTTCTCGGCCATCTCGATCGTGTTGTTCGCATTGCCGGTTTAATAATAAATAAGCCGGGATTTCTCCATTCGCTTGAAGCGGAGCCGGAGCGTTATTGTATTGCCAACTGAAGGAGGATTCATGTCGGAAGAACGAGGGTTGCCTCGCATAGGAGATCATGCACCGGACTTTTCCGCGGTGACAACGCAACAGACTGATTTTAATTTTAGCGTATGGCAGGAACAGCATTGGGTGGTATTGTTTTCCCATCCGGCGGATTTTACTCCGGTGTGTACGACGGAATTGATAGCCTTTGGCCAACTCAACGAACAATTTCGTCAGCGAGGGGTGAAGCTCATCGGACTGAGTGTGGATAGCATTCATGCCCATTTAGCCTGGCTTCGAAATATTCACGATAAAATGGGTGCCACTATATCATTTCCCATGATTGCCGATTCTGATATGCGTGTCGCCAGACTGTATGGAATGATTCATGCCAACGCGAGCTCGACTGCGACGGTGCGTGCGGTGTTTATTATTGACCCGAAACGAGTGATCCGGGCGTTGCTGTATTACCCCCTCAATGCGGGACGTAATGTAGATGAAATTCTTCGGTTGGTTATCGCTCTGCAAACAACAGACCGGTTTGCCTGCGCGACGCCAGCCAACTGGGTGGAAGGAGAAAAGGTGGTGGTGCCTCCGCCCAAGACGGTTCAAGAAACCGATCAGGTGTTAGCTAAAACCGAATACGAACATCGGGACTTTTATTTAGCGCTCAAGGACGTTTCTCCGGCTGCGACGGCAAAGCCGGTGGAAGTGACGGTGCCTAAATCTGCGGAAGCTGCGGCTCCCGAGCCAGCTAAGCCCGATCCGGCTAAACACGATCCAACCAAGCCCGAACCAGCTCAATCCGAACCGGCTCAACCTGCTGAGCCCACCCCTTCTACTGAGCCCACCCCTTCTAATTAGGGGCTGTTCGAGATGAGATTGACGTCTACGATTGTGCCGGATCCAGCCAGATTCTCCGATCATGTTGTTCAAGAGGCCCACTCGCCCAAACCGATCGAAAATTTGACTCCACCCGGCACCACCTCGTGACGATCATCTATCTTCAACACGTTCCTTGGGTATGTGCTCATGTGATGTGGGCATAGATGAAATTGCGGGGGGTGAAGTATTGTCTGCTGATTGGCTTGCTGCTTGTCCTGCCGGGGCTGTCTCCTATCAATGCCGAGGCTTGCCGTCTTCTTCCAATTCCTCCTGGAAGCGAAAATGTTTTCTGGGTGCATGTTGAGGGACCCTGTTTGCCTGGAGAAGAGGAAGCCTTGGCCGTAAAGGGGGCCGATCTCCTTGGGGCTCTCCTGCAGGGAAAACGCATTGATCTTGCCCACGTGTTGGTGGTTGATCCGATAATGCTTGATCTCCTGCCGCAACAAGCCCTCTCGGAATATCCCGCCATTCCCCCTGCAGTGGGGCAGCGCTTGCAAGAGCAGAGGGTCACTGCGGTTCGCGTCATTCCAGAAGCTGTTTCCATCAGGCATTCTCGTTTTGAAAAAGTGCTTGCCACCAATCTGGTCGAAGGTGCGCTCCTGGTCCTGGGACCGGTAGATTTCACGGGAACCGTCTTTCAGCAATCCATTGATCTTTCTAAGACTGTGTTTGTGGGTCCGGTAACATTTTCAAACGCGCGTGTGGATTTTGAAGGGTTTTTTATTGGATCGCAATTTACCCAAGGCGCGGATTTCTCTAACGTCACTTTTGGGACACATTCCCGTTTTCACCAGGCTCGATTTTGGGATCATGTCACCTTTGCCGATGCTCATTTCACCGGAGTTGCGGAGTTTTTGGAAGTCGAGTTCCAGCAGACGGCAGATTTCTCCCGATCGGTTTTTGCCAGTGGGACAGGCTTTTCAGGGTCGGTATTTAGAGGACCTGCCGATTTTTCAGCCATCGCGGCTGCTCAGGAAATCTATTTTCGGTTCACCGAATTTCGAGAGTCGGTGACATTTGTTAATGCTCAAATTGACTCAGTGGTCGATTTTACGAACGCCAGGTTTGACGGAGCGCAGGATTTTGCAGGGGTAGAGTTCCGTACCCTGCCGGAATTAAGCGGGAGTAATCTTCCGCTTAATGTGGCGTCGGTTCAAAATGTCCGGAGTTCATATGGGCAGGTGGGGATCTTTTTGGGGTTGGTCATGTTGGTGCTCTGTTACCTCTGGTTTACAAAAGGGAAGAGGTCTACTTGAAATAAGGCCAAACCACTATATTTGGTTAGGATATTGCGGCTTTACACAAAAGATGGTATACCAAATCAATTATCTGCACTGTGGAACCCAGTCGAAAGGCTCCTGATTGGAATCCGTCCCCTCCCTGATAGTTTCTGACCTTGAAGATGACGATGCCTATCAGGTCAAACTTGAGGCCTTTACCGGCCCCATGGATTTGCTCCTCCACCTGATTCGGAAAC
>BQIZ01000293.1 GCA_021604365.1 Nitrospirales bacterium
TCGGGAAGAATGTTTTTTCCTCCAGGTGTGACGATCAGTTCCTTGATTCGTCCGGTGAGAAACAGGTATCCGTCTGAGTCCAGATAGCCCAGATCTCCGGTGTGAAACCAGCCATCACGAATAGCCTCTGCCGTTTCAGCCGGGGCTTGATCATAGCCCTTCATCACATTGGGTCCTCGTACCACCACTTCGCCTATTCCTGCTACGTTGGGCTGATCGATTCGCACCTCAACGCTGGCGAGTGGTGGGCCGACGGAGCCCGGTTTCAGGCGAGACGAGGAACTGAAGGCAATCACGGGCGCGGTTTCCGTGAGTCCGTACCCTTCACGAACCGTAAATCCCAGACTGCCTAAATCTTTCGAGATTTGTGGATCGAGTTTGGCTCCGCCGCTGCATAGAAGCTGAAGCGAGGAGCCAAATCGGCGGTGAACAGACGCAAAAATTCGTCGTCCAGGATTCCATCTGGTATGGGTTCTCACAAAATCTGACAGACTGAGGAGAAGCGTGATAAGCGAACGGACGAACGCTGGACGTCGGCCGATTTCATCAAAAATCGACCGACGAATCATGGTGAAAATTTGTGGGACCCCTACGGCGATCGTGATCCCGGTCTCATGAATACATTGCACCAGATCCGGCCCCTTGAGTGATGACAGGAAGGTCATTCTTGCACCTAGGAGAATGGGAACGAGGTAGGCGATCATGAAGGGATAGGCATGGTGCAGCGGGAGCATCACTAAGAAGTTATCCTCCGGTCCCGCTAAATCTTTCCCCATAATGTCTTTGGCGTTGGCCATGAAATTCCGGTGAGTGAGTAACACGCCTTTAGGTTTTTTGGTTGTGCCAGAGGTGTAAAGTAACGAAGCCACGTCATCCGGATTCACTTGCAGGTCAACGGGCGATTTTTCCTGTCCTTGTTCCATGAGGTCCTTCATGGACAGGTGGTGAGGTTGTGTAACGGAATCCATGCTCACGACTGTGATGGTGGCTGAAAGTTCTCGGATCAGGTCTACGGTTTTTGAGCTGACGAAGACAAACCGACTATTGGACGTGGTGAGAAAGGACAGAAGTTGCTCCTGTGACATCTGAATATCCAGGGGAACGGCTGTGGCGCCGATGGTGAGAATGCTGAGATGGGCGATCACCCATTCCGGACAATTTTCAGCCACAATGGCGACGCGATGCCCTGGACGAAGGCCATGCTCATTAAGACCGTTCGCCAGTCCCCGAACTAGCTTCGACACTTCCCCGTAGGTCTGTTGTCGATAGTCTTCCCCTTCTTTTATTTGCATGACCACATGATCGGCGGCGATTGCCGAGAGTGCGAAAAACGCCTCAGGAATCGTATCTGGAAGGTAAGGGGGATCGATGAGAGGAGCCTGCATCGTTTGAGTCTCCTAAAAGGATGCCAAGAAAAGACGCAAAGGCAAGTCTACCCGAACGGGGGCATGGTTCCAAGACAAGACTTGGGTAGCGGAAATCGACTCTAAAAAAGCGGCAGGTAGGTGTGATGAGGATTACTCAGGAGGAAGAGCGAAGATTTAGTACCCAGGAGGCAAGTACAAAAGCTTAACAAAAAAGCAAAAAAATCCGAAAAAGCCAGGAGATTTCTATTTGGGCGCCTGGTGTTTTGCGGTCACTCCCTAACAGGTTATTTTGATTTATTGTTGAAAAAGGGATTGTTTTATGCCGTTCATTAAAGTTGAAGATACCCGGCATCTTTGCGTCGGGACGTTTGTCAAACTGGAAGGGTCCTGGTTTAGCCATCCTTTTCCCACGAACACCTTTCAAATCAAATCCTCAGATGATCTGGCCACCATTCAAGCCCTCAAAAATGTCGTCATTCTCCACGATCCCGATCGGTCCGCCTTGATAGATGCCGAGGAGGACTCAGATCAAAACCGGCGGCCCTTGAATTTCGAGGAAAGTGCAAGCAGGGAAGAGGATACGGAGGCTATTTTTGAATCAGAATTGGATCCTTCTGCAGACAGCGAACCACTTATTAAAGAATCTTCTCTATCGACAATCCTGGATCGGCGAGAGGATTACCATGAATTTCAGGATCATTTGCGGAAAGTCGAAGGGGCGTATCAAAAAACCCTTGGACAGGGCAATGAATTGTTTCGGCAACTGAGTGATCGCCGACCGTCTGGACGTAAAACCGCGGATGCGATGATCACCAGTATTGTCACCGCCATACAACATCCCCAAACGGCAATGTCGTTAATTGATGTGGTCGGTAGTAACGGTGCGACGTGGGGCCTATCCGAACATGCCCTCAACGTGTGCACCTTGTCCCTCCTCATCGGCCGTCAGTTGGGTTTGGAAGCCGAAGGATTACTTGATCTCGGGCGTGGAGCCCTATTCCACGATGTGGGTTATCGCGCGTTACCAATGAATGTACGATTTAGTGCGGGTGGTATGAAAATCGAATCGGATCCGGAGTTGGGGAAACGACATACGGAGGTAGGGCGACAGCTCATGGCTGCCTTCCCGGATACCAGTCCGGCAGTTTTGGAAATGATTGGTCAGCATCATGAACGACTGGATGGTTCGGGGTTTCCCAAAGGCATAAGGGCAAGTGGCCTCTCATTGCCGACAAAAATTGTCATGGTGGCAGATCACTATGATGAACTTTGCAATGCCCCTGATCTGCAAACGAGTCTCACTCCCCATGCGGCCCTGTCCCGTCTCTTTCGCCACGTCGTCATGAAGGAAGAATTATCCAGATTCTGTCCGGAAGTGGTGCAAGCCCTGGTGCAAGCCATTGGGGTCTATCCGCCAGGGAGCCTTGTAGAATTAACGGATGGATTTCTCGGGGTCGTGGCACGGATCAATATTCATCACCCCACAAGACCGACAGTGTTGTTGTATGCGCCTTGGATTTGCCGAAGTGATGGAATGTTGGTCAATTTGGCGCAAGAGCCTGAGTTGGAAATCAAGCAAGCTCTCCATGTAAAGGATGTACCCTTGCATGCCCTGGTGTACTTGAGTCCCCGTCGAATGGCCATGTTTGTGCATGCGACCGAACCCACCACCATGGCGTTCAACAGCAGACGGCGGCGGTAATCTCCCAAA
>BQIZ01000294.1 GCA_021604365.1 Nitrospirales bacterium
ACTTGATTAAGGATAAGGTTGAGGGCGTGTTGAAGCCGGGTCCGGGTCTTTACCGGTGGGAAGGAAAAGAGTCGTCTGATTACACCCGGATCAAATCTCTGGAAAAGGAAAAGACAGATACACCGTGGCTGGTCTTCATTCATGGAACCGCCTCTTCGACCGAGGGCAGTTTCGGCGGACTCTGGGAGGGGGGCGCCAATGCCCGTATGGTGCAACTCCTTGGGCATTATCCCAAACGTGTGCTGGCCTTCCAACATCGAACGCTTTCTCAGAATCCCATTCAAAATGCGTTGGAACTTGCCGGGTATTTTCCCGAAGGGGCCCGTCTGCACCTGGTCTCGCATTCCCGTGGTGGACTCGTGGGGGAATTGCTGTGTCGTAGCATTATGGAGGGCCGATTTCCCTTTGATCAGGATGATCTCCAGGTCTTTGCCCAACCGGATCGAAAGGCCGATCTGAAGCAGTTGGAGCAACTCGGTCATCTGCTCCAGCAAAAACAATTGGTCATTGAGCGGTTTGTGCGGGTGGGCTGTCCAGCCCGCGGCACCACATTGGCCAGTGGCCGGTTGGATCGGTATCTGTCGATTATCCTGAACGTGGTTGGGGTGATCCCTGGACTGAAGGGCAACCCGGTGCTTGAGGGACTTTCCGCATTCCTGCTGGGCGTGGTGAAAAACCGGACGAAACCGGAAGAGTTGCCCGGGTTGGAAGCGCAGATGCCGGATTCGCCATTGGTTCGCATCCTCAATCGACCGGGCGTGCGGTCGATGGCGGGCCTGCATATTTTAGGCGGGGATGTGGCCGGAGAAGGGGTGCTGGGGCGACTCAAAACATTCGTGACGGATTTATTCTATCGGGAAGATCATGATCTGGTCGTGAATACTCCGGCGATGTTCGGCGGAACGGAGCGGACAGGGGAGGTGCAGTATTGGATCGACACAGGAAAGGAAGTGGATCATTTCCATTATTTTCGCAATCCGGACACGGCGAATCGGCTGATGCAAGCTCTCACCAAGGATGTGCCCCATTCCCTCTTTCACCGGCTGGAGCGCGAGCCGTCCGAAGTGACCGAAAATGATTACCGCAAACGCGCTGTCGGATCCCCACAGCCGGTTGTGTATGTCCTGCCCGGCACCATGGGCAGTCGACTCAAGGTGGGAAAGGATCATGTCTGGTTGGATAAGTTGGATTTAGCTTTCGGAGGCCTGAAAAAGCTGAAGCATACCGCGAAAAATGTGGTGGCTGATCAACCGATCGGGAGTGGCTATAAGGACCTCATCAAGTATTTGGCCAATTCACATACCGTTCAACCCTTTGCCTATGATTGGCGAAAATCGCTGATCGAACTTGCTGACCGGTTTAGGGAAGATTTAGAGAAAACGGTCAAGGTGCAGGAAGCTGTGGGACAACCGGTACGGATCATCGCGCACTCCATGGGCGGGTTGGTGGTACGGGTCATGATAGCGACGGAAGAGGGTAAAAAGGTGTGGGATCGCATGTGCCGGCATCCCGGTGCCCGGTTCATCATGCTGGGCACTCCCAATAAGGGATCGCATGCCATCACGGGTATGCTCATGGGGCGTGATCCACTGGTGCGAATGTTAGACCTTCTGGATATCACCAATTCCCAATCGACGTTACTGGGAATTATTTCCAGATTTGACGGAGTTTTGCAGCTTCTCCCGCATACCGGGACTCTTGATGTCTATCAGTCGGAAATCTGGCGGTCACTCCTGGAGCATGACCGGGATCGGGCGCGAGGGCTATTCGGGGCGAAAGTGGCGACCTCACAAACAGCAGGTATTGAGTGGCCTGTGCCTGATGCCGCGCAACTGGCTGAAGCCCTCAAGGTTCAGCAACTTCTTCAGGCCAGTCCGATTGATTCTCAACGGATGCTCTATGTTGCGGGGCGAGCGGATGCAACACCATGTGATGTCTCCTTTGATCTCTCGGCTCCAGCCACGCGGCGGATACGGATTGATGCGACCCCCTTTGGGGATGGGCGGGTTCCATGGGAGACCGGTATTCCCGAAGCACTCAAACACCAGACGTATTATGTGGACATTGAGCATGGTGACCTGGCCAATGCTCCGGAACACTTTGATGGCCTGCTTGATTTATTGAATGCCGGCGTTACCACGAAGTTGTCCCAAGTGCCTCCCGTTCGTCGGGGGGTGTCCGTAGTTCCCTTTGAGCTCCCCGAGGTTCGGCTCGAAATGTATCCCAGCGAGGAGGATCTCATTGCGTCAGCCCTGGGCTCGACTCGGGTCA
Source organism: Nitrospirales bacterium (assembly GCA_021604365.1). Taxonomy (GTDB): domain Bacteria; phylum Nitrospirota; class Nitrospiria; order Nitrospirales; family UBA8639; genus Nitrospira_E. Next base: position 2,272 of record BQIZ01000294.1, read on the forward strand.
AAAAGAAACGCCAGCCTACCCGGAAAGTCACGGTGACTATGGTTCATGGCAATTTGTCCCGCGCCTCGTCTCCTGTGGCGGTGGGTCATTATGAGGGAGACACGATTGTCAGTGCCGAGGCCTATCTGGACCGGCAACTCAATGGTCGATTGCGTGAACGGCAGTGCTTGGGCCTCTATCCGGATAAACTCAATACTTCTGCCGTGGTGCTCAATGATGGGGATTGTCATCAGGGAAGAACGCATCCGGGAGCCATAGTGGTGGGGTTGGGCATGGTTGGGGATTTAACCCCGGGAGGGTTAACGAGCACCATGGCCGATGCGATGGTCAACTATGCGCTTAAATGTATCGAGGTCGAGCGGGAACGCCGCCGGGTCACAAAGGTGGATGGTTCGTGTGGGCCAAAACTGAAAATCCCTCTGACCATGTTGCTGATTGGGACGGGTGCGGGAGGATTATCCCTGATTGATTCACTCCAATCGCTCTTTCGGGGAATTCTTCAGGCGAATCGACGCTTGGACCGGCTGGAACGGACGGAAACACCTGAATCTGAAAAGCCGGTCGCAGATTCCGAGCGTCTCACGGGCTCCATTGAGACGGTCGAGATACTCGAGTTGTATCAGGATCTGGCCATTCAAGCCACGAAGTCGCTCCTGGAGCTGGGACGATCACAAGATTTTCGTGAACATCTGCATATCCATGAAGTTATGGTCGAAGGAGTTGAGGGGCGTCGCCGTGCCTCATTTGATGAGGATGCGGGGTGGTGGCAACGATTGCGCATTGCCACCCAGGATGACGGC
>BQIZ01000295.1 GCA_021604365.1 Nitrospirales bacterium
CAGGCAGATTTGTTGATTGGCAATAACGTCTTAGCTCACGTCCCGGACTTGAATGATTTTGTCCGTGGGCTTCAAACGCTGCTCAAACCTCAGGGTGTCATCACCATGGAATTTCCCCATGTGATGCGCCTCATGGATGAAAATCAATTTGATACGATATACCACGAACATTTCTCCTATTTCTCTTTTGGCACCGTAGAACAGGTATTCCGGAAGCACGGGTTAATTCTTTTCGATGTCGAAGAACTACCCACCCATGGCGGGTCTCTTCGAATCTATGCTCGCCATGAAGCTGATCACTCAAAGCCAGTGGAGTATAGAGTTGCGGTTTTGCAGGATCGGGAGAAAAAGGCAGGCTTACAAAGCTTAGATCATTATCTTTCTTTTGCCGAAAAAGTTCATCATACCAAGAGGCAACTCCTGTCCTTCTTGATTGAGGCCAAGGAAAAAGGGAAGACTATCGTAGGGTATGGTGCTCCGGCCAAAGGGAATACCCTCTTGAATTATTGTGGAATTCGTACGGATTTCATTGATTACACGGTTGATCGTAGCCCTCACAAGCAAGGGCTTTACTTGCCAGGAACACATATCCCAATCCATGACCCCGATGCGATCAGGAGAACGAAGCCTGATTACGTGTTGATCCTTCCCTGGAATTTGAAAGATGAAATAATGCAGCAAATGGCGTGTATCCGCGAGTGGGGCGGGGCATTCGTGGTGCCGATTCCGGAAGTCAGGGTATATCCGTGATTTTCACCGAATCAACAATCAAGGGAGCCTTCTTAATTGATCCGGAGCGTATTGAAGACAATCGGGGGTTCTTTGCCCGAACGATGTGTCAACGAGAGTTTGAGGCCCATGGAATCAAATTCAGACAGGTGCAATGCAACCTTTCTTTTAATAAAAAGAAAGGGATCCTCCGGGGGATGCACTACCAATGTGCTCCGTATGAAGAAGCCAAGCTCGTCTGGTGCATCAAGGGCGCAATCTACGATGTGCTGATCGATCTGCGGCCTTTATCTCAAACGTATACTCAGCATGCGGCGGTCGTTCTCACCGCGGAAAATCGGCGGATGCATTATATCCCTGAAGGATGTGCCCATGGATTTCAGACTCTTGAAGAAAATACGGAGATTTTTTACCAAATATCCGCCTTTTACGATCCTCAATGTGCCAAAGGGGTGCGGTGGGACGATCCTGCGTTTGGGATTCAATGGCCGGCCGATAAACGGCTCATATCTGACCGCGACCTCAGTTACCCTGATTTTATCGAACCCCAACATTGAACACGATAAGGCTGCGTGGCCGTATGGATGACAACATTTCAAATCAAGTCGGACATGAGATCTATCAGTTTCTTGCTGAACTGTATCCCATCTGTCGGAGTATTACAGGTCATGGCGTTCGGGAGACACTACAAGGAATTGCACGCCATGTCCCTGTGAAGATGCATGAGATTCCAAGTGGAACAGAGGTGTTTGATTGGGTAGTGCCACAGGAGTGGAACATTCAGGATGCGTATATAAAAAATAAAAAGGGAGAACGGGTTGTCGATTTTAAGCAATCGAACCTGCATGTTGTCAGTTATAGTCAGCCCATTCACACCACGATGACGCTTGAAGAATTAAAACCCCACCTATATTCATTGCCCGAGAATCCTGATTGGATTCCATACCGAACCTCCTACTACAAGGAAAGCTGGGGATTCTGTCTGACTCATCGGCAATTGATGGCGTTGAAAGATGAGGAATATGAGGTATGTATCAATTCAACCTTAGGATCCGGGCATTTAACCTACGGGGAATACGTCATAAAAGGGGAAACTGATGAAGAGATCTTGATCTCGTGTCATACCTGCCATCCATCCTTGTGCAATGACAACCTGTCCGGAATTGCCGTTACGACGTTTCTGGCCAAGACGTTGAGCGGGCGATCCTTACGATATTCTTACCGCTTTCTCTTTATTCCAGGGACGATCGGGTCTATTACCTGGCTGGCATTGCATGAAACCCAAGTGTCCACAATCACCAATGGCATGGTGGTGACCGGGGTGGGAGATCCCGGACCATTAACGTATAAAAAGAGCCGGCAAGGCAATGCCGGGATTGATAGGGCCTTCACGCATATCCTGAAAACCTCGGGGTTGGAGCATGCAATCATCGATTTTTTCCCCTATGGGTATGATGAAAGGCAATATTGTTCCCCTGGCTTCAATTTGCCAGTGGGCTGTTTCATGAGGACACCTCACGGAGAATATCCCGAATATCATACGTCAGGCGACAATTTAACGTTTGTCCAGCCTCAGTCGTTGGAAGAGTCCTTGATCTGCTGTGAAAGGGCGTTAAATATTTTGGAAAGGAACAAAACATTTCTCAGTCAAAATCCCAAGTGCGAACCCCGTTTAGGAAAAAGGGGCCTCTACCGGGCCATTGGTGGTCAATCGGAAGGCGCGAAAAGGGAGATGGCGATGTTGTGGGTGTTAAATTTTTCTGATGGAATGCATTCGCTCTTAGACATTGCCGAACGATCTGGATTGGAGTTTGAGTCCATTGACAAAGCCGCTGAATCCTTGGAAGAGCACGGACTTCTAAAGGAAGTATCATGAGTGCCACGACCAATGAATTCTCATGGCGGACACCATGGACATCAAGGTGAGTGAGGCTGCAGTGGAGAGGAAAGACGACTTGTGCGATGGTTCAAGAGAAAATTACTACGGCAGGCTCCTCGATCACGCGAATGATGATCTTTTCCATGTGGTCGGGAGGTGAAAAATGACCTCTCCTAATGGGAACCCCCTGGTGGAAACGACCTCTTCATGGAAAGCTCGCACAGTTATGGTCACCGGTGCCAGCGGGTTTTTGGGATCGCATTTGTGCCGTCACCTAGGCATGCGCGGTGTGGAAGTACATGCGATATCCCGATCTCAACGAGACCGTCAGAAAGGTGGACCCATCTGGTGGCAATCGAACCTGGAGGATTTCGGAGCGGTCCGCAGGTTATTCGAATCCATAAAGCCCGACGTCATTTTTCATCTGTCGGGGTTAGTCTCAG
>BQIZ01000296.1 GCA_021604365.1 Nitrospirales bacterium
CAGGGTCTGGACGGTGGGGATCAATTGGCACCTGGCCCATCGGATTAAAGTCATGTTGAATTTTGAACATGGTATTTTCGATGGTGGGGCTCCGAACAATAAAAACTTTGAGCAGGAAAACGCCCTGTTCACCCGAATCCAGGTGGGTTGGTAATCTTTCGAAGATGATGTTGAAAGATCATACCGTAGACCATTGTATTTCCTGAAAAACAAAACTCTTACGAGCGGAATTTTGTCCCACCCTATCGGGATTAGTGAATTTTGTTCTTTTGTCCTTTGGTTTATTTGGCCTTCTCTTCTGGAATAGGAAAGTCAGTGAGAGTGGGATGGTTCAATATTCGCAGGCCGGAGCCGAGACCAAAAGACTGGATTCATCTGGTCACCCTGAACCTGGAATAGATATCGAATCCATTGCCAGAAAAGTCCGTCGCGAATCTTAAAAGCCGACATTTCCAATCCTCGTACTATAATACTCCTGTCCTCTTTCCATAAGGCTTACCCTTAATGGGAAACCCTCCTGTCGTGCGCAGGACATGTCATTTTTTCGCCCAACTTTGAATTCTTGTGAGAAGGGTACCCTTGGACAAAAGCAGGTTTCCCCAATCATCGGTCCATCTGGGATTTTGTTGTTCTGTTTCGTATGGAAATCAAGGCATCCGAGCTAACTCCGGTCATTCTAGCAATGTCATCTAAAATTGACAATTGTATTGTTAAAAATTACATTATGCTGCATTTCTTTCCAAGAACCGTCTCATCTTTCGGATCATTCTGATGCATGAAAGGAATGTGGAGTGTATGGAGAAAGGGGCGAGTCAGGTGAAGATCTGGCTGTTGACTGCATTAGGAATAGCCTTGGTGATTTCTAGCACGGTGGTTTTGGCCCCGGAACCGACGACTGCACATCCCTCTTCCTTAGCCATTGAAAAGAGTTCGGCTTATGGGGATTTTTTTAGACAGATTAAAGATCGGGCAGAAACACAGAACGGAAAAAACTGGAAGGAAACGGCTGATGCTTCGCTCATCCAGGACAAAGAGACTCAATGGAATCGATATCTGAAGGCGGCGATGGGGCTGCCGGATTTTGTTGACTTGGGCATTGAAAACCGCATGCGCTTCGAAAGTGTTGATCATCCCTGGCGATCCACTGCAAAAATTGGTGGAGGGCGCACGGATTCCCAGTCGGCCCTCAGGTCCAGGGTGCGCTTTGGATTGGGAAATGGTCCTCTTCGGTTTCTCTTTGAAGGGCAGGATTCCCGTGAGTATGGAGCGCAGACTGGAGGCTTCGTGAATAACGGAACGGTCGATGAATGGGACATTTTACAATTGTTCGGGTCATTGACCGTGGACAATGTGTTAGGAAGCGGATTGCGAACGGACTTGCATTTCGGCCGCATGACCATGGATATGGGAAGCCGTCGGTATGTCGCCCGCAATGACTTCCGAAATACTCAGAATGCCTTCGACGGCCTTCATTGGCAAATTGGGAAAGCCGATACTTGGCGATTCCGCACCTTTATTGCCGAACCGGTTATTCGTGAGGAGGTCAAACTCGACGAGCAGAATAAAAAGTTTTTATTTTGGGGCGCATATGTGGAAAACCTTCAGATCTCCTGGATGAATATTAATGTCTTTTATTACGGATTAAACGATCAACGACAACAAAATAAGAATTTTCATCGTACGTATGGGACGTATGGATTTCGCCTATTCAAGGATTCTGCCATTGGTGAATTCGATTATGAATTAGAGGGGGCCGTTCAAGTGGGAAAATTAGGGCAGGTCGATCATTTTGCCTATAATCCCAATGCCCAAGTTGGATATACGTTTAATGTGCCCTGGACTCCTCAATTTTTGGTGCAATATACCTATGCCAGCGGAACTCGCACGCCGGGAGGAAGTCAGAACGGAACGTTTGATCCTCTGTTTGGGGCTCGGCGTTGGGATTTGATGGCGACGGGAATTTTTGGACCATTTCTCCGGTCCAACATCAGTTCTCCCGGTTGGAGGTTGGTTGTTAAACCGGCGAATAACGTAACCATGCAAATCAAACAGCGATTCTGGTATTTGGCTCAAGGCGGTGCCGTGAATGGGGGGATCCTTTTACAAGATTCCTCAGGAGGGGCAGGAAACTATTTGGGACATGATATTGAATTACGTGCGACGTGGACTGTCAGCCAAAACCTTGAATTTGATGCCGGGTACGACCATTGGTTTAAAGGATCCTATTTTAAGCGGCTGCCCGCTTCGGCGAATCTGCCTCAAGGCGGGGACAAGGATACGGATTATTTTTACCTTTCCATGCGCATCAGATTGTGAAACGGCTCTAAACCCTTAATCAGGGTCAGCCTGTTCCCTAGACTGAGCCACCTGGCGACATCTATTGAATTGGGAGGTGTATGATGTTTCTCCGAGTCTATACTTTTGTCCTCATGTTCTTTTTTTATGTTTGTTTGACGACCGCCGCCGCCGAGGAAGTCAGGGTGGCCGTTGCCGCGAATTTTTTGGCGACTCTTAACGAAATTATCACGAATTTTCAGAGCGACACGGGTCACACGATACTGGTCAGTTCCGGTTCGAGCGGAAAACTCTATGCACAAATCAAAAACGGTGCACCGTTCGATATCTTGTTTTCAGCAGATGCTGAGCGCCCACAATTGTTGGAAAGAGAAGGTTTGGCCGTTAAGGGAAGCCGGTTTGTCTACTCTGTGGGGCGTCTGACTTTATGGAGTTCGGATTCAAACGTGGTTCAAGGCGAGGCACAACACCTCCTATCAGGTGGTCACTTCGATCATCTGGCCATTGCCAATCCGAAGACCGCGCCCTATGGCAGGGCTGCGGAACAAACACTCAAGAAAATGGGCCTCTGGGAATCACTCAAGGATCGGATCGTTCAGGGGGAAAACATCGGACAAGCTTTTCAATTCGTGTATTCAAAGAACGCCCAACTTGGTTTTGTCGCCCTTTCCCAAGTAT
>BQIZ01000297.1 GCA_021604365.1 Nitrospirales bacterium
CCTGTTCATTGGTGGGACAGTCTCGTGCCATCTGCCGCAATGCCACATCGGAAAATATGACGTAAGCAGGGACGTCAGCCTCATCGGCTAGCGACTTTCGGAGTTGGCGGAGGCGAGTGAAGAGCATCTCGTCGTGACCCAGGTCCTGGAGAGAGGGGGTTTTTCGCTCGGGTGGGCTCATGGGCTTAGTGAGCATGAGCGTCTTGGGGTCCTGAAGAAAGTGCTGCCCCTGATCGGTGACTTCCAGCACTGTGAAGGGGTCTGCCGTTTGTTGAAGATACCCCAGCCGGATGAGTTCCCGGCTGATGGCTGCCCATTCGGGCCGCCGATGGGCTTCCCCTTTCCCATAGCTGGTTAGCCGGTCATGACCCCATCGGCGGATTTTCTCGGTATTGGCTCCGGTGAGGACGGCGATGACGTGATTGAGTCCCACGCTAAATCCTCCGGATCCACGTATTTCTTCAACGCAGGTGAGCACGGTTTGTGCTGCATTTGTGCCGTCGAAGGTATCCCTGGGGGACAGACAGTTGTCGCATCCGCCACAGTTTTCTGATTCAACGTGCTCTCCAAAATATTGGAGTAGCGTGCGACGCCGGCATGTGCCGCATTCCGCATATTGCACCATTTCCTGTAATTGCCGGTTGGCAATCTGCTGTTCCTGGAAGTTGGGTTTCTCATTGATGAAGCGTTGCTGCTTAACGGTATCCCCGGCGCTGAAGAGCAGGACGCACTCGCTTGGCAGGCCATCGCGCCCGGCGCGGCCGGTCTCCTGATAATAACTTTCGAGATTTTTTGGCAAATCGTAGTGAATGACAAATCGCACGTTGGGCTTGTTGATTCCCATGCCGAAGGCAATGGTGGCGCAGATGACCTGGATTTCATCTCGGAGAAATAATTCCTGATGCCGTGTGCGTTCCTCGGCACTCAGGCCTGCATGATAGGGTTGTGCGTTGATGCCATGGTCCTGTAATCGTTCTGCCACACTTTCCGTGGTCTTTCGGCTCTGGCAGTAGAGAATTCCGCAGTCCTTGGGGCGTGTCCGGAGAAATGCGAGGACCTGTCCAAACGGGTTGTCCTTGGGCTGCACCTGATAGGTCAAATTGGGACGGTTGAAACTGGCGACATAACATGCCGGATCTCGCAATCGCAGGAGTGTCACGATGTCTTTTTGCACCCGCGCCGTGGCGGTGGCGGTGAGTGCGATGATCGGAAGGGCGGGGACCTGATCTCGTAGTTCCACGAGCCGCCGGTATTCCGGACGGAAGTCATGCCCCCATTCACTGATGCAATGGGCTTCATCAATGGCCAGCAGATTGACCTGAAAATTCCGGATCAGGCTGAGGTACCCGGGGAGCATAAGCCGTTCCGGTGCCATGTAGAGCAGTCGGTAGTCCCCTTGGTACAGCCCCCGTAAGCGGTCCTGGGATTCCTGCGTGGTGAGGGTGGAGTTGAGATAGGTCGCGGCAATGCCATTGGCCCGGAGCCCATCGACCTGGTCTTTCATCAGGGCAATGAGCGGTGAGACGACGATGGTTAGGCCTGAGCGGGCCAGTGCTGGCAACTGAAAGCACAGGGACTTTCCTCCTCCCGTGGGTAACAGGGCGACGACGTCGCGCTCGGCCAGGACATCCCGAATGATCTCTTCCTGTAAGGGTCGAAAGGCGGTAAAGCCAAAATGTTCCTTTAGCAGAGAGAGAAGGGGAGGTTGTGTTGAGGTTTGCAGGTGCGGGGAATCCGTCTGTTGAGGGAATAGGTTGTTCTTCACAATTGAAGTTGTCGCAAATGTTGGAGATGTTAAGGGATCGTCTTGATAGAGTTATTGTGGTTGGCCACAAGAGTCATCTTGTGGAGGGAGATCCCCCACTGACACTAGATGGCTTCCTCATTTCTTACTCCGATCTATTTCCTTCGGCTCAGGCGCAATGTTCAGATTTTTTCTTAGTTTCTTGGTCATTTCGGCATGTTGTTCTCTGTCAGTGGGCGTCTCAGGATCTGCCATCTTGCTCTTTCCATCAAGAGGCTGTCTACCTGTCTATGCGCAAGATCCTCGACATCATGAGGAAATCTGGGGCATTCAGCAAGAATCGCTGGAAATTGCCGAAAAGAACAAAGAAACCTTTTGGTGCCATGATGTATGTAGCCGAACGAATGCAAAATACAACGCTGGTCTTGATGATTTCGGGACGAGTGACCGTGTACTCCAGGAAAGTCTTCCAGGGGATGGTGAAGGCGGCCAGGTTTTCTGGTGCCAAGCATATCATTTTCAATATGCAGGGCGTCACGTTCATGGACAGCATTGCCTTGGGTGGGTTGGTGCTCGCCTACCTGGACTTGAATGAGAATCATATGGCCATGAGTGTTGTGGAACCTCAACAGCCCGTAAAAACTTTATTAGAAGACGCAAATTTTCCCGACCTGATTCCGACGTATCCCACCGAAGAGACTGCCTTACAAGCCATCCGATAGGGGTTTGTTGAAAAAAGCCGCCAACTGCGTTTTCGCCATTTTCCCGTGCTCACCTACTCCGCGTACGCTCCGCACGCAAAAATGGCTGTGGTCTTCCCTTCAACATAACTCAGGACAGGACTGGACGAACCCTTCGAAAGGCTCAGGGCATGCTTTTTTGAACCGACCCGAGGCCTCTGGCCTTCAAAATTGCCATGGGGATTTTGGTCCATGGGGAACAGTATTATTCAACACTCCCCATAGATTTCCGGGTGCGCTTCCCTTTTTCATCGTTTAAAATGAGGTAAGTCAAATTTCCCTACTCAGGCGCGGGCACGTCGACCCGGCGCACATCCGAGACGATTCGGGATGTGCTCAGGTGTGGTGTATTTCGGGAATGTGTGCCTATACAATCGGCAGACCATGGCGAATGTGTTATCCTCGCGTGGACTTGCTAAAAAGAGGATTTAGAATCTGAACTCTGAGAATAATAGGAATGTTG
>BQIZ01000298.1 GCA_021604365.1 Nitrospirales bacterium
TTCCCCTCTTTCAAGATAAACTCTGCAAACCCTTCGGGATCAGCTTCTTCCACCTTCTTCAACATTTCAAGATCAATCTGCATACATCGGTGAAATGAAAAATCGGTGGGGGGCGTTTTGTCTCCATAGCGAATTCCGATATGCGCTAAATTGGCGCTGCCAATGACACACACCTGTTGCCCGCTGGACTGAATCGCGCGTTTGGTAATCGTGAGAAATTGATCAATGCGGTGAAAGAGCTGTTGATACTCCCCGCCCGTGAGCGTATCCGCAGGAAAGTCCACAAGAATAGGCACAATGGAAATTTCCCGCTCTTCACCCAGCGCATGTTTGATAAACGGCAGTTGCAACTCCAGACTATGCTCACGGAGATGGGCAATATCTTCCACAAAAAATGTCTCACCGCTTTCTTTGCGGATCAAGTCGATAATCGTTCGATTAACCGGCACCGTCCCAAACGGTGTTTCAAAATCTTTATCCGTAAAGGCCACTCCCCCTTCGAGACCCGCATGGCAGGTACCGATCAACACCAACACATCGGGGACCTGGCCTTCCCGTAGTTCCTGATAGCCCCACGCGTAGATGGGCCCGGCATCTTTCAATTCAAAATTCGGAGCCACCAGGCCCCTAATGGTCTGACCGGCACATTCCGCTTTTCCTTTTTCCGGTCCTTCCTTTGAAGCATAAAACCCGTCGATCTGCGCCCGCAGTTTTGCCGGATCGGCCTCATATTGTTTCCCGGCAAACCCCATCGGCCGCGCATCAAGTTTTCGATAGGCCTCAAAGGCTTGCGCCTGAACCTGTTTCAGTCGATCACCTTCCAAAAACAATTTCTCGTCCAGATCGCTCACCAATTGTGTGAGGCGATCCGGCATCATAAATTCGCCATACTTCTTGAGATACTCAGCCCCAACCTGTTCCAGCGAATGGTCCCCGTCAAAAAATTGGAACAGATAGAAAAAATTCAGCGGCAACACCAGCTTTTCAGAAGACAGGCCGGAAGGATCCCACAGCACAATATATTGCTCTTCCCCCTGCTTCAGGGGGGAATATTGCAAATTCCGGAGAATCGGGTAGTTTTTGAAATCTTTTTCGACGGTCTCGGTACTCATATAAAAGGTCCTATCCTGGCTGAAAGGAAAAATTAGTCCCAAACCGAACCATTATACGGGCGCATTAATCAAGCCCGCAAGCAATCATGACAAGGGGTTTTGATGAATATCGTGGAAAAATGAAAGGGGTTCAACCAGGCCGGGATAACGAGTCAGGGCTCAGAGCCCAGGAAAGATTAAGGCTTGTGTCCTGCCATTCGTTTAGCCAGTCGTTGAGCGACACGTTTCATGGCGGTGGATCGGTCACGAGGATCAAGCAGCACATTCAGCACATGGACCTGCTTGTGACCATCAACGGCCATAGACAAAGCTTGGACCAGTTCACCAAACGTGCCCACTCGATGGCCCACGCCTCCGCCCAACAAATCAACAATTTTCTCGTACTGCCATTCATATATGTCATTGAACGGACCTTCAAGAATTTCCCGTTCGGTCCCATAGCCACGGTTATTCAACACCACCACGATAGGAGCGTGCCCGTAGCGAATACAGGTAGACAATTCGGTGCCGGTCATTTGGAATGCCCCGTCACCAACTAAGACAAGTGGCCTCAGTCCGGGATCAGCAAACCCCGCACCGAGAGCGGCAGGGACACTAAATCCCATGGAGGTGTAATAGGCCGGAGACAGGAACTCCGCACTTTTTCGGACACGTAGATCGGCCGCAGCAAACAGCGACTCCCCGACATCGGCAATCACCACGGTTTGGTCATTCAGCAGCCCATCCAGATACCCGAAGACATTGCGAAGGGTCACGGCCGCTTCCGGACCAGGTGGATCAAACCGGACGCTATCGCGTGGCGGGAGCGCTCGTACAGGAAAGGCCGGCAAGGGAGAGGCCACCAGGGCTCGGATAAAATCTTCAAAACGGACGTCTTCATATTTATGATGTTTGATGGCGATGGAGTCCGCCGTCGCATGTACTGTTCGACCTGCCGCCAGGAGCGTGGCATGCGCTTTGGCGTCTTCGACATCAGTGAGCAATGTTCCTAGGGTCAACAGGCAGTCGGCGTTTTCCACAAACTCCAGAATTTCTTCTCGTCCCACCAATCCGCCATACACCCCGATATTCAGTGGATGGTCTTCGCGAATAACCGACTTCCCCAGCAAGGTCGTGGCGATAGGCACATTCATATGCTCGACCAGTTCGGTCAATTGGTCCTGAAGACCAAACCGATGAATTTCGGCGCCGGCCAGAATAATCGGACGCTCGGATCCTGACAGAATACCGCGAACTTCTGCGACGGCTTCTTTGAGGGCTGCCGGGTCACTTTGCCAGGCCGTGACTTTCGGTGGACTTGTTGAAGCCACCTGCACGGAGGTCATCACGAGGTTTCGTGGAATCTCCAAATAGATCGGCCGCTTGAATTGCATTAACGCCTTCAGGGCCCGGTCAATCTCCCGTTCAGCGGTATGAGGGTCATCCAAAACGACCGAGGCCACCGTAACCTTTTCAAAGACATCGCGTTGGGTCGAAAAATCACGAACCATGTGATGAAGGAAGGGATTATTGACTCGTTCATTCAGGCCGGGTGAGCCGGAGATCAACACCACCGGCGAGCGCTCGGCATAGGCACAGGCAACGGCATTGACCATATTCAGACCGCCGACGCAATAGGTCACACATGCGCCGCCAATCCCATGTATCCGCGCATAGGCATCCGCCGCAAAGCCCGCACAATCTTCCCGGGTCGTTCCGATGTGCCGGATAGGCGATTCTTCAATGAGCTTAAAGAGGGTCAGCACATAATCACCGGGAATGCCAAAAATATGATGCAGCCCCAGCTTGTACAGACGGTCCAGGAGAAGCGTGCCAATGGTGTAGGAAT
>BQIZ01000299.1 GCA_021604365.1 Nitrospirales bacterium
TGATTTTGTGGGCCACCACGGTCGGGTCCGTTCAGGAAATGCCGGAGGTAGGAAAGACGATTCCAGTTGAAAATCAATTAGTTGAAGATGGAATGATGGAGGAGGCGCCTAGTGCAGAAAGCACATTATTGGAACAACTGCAAGCGCGTTTGAAAGTGGTGGAAGAGCGGGAACGTGCCTTGCAACAACGTGAAGAGCGGCTCACCGCACTCCAGCAAGACTTAGAGGCGCTGGCTGCACGACAAACCAAAGAAGGGAAACGGTTAGTGGGGGAGGCATCCTCGCTCGCAGAAGAACAACGTCGATATGTGGAACAGGATCCGGCGTTAATCCATTTAATCAAAATCTATGAATCCATGGATCCCGAAGAAGCGGCGTTGCGAATCGCAGAAATGCGAGAAGGGTTAGCCTTGGATATTTTGGCATCGATCAAAGATAAAAAAGCCGCCGGAGTGTTAGCGGGAGTTGAACCGGTGAAAGCGGCAAGATTATCTGAAGGCCTCCGGCGATATCGGGATATTAAATTGAACCAAGCGAATTATTCCAAGACTCAGAATTAAACGATGATCAATGCCGTTCCATTCTTTTTCGGACCTCCGGAGAGTCCGTCTCACGTAACCGGTCAAACGGGTGGACTCGGCCTGGATCAGGCGAAGACCACGGAGAATTCTTCCAATCATCTGTTTGCCAAAATTTTTCGCGATCACTCGGGGCCGGACTCTCTTCAGAACAATGTATCCAACACGACACCTGGAAAAGGAGAGGGAAAATTGTCGAATTTTGAGTTGCCTCTTGGCACGACGGTTGTGTCGGATGACAACCTCTGGGATCTCTTTCTGGCGGGGGTCTTGGCTGAGGATGAACAGCGGGTAACGGAAGAAGGGGATGGACAACGGATTACCGAAGAAGCTGATGTAGGGAAAATCTCATCGATTCTCTTGGCGGCGGAAGGCCTGAATGGAAGTCGCTCAGGCCTGGCCGTGAGCCAGAAGGCGTTGTTCGGACTCTTGTCCGGGAATGTGCCTCAGGACAGATCGGTTTCAGGTGTGGTGGTTTCGCCTCACGCATTCCTCAACGGAGCACGGGGAGGCCAGACAGGTTTGTCGCTTGTCATGGGGAATTCACCAAATCAGACAGCATCCGTTGGAAACATACTCGTCGATTCGAATGGGACTGACCTCGTTACCAAGGTCGATCCTCAACAGGTTCTTCGAAATCCCGTATCGTCGGTTGCTGGGGAGGCTGTGACAGAACCTTACACGAATCAGGGAAAACCCGGGGAACCTTTTTCAGGCCTTGTTCAAGGTCCCGGGCCTCGTCTCTCACAAAATCCTCTCTCGCCGATGGGGCTTCCGCAGAAGTCACTCAAGCCGGTGGGCACTCCATTCAATCAGGCGTTCCAGCTTCCAAAACCATTTGAAGACACCCCGGCAGGTATTGCCGATGCGGGTCAATTGAGCCAAAACCGATTGAAATTCGTGAGCGGAGCTTCGTCCGTGCTGAGTGAATCATCGGCAAACGGGAAGGAATCCTCGATCGGGATTCCCCTGAACCTTCCGGCGGATGCCAATGTGTCTGTGACGGGTGATCGTTCCAGAGATGGTCTAGAGGCAACCGGAAAAGGAGCGGGAATCGACCCCAACGCGGGACAGGGGCTCAATCATGGCATGGGCAATCCTACCCATTCTCAGCCGGGTTTTCAGCAGCCCTCGTCTGCTTCTTCACCTGGAGCGGCTGTTCGGATGGCGGAAGAACGGGTCCCGGATCTTCCTGGTCCGGCGCTTCAACGCCTTCAAATGGAAGTGCAACTATCCGAAACCAATCGAGTGCAGATTGATGTGGGCGTGCAGCACCGGCAGGTCTATGCCAGTTTGTTGATGGATCAAGCTACCTTGAAAAATCTTGCTGTCCAATTTGTTCCACAATTGGAAGAACAACTCACTCAGGGCGATATGGAGTTGCAGGAATTTTCCGCAGAAGTTCGTGATCAGCACGGTGAGCGGGAGTCAAGCACACGGTCGGATGGGGCGGGAACGCAAACGAGCCAACGGGGTACGATGTCCCTCCATCCGGCATCAGGATCGCCCTCACATGTCGGTATGCGGGTTGATGAACAGGGCCTGCACTTGGTGGCGTGAAGAAGGTGAAAGCGCGCGGGGACAGGGTTAAAAACCTCAGGGGTGAGGGGTAAGAAATCAGGAATTATGAAAAGGCAACCAAATCCGTTCGTTTCACGCCTGATGAGTCCTGCTTCACGTATTGCCGGAAAAGGAGTTGCCGGTGAGCTGAGGGTCTACCAGTCTTTAATTACAAATGATGCCCTCGCGTAAAGAAGGTCGGAAAAAATAGGAGCTTGAAATTATGGAAGTTACCGCGACACAAGCAGGAACGAATGCCACGGCCACAGGGAGCGCCAATGTGCAGGCGGCGGTTTCGGCACTCGGATCTGATGTGTTTCTTCGCTTGCTCGTCACGCAGTTACAAAGCCAGGATCCCACCAACCCGGTCCAAAATGAAGAATTTGTGGCCCAGTTAGCGCAGTTCACCACGTTGGAGCAAGCCACGAGTACCAATAAACTCCTGGAAAAATTGATCGGCCAGGATACACAACGGACACAATTGGATCTGGTGAATTTGATTGGACGGACGGTCGTGGCGCAGGGTGATACCGTCAGTATTGCGGAGGATGAACAGCCCACGCTGGCCTATGCCTTAAGCGGAGAGGCCAGGTCAGTCATCATTAAAGTGGTGGACTCGGACAAGCAAGTGGTTCGGACATTAGAGTCAACAGATATTCAAAAAGCCGGGGCCAATCAGGTCCAATGGGATGGGCTGAATGATTCGGGAGACCGGGTGCCGGAAGGAGTCTATCAGTTCATCGTGAAAGCCGTAGACGCCAATGAACAACCTGTTCCGAATTTCACATTCGC
>BQIZ01000300.1 GCA_021604365.1 Nitrospirales bacterium
CGTTTCCATGTTTTGACCAGTTCGGCTTTTCCTAACGATTCGAACCAGGCAAGGGCATAGAGCAGCCATCGCTCGGTTCCTGATCTGGCGTTTTCCACCTCATGCCAGGCCAGGATTTTTTCCCCGGATGCAAAGAGGGTAGGAGCCGGTTCTTTCCATTGCAGCTTGGGATGGATGAAGGGGAAGAGTTTAAATTGCTCCAATCGCTGAATACCCTTGTCCGGTTCGAATTCTTCTAAAATATGGATCAGTTCATTCCCCAGTCGTGTGCCCGAGAGCCGCTTAAACAGTTCCATGGTTTGGGCTTGTTGAATGAAATGCTGTGTTTCCTTGCTGATCTGGAAACCGAACCGTTGTTCGAAGCGAATGGCCCGAAAGACGCGTGTGGGATCTTCCACAAAGCTGAGGCTGTGAAGGACGCGAACGATTCTATCCTTGATGTCCCGCCGTCCCCCGAAAAAGTCCAGCAGTTCGCCGGTTGTGCCGTTTAAGCGAATGGCCAGGGCATTGATGGTGAAATCGCGCCGGTAGAGGTCTTTTTTAATCGAACTGCGTTCCACGGTCGGCAGCGCGGTGGGGTATTCATAATATTCTGTTCGGGCCGTGGCAATGTCCAGATGGTGCATTTGGGGAATGTTAAGCGTTTTGGGGAGCGCGATTGAGACGGTGCCAAATCGTTCATGAATGGTCCATTCGGCCTTGAGTTCCTGCGCTAACGCTTTGCCAAAACGAATGCCGTCGCCTTCGATGACCACATCCAAATCGAAATTGGGAATGTTCATCAGAAAATCCCGGACGAATCCGCCAACGAGGAAGGCGGCGACCTCCTGTGTGTCGGCGAGCTTCTCGATGGTCTGAAGGAGAGTCAGGAGGGGCGAAGGTAAACGGGTTGCCAATTGTTTGTGGAGATTGGAAGTCCGCAACGTTGTCGAAGGGACCGTCGCGGCGAGTGAAACTGGCTTGTCAGAGCGCTCGAAGTCCCCATCCTGGGACGGGAGTGCCTGGTGCATGGCCCGAAGCAAATCGGTCCGGCTAAAAATGCCAACGACCTGGTCGTGATCCAGCACCGGGACGATCCGCTGATTCCGCTCGATCATTTGCTGTTCGACCTCGTCAAACGGCGTGGCGGGTGTGGCCAGAAAGATATCTCTCAACATGATGTGATCAATGGGATGGGTGGTCAGTTTATGATACAAGGCTTTTTGCACGGATTCCCTTGTGGCTAGCCCCATGAAGCCGCCCTTGGCATTCACAACCGGGAGGGCGTTGACTTCGTATTGCGTCATGAGGCGTTCGGTTTGTTTGATCGTGGTGTTAAGATCCACCGTCCTGACGGGAGTCGTCATGAGACGCTTGATGGGAAGCCAGGCACTGGCTTGTTCCTGCAAAAGGGTGCGGATTTTTTGTTCCACCTCGACAATGGTGAGTTTCTTAATGCTGGCGGCGGCAGCCATGGTGTGTCCGCCACCACCAAAGGCCTGGGTGATCTGATTCATATCCATGTCGGGATGGCGGCTGCGCCCGATGATTTGTACCTTGCCCTCCATGGCGACAGCGGCGATGATGGCATCGGCGCCATGTAATTGCGCCAGTTGTTGAACAATCGGCGCCATGTCCTGCACATAGTCCGGCCAGGTGAGGGTGATGAGCAGAATCCTTCGATGCCCGAGGTCCAGTGTTTGTGCCGATTGCAACAATGCATGGAATAATTGCAGTTGCGGGGGCGTCCAGTGACGCGCGATGTACTTCGTGACCTGGTTTAAATCGGCTCCTGTTTGCACAAGGGCCGCCCCGATCTGGAAATCACGGGACGTGGTATTCCGGTAGACAAATTGACCGGTCTCCTCGTACAGGGCTATGGCAAATAACGTGGCTTCCTCAGGTGTCCATGTGAGTGCTCTGGTTTGAAGTTCCTCGCAGAGGAGTGTGATGGTGGCCCCCACTGAATCCACTTTGCAGTGGTCTGCCCGCGGGAGAAGGGGATTGGTGGTCTCCAAGGGGTGATGATCATAAATATGAACTGAAATATGTTGATTTTTAAGAGCTTTTTCAAGCGGCCCCAATCGGTCCTGATGTTGGGCATCAACTAATATTAGGCGGGTAATATCCTGAATATTCAGACTCGAGAGTGCCGTGAAGGAAAAGTGATGTTCGGCGAGATAGGCCCGCTCGCGGGATTGGGCTCCCGCCGGGAGCACGAGTTGTGCCTCCGGGTAGAGCTTTTTGGCGGCCACCATTGAGGCGAGGCCATCAAAATCCGCCTCGATATGCGTGGTAATAATTTCCATGGAAGTCGGATTCTAACAGGGATCCTGAATGACCGGAAGTTTCTTGAAAAGGCGAAGAATTTCCTCATTGGAAATATTCAGTTGCTTGAGAGGGTCCCTCCATGTTAGATGGGGGCAACTCAGGAGGCGATCCATCCCAGATGGATCATTGGTCGATCACATAAATCAGGAGGGTGACACATGGCTGCTAAGGCTAAGCCCAAGTCAAAGGCCAAGCCCAAACAGAAGCCTACGGGAAAGCGACCGACTCAAGCAAAAGCTAAGCCGAAGACGAAAGCCAAACCGGAGACGAAGGCCAAATCGAAGACGAAAGCCAAACCAAAGAAGCCTGTGAAGCCTCAACGATCACCGTCTATCAAAGCGAAGTCCAAGAATACGAAGGTCGGCTCCAAGGCTCGGGCCAAGGGAACTGCCAAGGCTGGAATGAAGGGTACTCCCAAAGCCGTGGCTCAAGCTCAACCACGATCCAAAGCGACGCCGAAAAAGGTGGTGAAAGGGAAAGAGAAAAAGTTGACTACATCTGACAATGTTTCAAAAACGACAACGGCGGCCAAAAC
>BQIZ01000301.1 GCA_021604365.1 Nitrospirales bacterium
ATAGATAACCTGAATGCCATCCTCCAACTCCCCGGTAATCGACTGTCGCAATAAATGGTCGATGCATGAGAGAAAAGCTGCCAGCGTTTTCCCGGAGCCGGTGGGTGCAGAAATCAGCGCATGCTGTCCGGAATGAATGGCAGGCCAACTGGCTTGCTGCACATCGGTCGGTGCACCAAGTCTGGTCGTGAACCATTCTTGAACAACCGGATGAAACGATTGAAGCGGCGGAGTATTGCTCATGGCCTCAAGTGGTGGACTTCACAGATAGCGTGGAAGGGAAAAACATATTGTACCTAGGCATTTCCAGCTAGAACAAACATGAGCCGGGATGACGGAAAGCACAGTTGAAACGGGACAACTATGCTCATTATGTCATGTGCTAACGCTTCTTCCTAGGCACAGTGCAACCTATTCTCTCCCGCATTGAACGCCCCAAGCTGAGGGAGATCCTTTGTTTCTTTCAGAATGCCAAAGACCCCTAGGGTGTGGGCCCGTCGGAGGTCGTCATCATGCAAAAATTGGATGAATACGTGTGCTCAGTTAATCCAGCCTCTCATATGAGGAATAGTTGCCTGGGGAAAGGCCTCCATAAATCGTCGGTCCACATCCAAAAGAGACCACAATGAGCAAACGTGGGGGCAATGACAATGCGGGAAAACAATCCGCTCACAATAGGTGTGAGTAACCATCATTGCAGGTGTGATGTGTCTCTAAAGTAATCCTCGTTTGGTTGTAGTAAATAGGAATTGTGGCGTTTTTGGTCCTTGTGGTCCACCTATTATTGCCCGGGCGTTAAATCAATCAGTCCTCCCGGCGGTCGAAAGGTTCAGAGGATAGGTTCCTTCCCGATCGCATCGATTTATTCCGGAAAAGACAACGATATTCCACTTACAAATGCACTTTCCAATTCCGAAAGTTCATTAAGGCTCTCAGCCGCCGCCTTATCTCTAGCGCTCGAAGGGTTCACTCACAGCTGTGAATGACACTCCCCTAGTCGGTATGAGAATTGTAGACCTCACTGATTGCGTTTGGAAAACTCTCTTTAGTGATTTATGATATGGTTTAACTTTCAGAATAAACCTATGATCAATAGAAAGTCTCTACTGCTGTACATCCTTCTGATTAGCTTTGCCTATGTATGTATCGAAGTCATTTCCTACGTCGGTTTGCGGTTGCTAGAAAATAAGAGGGTTAGATTTGATCCCGAGCCCTCTGCCCTGTCTCAGGAACAAAAGAATCTCATCGAAAGGCTCATGAAGAAAAGGCCTCCTTTATCTGGCCACCACCCCATTCTTGGTTGGACCGCAAAAATTCATTCCAACTTTAAGGGAGCCGAGACCAACTCTCAGGGCATCAGAGCAAAACAGGATTATCCCCAGGATGTTGATCCCAAAGTTATACGAGTGTCGGCGTTTGGAGATTCCTTCACCTTTGGGAGTGAAGTTTCCACCGATGAGACATGGGAGCGTCAACTAGAAGACCAGGATCCCCGCTTTGAAATCCTGAATTTTGGCGTTGGGGGCTACGGATTAGATCAGGCCTATCTTCGATACTTGCAAGACGGAGTTGCTTTTAATGCGGACATCGTTGTCATTGGATTTATGACTGAAAACATCTATCGTAATCTGAGTGTGTTTCGTCCGTTCTACCATTCATCCTACTCAACTAGCATATATACCAAACCGAGATTCTCCCTCCAGAATGGCTACCTTTTTCTAGTACAGAACCCCTTAACAACCGTCGAGGACTATACTCGCTTTGTCACGAATGATGAGGTCGTCTTACGAGAGATTGGGAACAAGGATTATCACTACCAAGTAGGGTATCTAGCTGGTTCAATGGATTGGTTGCCGTCAATTCGACTCATAAAGATCGCGACCCGAAGCGTGAAGGAGCGGATCAATCCGGTGGAGACCCTTGAAGGCTCCTATGCCCCTTCCTCAGAAGGCTTCCACCTCACCACAAGGATATTTGAGGAGTTTTATTGTGCGGCTCTGCAACATAAATCCTTGCCCGTGGTTGTAATCTATCCGGACCTCAACGATCTTCGCAGGCATCGCAGCCATAAGTCCAAGCGGTACGAGCCATTGGTTCAACACTTGCATGCAAAAGGTTTTCGTTATTTGGACGTATTGAATGCATTTATCGCCTATGACCCTAGATTGCCGAAAGACCAGCTCACTGTTGGCCAGTGGGGGCATTACTCCCGCCTCGGGAATTCAGTTGTCGCCACCTTCCTCCAAGATTATTTGAACAAGGAGAAATTGACGGTAAGAGATCACGTAAAGAATCTCGCTCGCGCAGCCTGCACCACAAACCATTGCTGTCCGAACTCCGGTCCCCGAAAATACACCACAGCTGATTGACCGGATTCTGAAAAATCTACCAGTCCCATCATGTCATGTCCGCAAAAAGCGGATTCATGTTTTGCAGATGTGATCTTTCCAGCCGAAGGAGAAGAAAAACTCAAAAAGGCTTGCAGACTGAGGCATGCAAAACATTTTTATTGAAAGTCATTTCAATCGCTGCGCTTCGCGGGCGATACCTCTTATCATTCCGCGAAAGACCAGTTCATGCACCGGCCAAATTCCATACCAATACATCAAACCTCCTAGACCAATGGGATCAAAACTGGCTGTTTGCGTGATCTTCGAGCCGGCACCTTCAGGTTCCACCAGAAACTCAAGCCAGGCACGTCCGGGCAATTTCATTTCGGCAAAGAGCCTGAGA
>BQIZ01000302.1 GCA_021604365.1 Nitrospirales bacterium
AGAAGAAAAAGTCTATCCTGTTCTTACCATTCAGGCGTTGAAAGTGTGGCCACTGATTCCCCGAAACGGGTATGGGTATCGTCCCAATTGGGGGCCTTATCCATATTGGGGCGGTTATTGGGGTTCGTATTGGCCCTATTCGCCTTATGCTTTTGGGTATTTTGGTGGAGGGTATGGTGGTGGGAAACGGTTTCGTCGATAGACATGGTCCATTCTCAGCTGATTGACTTCAGTTTGAGGAAAGGTGCAGAGTAATTTTTCCCTCTCATTCACGTTCTTCCTTAAGGAGGTTTTTTATGAAGCAGGTACTATCTGCAGTCCTTTCCGTGTTGTTTGTGGTGGGTGTCGTTGGAGTGTCCTCGGCTGGCATGATGGATACAATGAAGGGTAAAGCCGAAGAGGCGAACGAGGCTTCAGACGCTCATAAGGGGATGGACATGACGGGTGCGGCAAAAGATCAAGCGATTGAAGCCCAGAACGCCACGAAAAAAGAAGCTGGTGGCATGATGGATGAACTCAAAGAAGGCGCCAAGGGAAAAGTAGATGAAACGCAGGAAACGGCTAACGAAACGATAGACAATATTGGTAAATAGCAGAGGTCTCTTGCTGCTTCTTTCTTTGTAAGAAGGAAGGGTGAATAGGCTGGATTGTGTTTGAGCGGCCGGCGAATGGTACATCCATTCGGCGGCCGTTTTTTTTTCGATTTATACAGGAACGGACAGTAGGGATTGGCGGGAGATACAAACCGGTAGAGTTTCAAGGGGGTACAACGAAAAAGAAATCCATGAAAGAGGAGCCGGTGGAAAAATAATTTGCGTTCCCTTTTGAAATACTCAGAAGAAGGCCGGCTGTGGACTCACTCTGCAGCCGGCTTTTTTCTTGAGATAGAATTAGGAACAGGATCGGTTTTTTTTGAATAAACCACCGGTCCGCTGTCGGGTGGGACCCCGTCGATCTTTTCATCTGGATGACATTCTTGGCTGATGCCGGACTCCTAGGTGGTTGCCTGCTGCAATAACTCCTTCCGAACCTGGTGGCGTCGCTCAATCTCTTGCGTTTGTCGGAAGATCAGAAACTCCCTACTAAACTTGCTGGATTTTTTGGCGATGATTGTGAGCAAGCCGATGCGTCATACCTATTTCGTTAAGAACGCTCTTTCCTTTTTCTACAGCCCGTCTATTCGAATCCGATTCGGACAGAATTTTTCTTTTGACAATGTCCAAATTACGCCCCTTGCCATGACCTTTTGTCTGTCCAACCAAACACAATCATCCTGTTATTTTGTGTTCAGGGCTTCTTCAGTTTAGACCAGCCGATAAGCACCTAACCTGACCTTTCAAAAAGGGTGGGTTGCCGTGTCAGCTATGAAAAAGACCGGGTATTTCTCCGATCGTTGGTTATGTTTTACCCGGGTTCTTCCCACCACCATATTTCGGTAAGGAGTGCAAATTTCCATGACCCAACCGGTTGCTTCTCTCACCCTAGACTCTCCCGTTTCCTGCAAGACCCCTAGAGTATTGCGAAAATGGGCAACAGTGATCGTGATCCTGTTCTGTCTTCTTTTTGGATTGATGCCTCACGCTATCGCGGTGGAAGATTCCTACATCGCCGGCTATGCTGCCGCAGTCCTTCAACATGAATTCAATGCCACCAATGCTTCCCTGATCGTTAAAGATGGTGTCGTGACCGTCTATGCCATTTCCCTCGGCACCCTTGATCGAACGAAGGTCCAGACCGCTTTAGAAACCATTCCAGGTGTGACACGAGTGGAAATCATAGAGGGCACTGTCGACTCCGGGATTCCCGTGACTCCTGCACCGGATGCCATTACCCAAAAAATTCCCGAACCCGAATCCAAATTTCTTCCGGATGGCCTTCTTTTCGATCCGCTTCATGCCGACCCACGTTGGCCGCATTTCTCCGTGGCCTATCGTCATATTTCAAAAGGTTCCGAACCAAAAAAAACCGGCTCGGCAAATTTTGGAGAAACGTTCGCGATTTATCGCGATGCTGCACCATTCGATGGCCAATGGGAAATCGCCTTCCAGGGCGGAGTCTTTAGCGTATTCGATTTGGACGCGTCGTCCAAGGACCTTGTGAACGCGGATTATACGGCCGGCCTTCTTGCCAGCTATCGAACGGGTTCGCTTTCCGGCTTCATTCGCGTCCATCATCAAAGTTCACATCTTGGGGATGAATTCATTCTCAATAATCAGCCGAACAGAATCAATTTGTCCTATGAAGAATTCGATCTGAAGTTGTCCTATGAACTGTTCAACTGGTTCCGTGTGTATGGCGGCGGCGGGATTCTGGTGGATCGGGACCCCAACACGCTAGGGCGCGGCACCAGCCAATTCGGGGCTGAACTGACAAGCCCTTGGACATTGTTGAGCGGGAAGATTCGTCCGGTGGCGTATGGAGATTTCCAGGTCAACGAGAGAAGCAATTGGACAGTCAACCGTTCGCTAATGGCTGGGCTTCAATTCGAAAATGCCCGCATCGGCGACCGCAAGCTGCAATTATTAATGGAGTATTACGAGGGGGCTTCACCCAACGGCCAATTCTATTCTCAGCGAACCGAGTGGATCGGGATTGGCCTTCACCTGTATTACTGACCCCAATCCTGGCCTGGCTGGAATGCCATTCCGGCGCACTTTCTTTTAGGCTACGGACGGTAAACATGAAATTGCGGTAAAGAC
>BQIZ01000303.1 GCA_021604365.1 Nitrospirales bacterium
TTGAAAATCTTCCTTGAGAGGAATCCGCAGATTGCCCTGGTGGAGTGCGGCTGCCGGATGAAGGAGTGGGAACACGATGAAGTTGGGCATTCGGATGACCTGCCCGCGTACTTTGGTGATACCGACTTTTCTTTCCAATAAGGTTTGTGTGGCAAAGTTTCCTAACGTGCAAACCAATTTGGGCTTGATGAGTTCGATTTGTTGAAGCAGAAACGGTTTGCACGTCTCGATTTCCTCTGGAAGGGGATCTCGATTGTTGGGTGGCCGGCATTTAATGACGTTGGCAATAAAAATATCCGCGCGACTGAGCCCGATCGATTGAAGCAACTCGTTGAGTAATTTCCCTGCCGCCCCGACAAAAGGCTCTCCCTCCCGGTCTTCATAAAAGCCCGGGGCTTCTCCGACAAACATGATGTCAGCCTGAGGATGTCCTGTCCCAAACACCACTTGAGTGCGTCCTGCAGACAATCCACATCGTTGGCATTCGTGAAGGGAAGATTTGAGTTGATGAAGATCCATTGAGGGGATCTTAAATTTGACGGTTTAGGATGTCAATGTGAAGAGGCCTGAACCCATTCAGTCACAGCCCTCGCACAGGCCGAGGCACTCAAGATGGTGCTTTCCAGAGAAGGAGGGAGTGGAGTGGCTGTCCAGGGTCCAGCAAGAAAGAGATTGGGAATGGGCGTGTGAGGCAGAGGGCGAAAGGTGCGAATACCCGCCAGGCAAGGAAGATACCGATAAACTGATTGAGTGACTGGTGGCTCACCGGAGGGGAATGATTGCTCAGAAGAAATTTGAAGTATTTTTTTGATATGAGGCCAGACCGTTTCTTTCAGCCACTCAGCGGTATGCCCTGAGGATGGCGAAGGGGAAAGGGTAATGCCTGTGATCGACGTCTTGGCGCCATCAGTATTCCGAACTGTCTGGCTGGTTATCCAATCAAAGACACCGGAGTTGAGGATCAGGCGAGGGGGAAGGAATGTGTCGTTCAGGGTCATTTGGACAAGTGTTCCTGAGGATTCCTGTAGATGAGCCAAATGGGAAAAACAAGAAAAGCGAGCCGGGGCTCTTTCCGGCAAGAGTCGAAGAAGCTCTGGAGGGGAGAGGGGCGAGACGTAGAGGTCAGCGGTGAGGGGTTCGCCCTTATCCAGGACGATGGCCCGAATGCGTTCTGTGTCTGCTTGAATGAGGGTGATTTCGTTTGAGGGATAAAACGTCACTCCTTTTCCAAGTAGGACCTGTCTGAGCTGTTCTTGTAGATGGTCGAGCATGTCAGGTGAGGCTAGGTATATCTCCGGTCCATTGGGTTTGGATAACCAGAATCGCGAGAGTACCTCCAGGAAATACTCGAGCGATGCCTGGGTCACATCACATCCTAAAAATAATCGACAAAATGGGTTCCAGATACGTTGGCGTGCAAGAGCCGATTGTTGAGCCGAATTCAGCCAGGATTCAACTGTGAGCATGTCAGGGTGGTGATCCGGTGAATGGGGCTCTTCCCATTTTTTTTCTAAAAAATTCATCAAATGCCATCGATCAGCCCAGGGAAGGCCGCGAAAGCCGGCGAGTCGGATCATGGGATGAAGAGTCGCAATTCCGTGCGTGTGGGATAGCGTCTCTGTTAAGCCTTCGGATGTCCCAAACTCCAGCTCAACCGGTTGAATGGATTGGGCTGCATGTTCGAAGGCCAGTTCCTGAAAAAGTGCCCATGTAGCATGGTAATACCTGGGAAGAATGAGCGGGGAGGGCTGTGTCGCGAGGCGTTGAAAGGATGTTGGAGGTTCCGGTTCTCTCGATTCGGAAAAATGGGAGGAGGCTGTTGCTGGAGAAAAAGATCTGTGGTGTTCGAGAATGGTGATCCGGAATCCGTAGGGGACGAGCCGAAAAGCCGTGAGTAATCCGGGCAGATTTCCACTCAGTATCAGAATGTGGCGTGTCACACTGATGGGGCAATGTTATGGGAGAGAAATGACCGAATCCAGATATTGGCGGCAATCCCGAGTCGTTGCAGGGGGGCGACTCGAATCCGTGGGCCGAACACCTGATACTGTTGGTCTTCGAGTTGTTTGAGGATACGGCTGTAGACCCCACGCATGATTTCGGAAACCACCAGGGACTTTTGATCGGCGGGGGGAAGGGTTTGGAGAATTTCTTGTGCTTGGTGGTAATAGGTGTGAGCTCTTTCGCATTCAAATTTCACCAGTTCAACCAGCGCTGGCGATTCTTGCTGGCGAAGGAGAGCTTCTTCCGAGTAGCCGAATCGCTGTAAGTCCTCTAGCGGAAGATAGATGCGGTTCTGTTCGGCATCCCCTTTGAGATCCCGAAGAATATTGGTTAATTGAAACGCCAATCCCAAATTGACCGCATACTCTTCTGCTGCGGGGGATTGGGTTTGAAATATCTTGAGGCAAATGAGCCCAACCACTGACGCGACCCTGTAGCAGTATTGATACAGGTCGGCAAACGTCGCAAACCGGTTGGTCGTCAGATCCATTTCGACGCCGGA